>CAVCDR010000074.1:0-17844 GCA_963601025.1 Agathobacter sp. | reverse complement strand
GTATTAGAATATATTTTTGATAATTATAAAAATATTCCCATATTTTTAGATCCCATTTCAGATGTTTATGCAGCTAAGATTAAACCTTATTTAGAACATATCTATTGTATAAAGCCAAATAAGAGTGAACTTGGTGTTTTGGCGGGTATCAATATTGAAAATCATGATGACTTATTAAAGGCTTACAATATTGTTTTAGCTAAGGGCGTTAAGAAAATTTATGTTTCCCTTGGCAAAGATGGTTGTATGTATAACGATGAGAATAATGTTGTCTATACTAGAAAATTTAGAGAAGTTGAAAATGTTGTTAATGCATCTGGAGCTGGCGATAGTTTTTTTGCGGCAATTATTTATAGTTTTGTAAATAACGTTAGTTTAGATGATACAATAAACAATGCGCTAGGAGCTGGCATTGCCGCTATTATTTGTGAAGAGACAATCAATCCTAAGATGTCAATTAGATTACTTAAAAAGATTATAAAGGAGAATAAATAAATGGACTACAAAGATTATTTAAGTATTACTCCAGAAGTAAGTGAAGCACTTGCTGCTGGAAAACCAGTTGTTGCTTTAGAAAGTACAATTCTTTCTCATGGTATGCCTTATCCTGAGAATTTAGAATTCGCTCATAAGGTTGAAGAAATCGTTAGAGGCCAAGGTGCTATTCCTGCTACTACGGCTATTATTGATGGCAAACTTAAAGTAGGCTTAAACGCTGAAGAAGTAGAAATTATGTGTAAGGCTGAAGATGTAGGCAAGGTAAGTAGAAGAGATGTTGCGGTTTATCTAGCTACTGGCAAGACTGGTGCTACAACCGTTGCTACTACAATGCTTATTGCTTCTTTAGCTGGCATTAAAGTATTTGCTACTGGTGGTATTGGTGGTGTTCATAGAGGTGCCGAAACAACTATGGATATTTCTGCTGACCTTCAAGAATTAGCCAATACACAAGTGTTTGTTGTATGTGCTGGTTGTAAATCAATTCTTGATATCGGACTTACTCTTGAGTATCTTGAAACATATGGTGTTCCAGTATTAGGCTATCAAACAGAAAACTTCCCAGCATTCTATTGCCGTGAATCAGGCTTTGGCGTTGACTATAAATTAAGCGATGCTAAAGAGGCTGCTAAAATTATTAAGACTAAAGTTGATTTAGGTTTAAAAGGTGGCGGCTTAATTGCTAACCCAATTCCTGAAGAATATGGTATGGATTCTAAGGAAATGGATGTAATCATTCAAAAGGCATTAGATAGTGCTAAGGCTGATCATATCCATGGTAAAGCTACTACTCCTTACTTATTAGCTCATATTAAGGACTATACAGAAGGAAGAAGCTTGGCTAGTAACTTACAACTTGCTTATAACAACGCTAAGGTAGCTAGCCAAATTGCTGTTGAATTAGCTAAATTAGGATAAATTAGTATATTATACAAAAGCTAGATTGCATATGATCTAGTTTTTGTTTGGCTATAATTATGTAATATAATTGTCTAGATGAAAAAAATTTTGGCTTATCTAAACGATTTACTTAATACCATAAAGGAACATCGTATAGGAACTTATTCAGCCGCAAGCGCTTATTTTGTTTTTATATGTTTGATTCCTTTTTTGACAATTTTAATTTACTTAATACCCTATACAACAATTAGTTCTGATAATTTAACTAATCTAGTAGAAACGGTTTTTCCATCATATGCTTATAGTCTATCTTTTAGTATTATTGATGAAATATATTCCAAGTCATCAGCGATACTTCCACTTTCCATAATTATTATGTTTTGGACAGCATCTAAGGCGATGGTATCGATAAGAAATGGCTTAAATGATATTAATGGCTTTTATGAAAAAAAGAACTTTCTTTTAGTAAGATTGATTGCTACTCTTTATACAGTGGTAGCTATCATAATTATTTTCATTATTTCTTTATTATCGCTTTTTGGTAGTAAATTTCATGAGTTTATTTACAAGTACAATCTAAAGTTTATTAATATAGTCGAAGTAGTATTTGATTATCACTTATTAATTACACTTATTAGTTATTTTTTGGTATTTATATTTTTATATGCTTTTCTACCAGCCAAAAATAATAGGGTTAAAGATGTTTTGCCAGGAGCTATTTTCTCTACTTTAGTTTGTCAATTATTCTCAAAGATATTTAACTTTTTATTAAGCAATTATATTAGTTTTTCAATGTATGGTTCTTTGGCAACCATTGTTGTAATTATGATTTATTTTAATTTCTTCTTTTATTTATTCTTTATTGGCGGATGTTTAAATACATGTTTAAAGAAAGGCACAGATAATAATGAAATACAAGTTGATAATGTTTGATATGGATGGCACTTTGCTTCCAATGGCCCAAGATGAGTTTGTGAATGGCTATTTTACTTTACTTTGTAAAAAAGTAATTAATTATATTGAACCGAAAGCTTTTGTTGATGCGATATGGAGCGGTGTCAAAGCTATGGGCAAAAGTGATGGCCTAAAGACTAATAGGGATGCCTTTTGGGATGATTTTGTTTTAAAGACAAATTTAGATAGAAACATCATAGAACCTATTTGTGATGAGTTTTATGGCAATGATTTTAAAAAGGCTAAAGCTTTTACAGGTGATAATAACTTAGCGGTAAAAGCTATTGAATTAGCTCATCAAAAAAGTGAGCATGTTGTATTAGCGACTAATCCTTTATTTCCTTTGGCAGCGCAAAAGACAAGGTTATCTTTTATCAATCTAAATAAAAATGATTTTGATTATATTACAGCTTACGAGGATCAAAGATATATTAAGCCTGATACTAGATACTATGGCGAGTTATTAAAGAAATATAATGTAAACGCAAGTGAATGTCTAATGATAGGCAACGATGAAAAAGAAGATGCTTATCCATGTAGTGAGCTTGACATTGATTGTTATATTGTGAATGATTGTAAGATTGAATGTCCTAATCATCCACATAATGGTAAAAACGGTACATTTGAGGAATTAATTGAATTTTTAAAGGAGCTATGATGAAAGATGATAAAAGAACTTATCCCCTTATTACAATTACGGAAAAAGGGGAAGACTTCATTGAAAGTGGAAATAACTGGGTATATGAAAATGAAATTATTTCTATTTCTAAAGAACATAATAATGGCGATATCGTTGATGTAATTTCAAAGAAGGGGAAATATTTAGGATCTGGTTTTATTTCTGATTTGTCTAAGATTAGAGTTAGAATCTTTTCTAAAAACACAAATGATAGCTATGACTATGAATTCTTTAAAAGAAGGATTAAATATGCTATAGATTATCGTTTAACGGTTTTAGGCGATATTACTACAGGACGTATGATATTTGGCGAAGCTGATGGTTTTCCCGGCTTTACTGTTGATAAATATAATGATATATTAGTAACCCAAATTACAACTATTGGCTTAGATTTAAGAAAAGATATTATTTTTAAGGCGATGTTAGAGGCTTTTAAGGAAGCTAACCAAACTATTTCTGCAATCTATGAAAGAAATGATGTTAATTCTAGAGCACTAGATGGTCTTGAACTATATAAGGGATATTACTATACAGTAGAGGATTTTGATTTAAATCAAAAGGAGACAATCATTGTTGAGAATGGTGTAAAGTACTATGTGGATTATGTAGATGGCCAAAAGACTGGATACTTTTTAGATCAAAGATTTAATAGAGAATTAGTAGGAAAGATTGCCAAAAACAAGAAAGTACTAGATTGTTTTACACATACTGGCTCATTTGGCTTAAACTGTGCAATTAATGGCGCAAGTAAAGTTGTTTCTGTTGATGTATCACCTTTGGCTATTGAACAATCTAAACGAAACGCTAAACTTAATAATTTAGAAGATAAAGTTGAATATGTAAGAGCTGATGTCTTTGATTATTTAGATAAAGTAAAGAAAAGGGAATATGATTTGATTATTTTAGATCCACCTGCTTTTACTAAATCAAGATCAACTATAATGGCAGCCTTTAATGGTTATAAACGTATTAACTCTAAAGCTATGAACTTATTAGGAAAAGGCGGTTATCTAGTAACTTGTAGTTGTTCACATTTTATGAATGAGGACTTGTTTGTAAAGATGTTACTTGAGGCAGCCAAAGAAAATAATATGGTCTTAAAACAAATATCTTATACTCAACAAGGAAAGGATCATCCTATATTATTAAGTTCTAATCAAACCGATTATCTTAAGTTCTATATCTTGCAATTAATGTAATAAGGCAAAACAAAAGAGGCTAATCGCCTCTTTTGTAGTTATTATCTATCGTTTTTGTAGAATCTCATGTTGTCGTAATACTTGTTTACGATACCATTGAATTCTTCCCATAGAGTATCTTCATTTTCTCTGCCAGCTGAACCAACTTCTTTCCACTTCTTTCTAAGTTCTTTCATAGCGTTGATTTCATCTTCAGAAAATTCAGATCTTGCTAAATTTTGCTTTGCTTCAGCAATAATAGCTTTCTTCTCTTCTACTCTAGCAGCATAAGTTTCTTTCATGCCTTTATAGTATTCTTTTCTATTCTTGAAGAAAATTTTTCTTTGTTCAGAGAACTTATTCCATAAGTCATCTTCAAATTCTTTGCCAGCACTACCAACAGCTTTCCATTTTTCCATTAGTTCGTCCATCTTGGCATTGATTTCTTTGAAGCTTTCTAACTTATTAGCTTCAATTGCTTCTTCAACTAATTTTTCTTTTTCTTCTTTGTTTTTAGTGAAAGATTCTTTTAATTGTTCATAATGAGCTTTTCTTTCATCAAAGAATTTATCTCTAGCTGCTCTAAATTCTTCCCAAAGTTCTTCATCTTTGCTTCCACATCTGCCAGCAGCTTTCCATCTATCCATTAGTTCGTTCATCTTAGCTGTAGCTTCTTTAAAGCTTGCTGTAGAAACTTCTTGAGCTTCCTTAATGATAGCCTTTTTAGTTTCTTCTACAGATTGGCTTAATTCTCCAGCTTTTGAACTTATATCTGAAATCAATTTATCGAACTCGTCGTTTAATTCCTTTTCAGCTAGTGATTCATCTTCACTGCTTGATCTTCTCCATTTTCTTTTTAATTCGTTGACTTCGCTATAAGTAGCGTTCTCAGCTTTTTCAACAAGTTCCTTTGCTTTCGCAATTAACTCTTTTTTTGATTCAATTCCTTTTTCGTTCATATTCTACCCTCTTAAGCTAAATTATATTATTTTTTTTGATACTTTAAAAGTCAAAACTTATTATTTGTTAAAATATTCGTTAATGCTTTCATATAAAAGATTGGGCAATTCATTAAATGCATAATCTTTTTCTAGACGTTCTATATATGTGTGTCCATCAAAGCCAAATGTTCCAATATTAACTACAGGTACATTTATTTCTTTTATTTTTTTGTATGGATAATTATATCGATATTCATGATATGGGCAATTATTCAACATTTTCTTTATTGCCTTTTCACTATGTACACAAGCTAAATAACTCATATCCGAGATATAAGGATAAAAAGTACTTACTTTTATATCGTATTTAGATTCCTTATTTACTTTATTTACGGCATTATATATAGCTTTTATTAAATCTAAATTTTCTGTTTGAATACTTGAATAAAATGTTGAACCAAAATAGACAATTAAAACTGGTTCTTTTTTCTCGTAGTATTCATAAGCTTTTAAGACTACTTTATGACTATATTCACGAATATCAATATTGGGATTTTCTTTTATTAGCGACCTACTATATTTATTTATTTCTTTTTCATAATTTGGATTACTTTGTTTTAGTAGTGTATCAAATTCATCAAAAGTATAAACATTATTTTCGAAAGGCAATTTTTCATATTTTAAAGAGTTATTATGACAATATTTTTTATATTCTTTATTTAAATGGCCAATTGTTTCTTTAAAACTTTCTTTTGCAACCTTTAGGCAGTTACTTAATACCTTATCTGGTGAAGAAGTATATAGCATATAGTTTAAATATAAGTAGGCGCTACTTGCTGTTTGTACAGTGTATGATGACTTGGTGTCACTTTGTTTTAGACAAATAGGAGGTACGCAAGTTTTGCCATCTACTTTATCGGTTAAATCAGCATTTAAAGATAAGTTTTTATTCAATATTGAAAGCATTAAGTTTGGATCAAAACCATCAAAAGGACTTCCTACATGGCTTTCTTTACCAATACATACAAAACTTGGAAGTAGTTTTCCAACAGTTCCTAAATAGACATATCTTGTATTGTCATATGAAACTGAATAGTCGCTATTTAAACAAGCTACATATTTAAAATGATTACTGTTTTTAATTTCAATTAGTTTATCTAAAGCACTAATAACACCTTTAGAATCGCCTTCTTCATCGCATTCCGCAAGGAAAACCAAGTTTCCATTTAACTTATCAAGATTATTGGTAAAATATTCAAAGACACATAAATTGGCACAAACACCAGCCTTCATATCTAGAGCACCTCTACCAAACATATATTTATTTGAGGCGATATCTTCTTTTACTTGTTTGTCTAAAGTGAAATATTCTTCTAGTTTAGAACATATCTTATCAGGGTTGCATGCATAATCTTTAGCCTTACCATAATCTTGAATATCGACGGTATCGATATGTCCCATTAAAATAATAGTTTTTTCACCTTTTCCTTTTAGGTAGGCAATAATACTTTTACGATTATTTTCACTATCAAAGGTAAAATAATGATCCTTGTTTTCTTTAAAATAATCTAATTTACTTAAATAATCATAAAGAAATTCAGCGCACTTTGTTTCGCCTTTATTTTCACCATTATTGACACTATTGATACTAACAAGTTTCTTTGTAAGTTCTTCTATTTTTTTATATTCATTTATAAACATATAATCTCCTAAACTATCGCGTTATACAGCTTTTGATATATACCATCTTTAGTCTTAATTAACTCTTCGTGTTTTCCTTCTTCTTTTACTTCGCCATTTACTATTACGATAATCTTATCCGCATTTTTAATAGTTGATAAACGATGGGCAACAACAATTGTTGTTCTTCCTTCTTTAAGTGTATCTAGGGCTTCTTGAATGGCGATTTCTGTTGTATTATCTAGGGCACTGGTAGCTTCATCTAATAATAGAATAGAAGGATTTTTAAGAAATACTCTAGCAATTGATAATCTTTGCTTTTGGCCACCGGATAGTCTGATACCGCGTTCACCAATTTGTGTATCAAAGCCATTTGGCAAAGACATTATATAGTCGTAAATATTAGCTTTCTTACTTGCTTCAATAATTTCTTCTTTTGTTGCTTTTAAATTGCCATAGGCAATATTTTCTAAAAATGTTCCTGAAAATAAGAATACATCTTGTTGAACTATACCGATATTTCTTCTTAAAGTCTCCATCTTGATTTTCTTAGTATCGATGCCATTAATATTTATTTCACCACTATCAATGTTATAGAAACGAGGAATAAGGTGACATATAGTAGTTTTGCCACCACCACTTTCGCCAACTAAGGCTACTGTTTGGCCTTTTTTTACATCGAATGAAATATTATTTATTACTTTCTTATTGTCATAGGCAAAAGAAACATTTTTAAATTCAATATCACCGTTAATATCCTTATAATCTTTTGCATCACTTTCATCAACTTCAATTGGTTCATTCATGATTTTATCGAACTTTTCAAAACCAGCTATACCTTCTTCTAATTGTTCAACAAATTGTACTAGTGTTGTGATGGGCGAAATAAATAAGTTGATAGATACAATAAATGTAGAGTAATCACCAAACGTAATTAAATCCTTATATAGGAAAATACCACCTGATATTAAACAAATTACGTTGAATAAATCGGTAATGAAACTTGTTGATGAATTAAAGATTGAAAAGCCCTTAAAGTGCATCCTTCTAGCTTCAATAAATTGTTTATTATAGACATCAAATTTTTCTTCTTCTAGTTTCGCATTATTAAAAGCTTTAGTTACTCTAATACCGCTAATTGAAGAAGAGATAGCGGCATTAATTTGAGCCATGGCGGCCTTTGATTTACTAGATGCTTCTTTCATATAAGCTTGTAGCTTACAAGAGATAATAATTAGAAAAGGTACAGAAGCAAAGATGATTAATGTCAAATTTAGATTAATTGTCTTTAAATATAAGAAAGATAAGATAATCATTAAGGTACACATGATAAAGTTTTCAGGACCGTGATGAGCTAATTCTGATATTTCAAAAATATCATTTGTAAGGCTAGACATGATGGCTCCTGTTTCGTGATTATCGAAGTACGTATATGGTAACTTTTCAATCTTTTGGAATAGAGCTTTTCGCATATCAGATTGAATTCTTACACCCATGATATGGCCATAATATTGCACAAAGAACTTAAGCAAAGCTCTAATTATGTAGATAATTAATAGAATTACACCAAACTTAATAATCAAATCAAATTTAGAATTAGGTATGTAATCATTAAGCATATTTCTAGTAATAATAGGATAGACCATTGCACTTAGAGAAATGAATAATGAGGCTAGCATATCTAATGAAAATAGCAATTTGTAAGGTTTATAATAAGATAAAAATTTCTTTAACATAGAGCTTATTATAACACTGAAAAAATGATAGTATTTATATATGTGGGAATTTTCAGATGAATTAAAACTAAGAAAAGAAAGCCTAATTAAAAGTGGCTATGATGCATATTGTTTGTTTACTCTTGAAGGTTTAGAAACAAAGATTGCGGATGAATTAAATAAAAGATATGAATATTGTCTTGTTTCGCCATTATTAAAAATGGCGCATCGTTCTAAAAAAGGTGTTAAGTACGATGTACAAGAGGTACTATTAGGTGGTTATCTTTTTGTATATTTGCCAATTGATAGAAAAGTCTATTATTTAAAAAGTGATAATTATTACTTTAAAGTTTTAAGTAAAGACAATGATAATGGCAAACTTGTGGGCAAAGATTTAGAATATGCCGATTGGGTATTAAGTCAAGAGGGTGTATTAAGCGTTTCAGAAGCTATTAGAATTGATGGCAAGGTAAAGATTGTTGGTGGTCCTTTAAAGAACTTAGAAGGTCAAATTGTTGAATATTCAAAGAAGAATCGTAATTGTTGTATCGAGATTGAACTAATGAGTCAAAAGATTAAGACTTGGTTGCCTTTTGATTGGATCGATTACGATACAAATGATTTAAAGGGAAGATAAAGTGAAGACAAAAGATTTTTTTAAAGATTTGATAATGTTGACAATAGCTGACGGCATAATTGGTGCCGCTGTCTTCTTTTTCCTAAATCCTAGTAAAACAGCTGTCGGTTCTATTTCGGGTCTAGGAATGATTTTAACCAATTTTATTAATTTGCCACTATCCATAATTACTTTAATATTGAATGTTTTATTACTAATAATTGGCTTTATTACCTGCGGCAAAGAATTTGGGGTTAGAACGGTCTATACAAGCGTGATGTTACCAGTATTTATAGGCTTATTTGAGATGCTATTTCCTAACTTTTCTTCTTTAACTGGTAGTCAAGAATTAGATGTTTTGTGCTATTGTTTGACAGTAAGTATTGGTCAAAGTGTTTTATTTAATGCGAATGCTTCAAGTGGCGGCTTGGATATTGTGGCCAAAGTCTTAAACAAATATTTAAAAATCGATATTGGTAAGGCTATGAGCTATAGTGGCATGGTGATAGCTTTATGTTCATACTTTGTCTATGATTCTAAATCACTTGTTTTAAGTATCTTGGGTACTTATTTTAATGGCATCGTCATCGACCATTTTATCTTTAGCCAAAATCTTAAAAAGCGTGTATGTATTATTACTAGTAAAGAGGACGAATTAAGAAAATTTATTATTAATGAATTGCATAGTGGTGCTACTATCTATGAAGCTATTGGGGCATACAATAAGGATAAACATAACGAGATAATTACAATCGTTGATAAACAAGAATATCAAAAACTAATTACTTTTATTAATTCTTTAGATCCAAAGGCTTTTATAACTGTATATAATGTGGCGGAGATGCAATATTTGCCAAAGAAGGTGAAATAATGAGAAAGATATTATTTGTATGTCATGGGAATATATGTCGTAGTGTTATGGCAGAATTTATTTTTAAATATAAGGCTGAAGGTTTAGATTTCAAGTGTGAATCTAGAGCTTTAAGTAATGAAGAAGAGGGTAATGATATTTATTATGCAGCTAAGGAAACATTAGATAAACATCATATTCCATATACTAGACATAGTGCTAAGAAGATAACTTTAAAGGATTATGAAGACTTTGATGATATCTATATTATGGATTCTAGTAATCAAAGAATAATTGATAATATGTTTGATGATTATAAACATAAAATTAAAAAGCTTGCACCATTTGATATTGCTGACCCATGGTATACAAGAGATTTTGAGAAGACTTTTAATGAAATAAGTTCGGCAATAGATTGTATAATTAAGACATGGTAGAAATATATGATTTAACTAGAAAGAAAGAATTGAACGAATTCTTTGATGACATTAATGAATATTATAAAAAGACCTTAGATGTTCTAAATATCAAAGATGAGATGGATTTGTCTTTAATAATCGTTGGAAAAACCAAGATTAGAAACATCAATAGAGATTATCGTAATATTGATCGTGTTACTGATGTGATTAGCTTTGCCAATATTGATTCAGATGATTATGATTATTTAGTTGAAGAGGGTGAAGTTAATCTAGGTGATATCTTTATTAACGTTGATCGTGTAAAATCACAAGCTAAGAAGTATGAACATTCAATAAAAAGAGAATTCATGTTTCTATTTGTGCATGGAATGTTACATCTTTTAGGTTATGATCATATGGAAAAAGAAGATGAAAAAATTATGTTTTCTTTACAAGATAAAATTATAGGGGAATTAAAATGAAGAAATTTAAGTACGCAATTAATGGATTAGTACATTCGCTAAAAGAAAAATCAGTTTTTACACAAGTTATGTTAGGCTTATTGGCTATTGCCGGTGGTATTACAATCAATCTTGAACCATATGAATGGTTGGCGTTCTTTATTTGCATTGGCATGGTTATAAGTTTGGAACTTGTTAATAGTTGCATCGAAAAAGTTTGCGATATGTATAAAAGAGAATATGATGAAAGAATCAGAGTTATTAAAGATTACTCTAGTGGTGCTGTTTTAGTAGCTTGTTTCTTTTCACTAGTTGTATGTTTATATGTTGTTATTAGGAGAATTGTATGAACAAAGATATTTTACTAGAAAAAGCTTTTGAGGCCATGAAAAACTCTTACGCTCCTTATTCAAAGTACAATGTTGGAGCTTGTGTTTTAACCAAAGATGGCAGTTATATTAAAGGATGTAACATTGAGAATGCTTCTTTTGGAGCGACTAATTGTGCTGAAAGAACAGCTATTTTCGCTACTTACGCAAATGGCTATAAAAAGGAAGATGTTGTTGCATTGGCAATTGTATCTAATGGTGATAGAATTGCTGCACCATGTGGCATTTGTAGACAAGTATTGAGCGAATTAATTGATTTAGATACACCTATTTATCTAAGCAATGGTAAGGATGAAGTTACTACTTGTATTAGAGAACTTTTGCCAATGAACTTTACAACTGAGGATGTAATTCGTTAATGAAGTCTGGATTTATTGCTTTAATTGGTAAACCAAACGCTGGTAAAAGTACTTTATTAAATAGCTTATTAAATAAAAAAGTAGCTATCGCAACATATAAAGCACAAACTACGCGTAATTCTATACAAGGTGTCTTAAATAGAGATGATTTACAAATTGTTTTTGTTGATACACCAGGTATTCATGAGGCCAAAAATTATTTAGGCTCATATATGAATAAAGAAGCTTATGCCCAAGCTGATGGAGCGGATATTATTTATTATTTATGTGATGCTTCTAAGGGTATCAATAATGATGACAAGGAAGTATTGGATAAGATTTTTAAATATGATATTCCGGTTTTTTGTGTATTTAATAAAATAGATGAAGTTAATAAGGAAAAGCTAATTGAAAGATGTAATTATGCTAGTACACATTTTGATTTTAAGGAAATAATTCCTATCAGCGCTTTAAATAAGACCAATATTGAAGAACTTATTAATACTAGCGTCAATTACTTAAACGAGGGTCCGATGTATTATCCAAAGGAACAAGATGAAGTTTCTAGCTTGGAATTTAAAATAAGCGAAATTATTAGAGAGAAGATAATTTTATATACGGAAAAAGAAGTTCCTCACTTTACAGCTGTAAAAATTGATGAATTTAAAAATCTTGAAAATAAGGCTATTATTAGTGCTTCAATTATTGTGAATAAGGATTCTCATAAGGGCATTATTATTGGCAAGCAAGGCGGTATGTTAAATAAAATAAATATGTCTGCAAGTAAGGATATAAAAAACTTACTTAATAAGAAAATATATTTAAGTCTTTATGTTAAGGTTGAAGAAGATTGGCTTAATAAGTCAAAGAAGTTGTTTGATTTAGGCTATTTCAATGAATGATAAGGTTACTGCTTTAGTTTTAAAAATAACTGATTATAAAGAAAATGATTTGATTTTGGAAGTAATTTCTAAAGACAAATCTTTTTTATCTTTAGTAGCCAAGGGGGCTAAAAAGATAGATAGTAAAAAACACTATTATCCTTTATGCTTATATGAATTTATTATTGATTATAAAGATCATAAAAATATCTTTTTGATTCATAATAGTAAATTATTAGAGACTTATTTTGATGATAATGATTTGAAATTACTTTCTTATAAAAATATTATTGTTGAGGCAACACTTAAAGCTAAAGAATTATATGAATTAAAGATGTATGATTCATTAATTTTTACACTTAAGAATATGAATATAGACAATATGTATCTTTTAGGTTGTTTATATTTTGGTTATCTACTTAAAATAAACGGTATTAGTCCTAATGTAGATGGGTGCGTTGTATGTGGAAATACTTCAGTTGTATCAATATCTAATCGGTTAGGAGGCTTTGTTTGCCTTAAACATTTAAATGGTTTGGATAGTTTGGATGTTGAAAAATTAAGAAAATTTAGATTAATTAATAAAGCTGATTTTAATTATTATGAAGTATTAAAAGATATAGAATATGATTTAGAAGATTTTAAAATCATTATTAATTTCTATGAAACAAATATGGATATCATTTTAAAAGCTTATAAATTATTTTGTGATTTATTCAAAGATTAATATAATGGGTATATTGATGAAAAAAAGATTGCTTAAAATTGTAACTATTTGTTTATTACTTTGTGCATATAATCCTGGTATCGCTTATAGCGACGAGGAAGAAGAAACGGTAGTTGATGTTCAAACAGTAAATAATATTGACTATAAAGATATCCATGAACTTGATTTAGATTTATATTCAAATGGTTATTTATTGATTCGTTTAAATGACTTTAAGGCTTTATTTGGTGAAAACTATATGGATAAGTTTTATCCAGCTTCATTAACTAAAGTGGTTACTTTAAATACAGTAGTTAAAAATGTTAGTGATTTTAGTGAAACATCTAGCTTTAGTAGCACTGATTATGAAGAACTAGTAAATAAAAACGCCTCTTTAGCTGGCCTAACTGTAGATAAAGAATATAGCATAGAAGATTTACTTTATGCATTAGTACTTCCAAGTGGCGCGGATGCGGGTAAGGCGCTTGAAAATTATTTTAAAAAACAAGATAAGGATTTAGTATCTTTAATGAATGAGAACGCTAAATCTTTAGGCTTAACTAATAGCCACTTCACTAATACGACAGGCTTGCATGATGATGAATTATATACAACATTACAGGATTATGCCAACGTTATAGTTGATACCTTAAGTTATCCAAAAGGCAAAGAAGTACTTAAGGTTTTTAAATATACATTAGAAGATGATACTAGCGTTAGTAGTACTCTAAGTTCTTTAGCAAGTATTGAAAATGTGAAGATATATGGTGGTAAAACTGGTTTTACAGATGAAGCTGGCGAAAATATAATGATTTTATATTCTTATAAAAATCGTTCATATTTATTAATTTTAGCTAATGCGCCTGGTAACCCCTATATCGAAAATCAAAAGTATCATTTTACTGATGTAAAAACTATATTAGAATATTTATATAAATAGTATGGAGGTAAATGTCTTATGAATTTTCTTATTTATATTATTGTGGGAGCTATAGCTGGATACATTGCAGGAAAGATAATGCATGATGAAAGTGGAAATATTATCATTGATTGTATTGTTGGTATCCTTGGTGGCTTTATTGGAACATTTTTGTTTGGCTTACTTGGTTTTCAAGCAACAAAACTTATTAGTAACGTATTGGTAGCTTTAGTAGGAGCTTGCGTTGTTTTGATTATAAAAAGAGCTATTTTAAATAGATAGTAGGAGGAAAGTTATGAAAGTAGTTACAGTTGGTACTAGCGAAATTTGCGAAACTTTAATCGCTGCATTTAAACAAGTTGGAATAGAGGTTTTCGCTTGCGTTGGTAGAGATGAAAAAAGAACTAGTGATTTTGCGTTAAAAGTTGGCGTTGAATATCACGCTAATGATTATGATGCCGTAATAAAATCCGATGTTTTTGATACTGTATATTTAGCTGTTCCTAATTCGCTTCACTATGAATATGCTAAAAAAGCTTTAGAGAACGGTAAAAATGTAATTTGCGAAAAGCCTTTTACAGCCAATCTAAATCAAGCTAAAGAATTAGTTATGCTTGCAAGTAAAAATAATTTGTTCTTATTTGATGGTATTACTACATTACATTTACTTGCTTATAAACAATTAAGAGAAGATTTGAAATTATTGGGTGATATTAAAAACGTAGTTGTTTCTTTCTATAAGGTTTCAAGTAAGATAGAAAAATACAAAAACAATGAAGAATGCAGTGCCTTCAGTTATAAGACTTGTGGTGGTGCTTTAATGGACCTTGGTGTTTATAATATTGCCTTTGCGGTAGGCTTGTTTGGTTTACCAAAAGCTGTTAAATATCATCCAAATATGGAAAAAGGCATTGATATTAGCGGTGTTTCGATTTTAAAGTATGATAACTTTATTGTTACATCACTTGCAGGCAAAAATGCAAATATGAAGAATGGCTTTATGATAAGTGGCGAAAATGGTTATATTAGTTGCGATAGTCCTAATAGCCTATTTGATAGTTATACAATTCATTTTAACGATGGAACAGTTAAAGAAAGAAAATATGAGGGAGAATCTGCATATTTTCAAGAATTAATTGATTTTAAATCAATAGCTGATTATAAGAATATTAAAAAAGCTAATGAATATATAACAATGAGTCTTATGTATACAAAGACGCTTGATGAACTTAGAAAGTCAGCAGGCATTGAATTTAAGGCCGATAAAAATTAAAGGAAGGTTATTAACCTTCCTTTTTACAAGCTAATTTTTTTGAAATCAGTTTAGCTATTTCTTCAACTGTTTCTTCCTCATTTGTGCCAAAACGTCTATAGACTGGCGAATCAATATCAATTACACCAAATATAGTGTTTTTATAAATTAATGGCACAACAAGTTCACTACATGAGTCCTCATCACAAGCGATGTGGCCCTCAAATTTAGTTACATCATTAATATTAAGAAGCATCTTTCTTTCATAACTTGTTCCACAAACTCCTTTGCCTATTGGAATGCTTGAGCAAGCTACTTTTCCTTGGAATGGGCCAAGTATAAGTTTTCCATTTTTATAAAAATAATAGCCAACCCAGTTTACCATTTCAAGTTGTTGATATAAAAGTGCTGTAATATTACATAATGCGCTTAAAGTATCTTCACTTTTTAAAAATTCATCTGCTTGTTTTACTAATATTTCGTTCATGAAATTATTTTATCTTATTTTTTAACTCCCGAGAAAGTATTTCTCGATTTGCTTAAGGTATTTATAAGAACATTCACGATAATTAGGGCGACAATTAGAGTTGCGAGATTATAGTACAAATTATATGAAAGCGAATATAACCATGATGCAACTGATCCAGCATATGATGTTTCAGGAAACCACCAATATACTCCAGATAAAACATGAGAAATGTACTTAATAATCATTGTAAAAGTAATACCTGTATAAACATTGTTTACTTTTCCGATTTTTGGGAATAAAGATGCAAGGCCAAGAACACTCACTGGGATAATATAATCTAATAAATATTGCGGTACAGTAAGAAACCATGTTCCACTAATACCTAGAATAAAATTGATTAACCAACACATTAAGCCAGTGATAATTCCGGTTTTGTAGTCAAACTGATAAGATGCCATAAAAATTGGAATTACACCTAAATCAATATTTCCACCTTGTGGCATTTGTAAGAAGGGAATTAGTCCTGATACATATTGTAGGACGACGGATAGAGCAATATAAAGCCCTATAAAGATGACTGTTCTAGTTTTGTTGTTATTCATAAAAAAACCTCCGAAAAATTCGCAGGCGTAAAGAATTGGAAACTCCCTACGCTAGCATTAACTAGTTCAGGTGATGAGGGTATTTCTCAGCTTGCGCACCCCTGTTCACTTGTCTTTATTATACACACTTATATAATTTAAGTATGAGTAAATGTGTTATTGTATGTGGATATAAACCACAAATTTTAGAAAACTATGAAGATATATTTCTTATTGGCGTTGATAAAGGGGCTTCTTTTTTAGCTTTAAATAATGTGAAGATGGATTTTGCAATAGGGGATTTTGATTCAGTTAATGACAACGAACTTGAAAAAATCAAGGAATTTTCAAAAGAATTTATAAAACTAAATCCAATAAAGGATGATACCGATTTAGAACATGCGCTAAAATTCGTTAAAGAAAAAGGTTATAAAGAGATAGATGTTTATGGTTGTTTAGGTGGAAGACAAGACCATAACTTATTGAATCTTAAATTATTGTATTTAAGTGATTTAAAAATAACTTATTATGATCAAAAACATAAAATCTTTTTGTTAAGCAAAGGAACTCATAAAATTTACAAAGAAAATTATAAATATCTTTCCTTATTTGTTTTTAAAGATTGTACATTATCACTATCTGGCACTTATTATCCAATAGGTAAGACAACTTTAACTTTTAATGATAACTACACAACAAGTAATGAAATATTAAACGAATATTGTAGTATGGACATCTTTGATGGGAAAGTGCTAATCATTCAATGTAATGATTAATGAGTGTATAATAGAAAAGATGACGATAAAAGATTTAAAAATTGGTGATAGTGTTTTTGTACAATCATATAAACATGATGGTTCTTTGCATCGTACTTGGTCTAAAGCTTATGTAATAGATATTTTAGAACATTGTGCGGTTGTTGTGACAGACCATACATGGGTAGTGGAATCAGATAAAAGAAAGTGGCTAACTAAAGAACCAGCAATTTGTTTCTATTATGACAATAGATGGTTCAATATTATTTCAATGGTTAGAAAAACTGGAATTTATTATTATTGTAATATTGCATCTCCTAGCTTATATGATGGTGAAGCTATTAAAAATATTGATTATGATTTAGATGTTAAGGTATTCCCGGATGAAAGTTATATGATTTTGGATGAGAATGAATATGCTTATCATTCTAATAAGATGAAATATTCTGATGAGATAAAAGCAATTGTTGATAATGAAATGAATAATTTGTTGGAAATGATTAAGACTAAACAAGATCCATTCAACTTTACATATATCAATAATTACATCATGAAATATTTTGAACTAATCTTTGATGAAACAAGTAAAGATAGTGATTAACAAAGGAAATTGAAATTTTTGCAAGAAATTTTCAAAAATCTCTTGCATCTATTCTTATCCTTTGGTAATATAAACAAGCGCTT
>CAVCDR010000073.1:0-4132 GCA_963601025.1 Agathobacter sp. | reverse complement strand
ATTTATAAGTCTACTGATAATATGATGATTCAAATGCTTAAGCAATTAGATATTCCTTATTCTGATGATGAAGGTGATATCTTGATGTTTAATGATGATACTAAAAAATTACTTTTAAATATTGGTGATTATGCCAAGAGTAAGGCTTTCTCAACGTTTAAGATTTCGGGTTATCCAGCTAATTTTTTAAATGCTGGACAATGTATCTTTGCGATTGATTCAACAGCTGGTTCTACTTGGATGGGTTCTAATGCACCACTTGTGGATATTCCTGAAGATAAGATGGTAGAGTTTGAGACAGTAGTTAAGGAGATTCCACAATACGATGTGGCAAATAAGACGATGATTTCCCAAGGCCCTTCAATTTGTATCTTTAATAAGGATGATAGTGGTGAGGTTTTGGCTTCTTGGTTATTTGCCCAATATCTATTAACTAATGATGTGCAAACTAGTTATAGTGAAACAGAAGGCTATGTTCCAGTTACTAATAAGGCTATAAATAGCGAAGAATATAGTGAATATTTAGCTTTATCGGGTCAAGATAATAATGAGCATTATAGTATCAAGATTGATGCGGTTAAGCTAATTCTTAATAATATCGATAATACTTTTACTACTTCAGTATTTAATGGTTCGGCTTCTTTAAGAAATGCAGCGGGCCAATTAATCGAGGAAGTTACTAAGGCAGAACGAAGAGGCAAGGTTGTAGATGAAGATTATATTGATCAACTATATGAGGATGTAAAATCTTTATATCGTTTAGATCAAGTCAACAATAAGACTACTTCTAGTGATAATTTAGGTCCTTTGCCTACTGAAAGCAAGGTACTTATTATTAGTTTAGTTTGTATATGGCTTATTATTGGTGCTTATTACTTTATTGACCAAAGAAAATCGCATCTATAATCTTGATTGACTAAGAAGATGTGAATGCTATAATACTAATGTTGTTAGATACAACAAGGAGAAGGAAAATGAAAAAACTATTTACTGTTTTACTTTCTGTACTTATGGTTATGGGATTAGTTGCTTGTTCATCTAAGAGTGATGATGCAGCTGCAACTGCTACTCCTGAAGCTAGCGCTACTACAGAAACTAGTGACCCAACTGCTGAGTTCCCTACTGCTAAGGATACATATGAAACATTCATGGCAGCTGATGTTGACTCTGAAGTAGAAGTATTAATGTATGTTCAAGCTCATCAAGGTTGGTGGGAAGATAATGGCCAAGGTGTTATGACTTTATATGGCATGGATAACTATGGTGGTTACTTCGTATACAATGCTAAGATGGATGAAGCTACTGCCGATACAATTGGCGAAGGTACTTTAGTTAAGGTAACTGGTACTAAGGCTGAATGGAGTGGCGAAGTTGAAATCATCGATGCAACTGTTGAAGTATATGCTGATCAAGATCCAACAGTATATCCTGTACAAGATGTTAGTGATATGATGGGTGATAGCGAAAAGCTTTCTGCTTATATGAACCAAAAAGTTGCTATCAATGGTCTTGATGTAGTTAAGGTAGAAACTAAGGATTCTGAATATGATCCAGATTTATATATCACTTGTATGCAAGGCGATGTAGAAGTTAACCTTTGTGTTGAAAACTACTTAACTGGTACTGATAGTGAAGTTTATAAGACTGCTAGTGCTCTAGTTGAAGGCGATGTTATCGACGTTGAAGGATTCTTGTACTGGTATGAAGGTGCTAATCCACACGTTACAAGTATTACTGTTGAGTAATTAAATTAATTGACCACTTCGGTGGTCTTTTTTTCGTTTATAATGTCTAAAGTATATGTAGCAGATTGTGGAAGGATATATTGTTTATAGGTAAGGTTAAATGAATAAGGTAGTTATTATTACAGGAGCCAGTAGTGGTATTGGCAGAACTACTGCTTCTTATTTAGCAGATAAGGGCTATATTGTATATGGCTTATCTAGAAGAGGCGTAGAGGATAACTTTAATAGTATAAAGTGCGATGTGACAAGTAGAGCTGAAATAGAGAAGACATTTAAGAACATTTATGACAAAGAAGGTCGTATTGATGTTTTGGTAAATAATGCTGGAATGGGCATTTCAGGGGCTATTGAGTATATTGATAATGCTAGAACTAGAGATTTATTTAATTTAAATACTTTGGCTTATTATGATACTTGTCAGGTTGCGATTCCTTATTTAAAGGAAACAAAGGGGCATATTGTTAATATTAGTTCAATTGCGGCTATTATTCCTATTCCTTATCAAACAGCTTATTCTTCTAGTAAGGCGGCCATTAATTTATTTTCGGAAAGTTTAAGATTGGAATTAAAGGATAGCGGCATTAAGGTTAGTGCTATTATGCCTGGTGATACTAAGACTGGCTTTACTAGCGCGCGTATTAAGGATAATAATGAAGATGGTTATAATGGTAAGCTTTCTAGATCGGTAAAAAGAATGGAACACGATGAACAAAATGGCAAGAGCCCTTTAACTGTTAGTAAGGAGATAGAAAAGGTTATCTTATCCAATAATCCTAAGGCTTTAATTTCGGTAGGTTTTGAATACAAATTTGTTTATTTCTTAAGTAAGGCTTTGCCGAATAGATTGTTACTGTTTATTGTTGATAAAGTGTATAATAGCTAGTCGTTATAAAAGGCCTTATTGTAAAAATAGGCTTGAATTGTTACAATTTAGGGTGAATTAAAGAAATGGAGTTTTATTTATGGCAATTGAAGCTGGCGATTTTAAAACAGGATTAACAGTCATGGTTGATGGTGATCCTTGGCAAGTAATTGATTTTATGCATGTTAAGCCTGGTAAGGGTGCTGCAATATTAAAGACAAAGATGAAGAATCTTAAGACTGGTTCTACTCAAGAAAGAAACTTTAACGCTTCTACTAAGTTTGAGCCTGCAATGATTGAGAAGAAGTCTGCACAATATTCTTATTCTTCAGGTGATACATATTATTTTATGGATATGGAAACTTTTGAGACTTATGAGTTAACTGAAGAGCACGTTGGCTTTAATAAGTATTTCTTATTAGAGGGTAGCAATGTTATTCTTCAATTATTCGAGGGTGATGTTTTAGCTATTTCAGTTCCTGATAAGGTTGAATTAACTGTAGTTGAGACTACACCTCCTATGAAGGGCGCTCCAAGTACACAAACAAAGGACGCACTTACTGATACTGGTCTTTCTCTTCGTGTTCCTCAATTTATTGAACAAGGTGAAAAGATTTTGGTTACTAGTGCTGATGGCCAATATTCTTCAAGAGCTTAATATAAGCTCTTTTTTGTATGAAAAAGATTGCGTTAGTAACAGGTTCTTCCAAAGGCATTGGCAAGGCTATAGCATTAGAGTTAGCTAGTAGTGGTATGGATGTCGTAATCAACTATTTAAACTCCAAAGATGAGGCTTTAAAATTAAAAGATGAGGTTTTGGATAAGTATCAAGTTAGATGTTTAGCAATTAAGTGTGATGTATCTAATGAAGAAGATGTGGATAGGATGTTTAGCGAAGTTGAGGATAAACTTGGAGATGTTTCTATTCTTATAAATAATGCGGCTGTTGATTTATCTAACTTATTTCATTTAAAGAGCGTTGAGGAATTTAAGAAGACATTGGATATCAATTTAATAGGCTCTTATATTACAAGTAAAAGAGCTTATAAAAATATGCTTAAAAATGAATATGGACGTATTATAAATATTTCTAGTACCAATGGTATTAATACTTACTATCCAATGAGTATTGATTATGATGCAAGCAAGGCGGCACTAATTTCTTTAACACATAATCTAGCGGTTCAATTTGCGCCTTATGTACATGTTAATGGCATAGCGCCAGGTTTTATTGGCACCGAGAGTGAACTTGATGGTTATGATGAAGAGTTTTTAAAACAAGAATGTGAGAAGATTTTACTTAAAAGATATGGCGATCCTAAAGAAGTTGCGAATCTTGTTTCTTTTCTTGTTTCTGATAAAGCGAACTATATAAATAACTCCATTATTCGCATTGATGGTGGTCAATTTGGTAGTGTGTGATATTGGGCGTAGTAATTGTTAATTTTCTAATAAAGAAATGATGATTTATTGTATAATATTAATGCAATTTATAAGGAGGAAATTTTTAAATGGCTGTTAAAGT
>CAVCDR010000072.1:0-23864 GCA_963601025.1 Agathobacter sp. | reverse complement strand
CATAGGTTTTCCCTACACCAACTAATATAAAAAAGTCATGTAAAGGATAAATATTTATTACTGTAAAAAGATTGTAAAAGAAAGATACATATTTCTATGCATCTTTCTATCAAGATTATTATTCAATTCATCAAGGCATTATAGAATAGCCGCCATCTACAAGTAGACATTGTCCAGAGAAGTAGCAGCTATCAGGTCCCGCTAAGAATGCAATAACTGGAGCGATATCATTTTCAGGATCACCAAGTCTTCTCATTGGTTGTTGTTGAAGGATTGCATTATACTTTTCAGGGAACTTCTTAGCCCATTCTTTTGCAGCAGGCGATTCAGCACCTGGTAAGCAACAGTTAACGCTAATACCATATTGGCCCCATTCTTTAGCCGCAATCTTTGTAAGACCTCTAATTGATTCCTTATTAGATGCATATGCTAATTGACCTGCATAGCCAAACATACCAGTAGCACTCGCAAAGTTAATAATTCTACCTTCATGTTGTTCCTTCATGTATGGGAAACATGCTTGCATGAAGTTTAAAGAACCAATTGTACCTGTAGACCAGGCAAGATACATGTTCTCATATGTAGTTTCTTCAACTGGTGCATTAGGTGGAATTGATTGTGCGTTATTAATCATTACATCAACAGTACCAAATGTTTCAACTGTCTTCTTAACCACTTCATTAACTGCTTCTCGATCTGCAGTATTACATGAAATTGCGATAGCTTGACCACCAAGTTCTTCAATCTCTTTAGCAGTTTGTGTGATTGGATCAATTCTTCTACCTACACATACAATCTTCACGCCTCTTTTTGCAAGACATAATGCGATACCTTTACCAATGCCTTGTCCAGCACCAGTAATAATAGCAACCTTTTCATTTAGCTGTTTCATTTTGTAATCTCCTTTCATGAAATTAAGCCACAATGCAATTATACAATGTAAGCGCTTTAATTTGTTAAAAAGTTATCAACATAATAATGTGGATAATGAGAAAAATTTGGGAATAATTTGGGAATTTTTATAATAGAATATTTCGTAAAATTAATGCATAAACATAAACAAAATTATATTTGCAACTATATTTAGTTGCAATCCCATGCTATAATTTTGTTGAGGAGGAAAATGAGCAAAAAGGATAAGCTAATCAAAAGATTAAAAAACAATCCAAATGACTTCACATATGATGAAGCAAAAACACTATTGATATCTTTAGGATATAGAGAACTTAACAAAGGCAAAACAAGTGGATCGCGAGTTTCTTTCTATAGTGAAACGCATGGTATGATTCTTTTGCACAAGCCACACCCTACCAATATTCTAAAGTCATATCAAATAAAACTAATTAATGAAAAACTAGAAAAAGAGAAACAAATATGAACAACACTATAACTTATAAAAATTATACTGGCAGTATAGAATTTGACGAAAAAGATAATTTATTTTATGGAAAGGTACTCGGCATTCAATCATTAATAACTTATGAAGGAAAAGATGGAAAAGAACTAGTGGAGGATTTTCATAATTCTATAGATGAATATCTAGATATCTGCAAAAGAGAAAACATTAAACCAGAGGTTGCGTTTAAAGGAAACTTTAATATTAGAGTTTCTAGCGAATTACACAAAAAGCTTTATATATATGCAAGCCAACACAACATGTCAATGAATAAGTATATTGAAGGAATACTAAATAAATCTGAAGCAGCTTCGCTTAACATATAAACACAAATGGTTTAAACTGCTCTGAATTTTGTCCATTTACCACTTTTATATCTAATCACAAAGAAAATTATACGAACAATCCAGTCAATATACATAGCAATACGTGTGCCAATTATACCGAGTCCTAAAACAGTTCCTAGTATATAGGCACCTAAAACTCTAGCAAGAAACATTGAGGCAACACCTACATACATCGTATATTTGGCGTCACCACTCGCCCTTAAACAAGTTGGTAGGACAAAGGCTGGAGCATGGAATAAAATCACAGCTAAACATTCCATTCCTAAAACTGTTTCGGCTATATCTAAAGTTTCGCCCTTTAATGTATATAAAGAAAGTGCGTATGGTGATAGCAGATATAATAGCACATTATTAACTAGTGCCATAATAGCTGCCATGATTAACATTTTCTTAATATAATACCTAGCTTGATCATAGTCATTTGCACCTACACATTGGCCAATAACGGTAACAACCGCTAGTTGCATAGCCATTTCTGTAGCATAGCATAACACACCTAATGAGTTACACACTCCATTAGCAGCAATTTGTATTGTTCCATAGGTTGCGACAAATGTTGAAACTAGTACTTTGCCTAATTGGAAAAGTCCATTTTCAACACCATTTGGAATAGCGATAGATAATATCTTGGAAATAATGTTCTTTCTAAAAGTTAAAATATCATTCCATGTAACACTAACTGGTTTCTTTTTATCAAAGCATAAGGTAAACATTATGATTGAAGCCACAATTCTACTTACTAGCGTTGGCCAAGCAACACCAGCTGAAGCCATACCTAATAAATAGACACAAATATAATTGCCTACCACATTGATAATATTCATTAAAATAGATACTTTCATTGTAGTACCAGTATGGTTCATGCTTCTATATAAAGCCGCAGAACTGTTGTATACACCAAGAAAAGGAAAAGATAAGGCTGTAATCCAAAAGTATACCTTAGCATTTTCCATTACGCTTTCTTCTACACTGCCATATAGCAAATTCAATATTGAACCGTGGAATAGTACGCATGCAATTCCAAAGAATAAAGAAATAATAAAACTTACCGTGATAAGTTGAGAAGCCGATAATTTTGTATTTTCTGCATCTTTATTGCCTAAGTATTGTGTAACGATAACAGATCCACCACCAGCAATAGCTGTCAAAATCGCGATAATTAAATTATTTACGTCATTTACAATACTTACACCAGATATAGCCGCCTCACCAGCTGAAGATACCATAACTGTATCCGCCATGCCTACAAGCATTACTAGTAGTTGTTCTACAAGTAATGGCAATATTAATCGTTTTAGTTGAACATTTGAAAACATCTTATTAGTCATGAAACTATTCTAATCCTTAAACTTGGATTTGTTAATAATGAATATTAATTCACAAACTAATAAAATATTTTTAACCCTTATAAACAACGAAAATTCGCAAATCCCCATTCAATTTTACCCAAATTATACTCAAATCCCCATTCGTTTTCTGTTATTTTATACTCAGATCCCCGTTCATATAAAAAATCGATAGAATTAACTATCGACTTTTTATATATGACACGTTTATTTAATTATTTATTTTTCGATGCTTGCAGCAACTTTCTTCTTTACTACAATTGCACAAATTAAGGCAATTAAGCTAATAACTGCAGCAGCCATGAAAGCTGTAGAGAAGTTGCCATTAGCACCAAGTTTTACGGCAAGCTGAGGTCCAATTAAACCTGCAAAACCAAAGGCAAGATACATAACACCATAGTTTTCCGTTACATGCTTTGTGCCAAATAGGTCAGCTGTAATTGGTGTAATGGTACTACCAAAGCCGCCATAACAACATGCTGTTACCGCAAGGCAAACAACTGTTAAAGCTTGATTTTTAGAAATAGATGCAATAATCATGGCAATAATAGGTAGACCGCAAATAATTGATAAAGTAACATATTTATCAAAGTGATCGGTTACAGTACCCCATAAAAACCTGCCTAACATTGACATACAAGACATAATTGAAACATATACGGCAGCTTCAGTAGCTGTTAATGCATAACCTTCTTGCATGATTGAAGAAACTTGTGAGATAACCATCATGCCTGATGTACAACCAAACGCAAAGGCGATTAAGGCAACATAGAACATACTAGTCTTAACCATTTCACCTCTTGTTAAGTCAGGAAGACTTGTCTTAACACCTTTCTTACCAGTAGCTTTTACAAGTGATGCCTTATATTCAAGATAATCATCATCAAATGTTCCAATAAAGAAAGAAGCGATACCAATTACCACAAGCGCAATAACGCCCGCAATCGTAGTAGCTGTAGCTAATGATTTGCTAGAAATAATATTAGCCAAAACTGGAGACCAAATAATTGCAGCACCTCCATATACACCAGCTATAACGCCAGATACAACACCTCTTTTATCAGGATAAATAGTATTAATATAGCCCATCATTGTTGGATAAATTAAACCAGATCCAATGCCTGTACCTAAACCAAATGATAAATAGAAGATTGGCATACTTGATGTTCTACCAGAAATAATATAACCAAGGCCAAATAAGATAGTGCCAATTAAGATTGTCTTTTTTGGTCCTAGTTTTTTAGTAAATGAGCCAAAAATTGAAGGCGACATTGTACTTGCGACAACGGTTACGGTATAGCACAATACAACTGTTGATTTAACGCTATCTCCACCTAAATTTTGTACAAATGGGCTTTGTAATACAGACCAAGTATAAGCTAGTCCTACTACAAAGGCCGCAATTAAGCAAACAATAAAATATGAAGTTCTCTTTTTATCTAAAGAACTATAATCTTTATTCATTTTCATCCTCCTTATCCCACTGTTCCATGACTTTTGTCATTTGGATAATACGTTTACTACGTTTTTCAACATATTTATCAAGATCGCCCCATTTTAAAGCACCCTCATGAGCCTTACAGCCAGTCTTACCTTCCTTAAGTAATTTTTCACCATAAGGAATAGTTTCTGTATCATTACATAGTGACTTTAAAACACCGCCCTTGGCAACCGTCATTGGAATTTCAAGTCCTACAAAATCCCATAGAGCTAATGGACCCTCAAATCCCCAACGTAAGCCATCAGTGTAGCGCATTGCATCTTCAGCATCCTTAGCACTAATCCAGCCTTGATCAATCATGTAATACATTTCTCTAATAATTGTTGTAGCAAGTCTATTTACAACAAAGCCTGGAATAAACTTTGTTAAAACAGCTGGTTTTTTGCCTACTGATTCAAGCAATGACCTTGTAGTATCAACTGTTTCCTTACTAGTTTTCTCGCCCATTACTACTTCAATTAATTTCATTAAATGAGGTGGATTAAACCAATGTGCAATAATTAGTCTTTCAGGATTATCTATACAATCCTTACATACATCAAAAATATCCATTCCCGAAGTATTGCTTGCAAGGATGATATCCTTACGACAAATATTATTTAAGTTTGCGTATAAATCATGTTTTGCACTTGGATTTTCCGCAATTGTTTCAAACACAAAATCCACTTCACTTCCAATGTCAGCTAACTTATCAGTAGTTAAACAATGTAAATTTTTATGCACTGCCTCTCTATAGCTTTCGCTTGCCATGCCATCTTTAATTAAATTGTCGATAGCCTTATCCATCTTTTCTTTTGCACCATCTAAAGTTTCTTGGTGTCTACATGATAAATAAGTCTTATGACCATTTGCGGCAAAAACTTGAGCGATACTGTTGCCCATCGTTCCTGCACCAACAACTAGAATTATGAAATCATCTACTCTTTTCATAATGTACCTCCACAATGAGTATGTTAACATATTCACAAGTTATGTATTAAATAATTTATTAAATGATGTTAGAATATATCTAATATGAATACTCAACAACTAAAATGCTTTATTGCGGTAGCTGATAGACTAAATTTTACTAAAGCTAGTAAAATGTTATTTCTTTCTGTTCCAACCGTAACCCATCATATTAAAACACTTGAATATGAGCTTGATACTACCCTTTTAATACGCAGTAAACATCAGGTAACCTTAACTAATGATGGTAAGAATTTTTATAATCAAGCCGTTAATATCTTAAAGATGGAAGAAGAATTCAAATACAATTTAAAGATTGAAAAAAAGACCATTAAAGTAATTTGTACTTCTTATAATGAATTAGATTTATTGGTAAATACATTTAACGAACTAGAAGCTTATAAACCTGAAATAAGTGTTATTGATTATAGTCAAGGATTATATAAGATAAAACATCTAGAGGCAGATATAATGCTTGGTAGCGACAATATGGCTTTAGAAGAAAAGGATTTAGATTTTAGGCCATCTAAGAATGCCACATCATATCTAATACTTAAAAAAGATGATCCATTAAATTCACAAAAGAAGATATACTTTAAGGATTTAGAAGATAAAACAATCATTAGATTACATAATATTTTGATTCCCTTTTATTCAAGAAATAAGATAAAAGATTTGATTAATATCCATTCAGGAATTAATAAAGATTTTATTTGTGATGATGAACAAGTAGCTTTAGCAAATGTTTTAATGAATTATGGTGTATGTGTAATTCCCGAATATCGTATTCCTAAATATCTTGATGAAGATTTAGCTATTCGTAATATCGAAGAGAATCAACCTTTTAAATATGGAATAATAACTAATCCCATCAATAACTTTAAAGGTATAAATGATTTTACTAATGTATTAGAAAAGACTTTAAAAACTTATACTTTTAATGAAGCGATTTTAAGCGCAAAATAAACTATCAACATTACTTCAAATATAATCATGATAAGTGTTGCATAGAATATCTTTTTATTCTTTTTAATTGATAAGATATTTATTGTTATTAAGATAATAAATTCAATAAGTAGTACGCAAACTAAAAAAACATTGTTTGAAATAAATTCTATAAGCATATTTTTATTATATTCATTACAATAAATATATGTACAAAATTGTTGGTAAAGTTATTCATGGTTTAGGCAATGGAAAGAAAGTTGGTATGCCTACCGCGAATATCGACTTTAAAAGTATTGATGAAAAGATTGAATATGGCGTATATGCCACGATTGTCTACCTGGACAATAAAAAATATCTAGGTGTATGTAATGTTGGAAGTAGACCAACAGTTGATAACAAAAAGACCATTGAAGTAAATATTTTAGATTTTAATCAAGATATTTATAATCAAGAAATAGAAATTGATTTAATTGAAAAAATTAGAGATATTAAAAAATTTAACAATTTAGATGAAGTTAAACAACAAGTTGATAAAGATATTAAGAAAGTTAGGAAATTAGATTTATGAATGAAGAAAAACTATTAAAAGCCATCGAAAATGATGCACGATTTGATTTAGCAGATTTAGCTAAAGAATTAGATGAAGATGAAAGCGAATTAAAACAAGTCATTAAAAACTTAGAAGAAAAAAAAGTAATTTGTGGTTATCATACAATTATTAATTATGATAAGAGTAATGGCGAAGAAGTTACAGCCGTTATCGAAGTTGGTTGTACACCTAGAAGAGAATCGGGCTATGATACTATCGCTAAAGAAATATATTCATATGATGAAGTTTCTACAATGTATCTAATGAGTGGCAAATCAGAGTTTATTGTCATCATTAATGGCAAGACAATGAAAGAAGTCGCAAGCTTTGTGGCCCATCATTTAGCTCCTATTGATGGTGTAACAAGAACTGAAACATACTTTATATTGGCTAAATATAAGGTTGAAGGCGTAATTATAAATGGCGAGAGCAAGAAAGATGATCGTCTAATGGTAAAACTATGATGTACCATTATTTAAATAAGAAGGCCAGTTCAATTGAAAGTAGTGCCATTGGTGAACTGCAGGAATTATGCGCTAGTAAACAAGGTATTATTCCTTTATCAATAGGTGAGCCGGATTTTGATACACCTTGGCACATTAGAGAAGAAGCTATTTATGCCCTAAAAAATAATAAAACGCACTATACTGTTTCAAGTGGTCTATTTGAATTAAGACAAGAAATTTCTAATTATTTAGAAAGAAGATTTGATTTAAAATATAACGCTGAAAACATAATGGTAACTGTGGGCGCTAGTGAAGCTGTTGATACAGCCTTTAGATGTTTAATCGATGATGGCGATGAAGTTATCTTATTAAAGCCGGCCTACGTCGCCTATGAGCCGATGGTTAAAATGGCTGGTGGGGTTCCTATTACAATTGAATTAAAAGAAGAGAATGATTTTAAACTAACTAAAAGCGATTTATTAAAGGCTATCAGTGATAAAACAAAGATGATCCTACTAAACTTCCCTAGTAATCCAACTGGTGGAGTCATGAACAAAGAAGATTTAGATGAAATTGTACCAATCATTAAGGAACATGATATTTTTGTTTTGAGTGATGAAATATACGCTGAATTATCTTATGATCAAAAACATGTTTCAATTGCCTCATATGAAGAAATAAAAGATCAAGTCTTATTAATTTCTGGCTTTTCAAAAGCCTTTGCGATGACGGGTTGGCGACTTGGCTATGCATGTGGCAGTAAAGAGTTAATCGATGTCTTTAGAAGTATGCGCGATTACTCTATTATGGGTCCAGCTACTTTTGCCCAATATGGCGGTATAGAAGCTATGAAACATGGTGATAAGGACATCGAGAAGATGAAATTAGAATTTGAAAGAAGAAGAAACTATGTTGTAAATAGGCTAAATGAGATTGGCCTAAAATGTAATAAACCAAAGGGTGCCTTCTATTGTTTTCCTAACATCTCTTCCACCGGCTTAAATGGTCATGATTTCTCTATTAGACTTGTAAAAGAAAAAGGCGTAGCCGTTGTTGAAGGACTAGCCTTTGGTGGAAATAGTAATTATAATATCCGTATTTCTTATGCTTCAAAAATGGAAGATCTAAAGGAAGCTTTAAATCGAATTGAAGAATTTGTTAAAGAATTAAAACAATAAGTCCCTATCAGATATCCCATCCTTACTACTCTCATAAAGTTTTAAGATATCTTTATAAGAGTAGTTTTTTCTTTCTTCGCCTAATATCTTATATACTTTGCCATCATTTAAAACAATTGTTTTATTTCCAGTATTAAGCGCATTATTAATATTATGGGTGATCATTAAAGTCGTAATATGATATTTTTCAACAATATTTTTAGTAATGTCCATAATCTTTTCACTGGTCTTTGGGTCTAAGGCTGCAGTATGTTCATCTAATAATAATATTTTAGGTTTAGCAAAAGTAGCCATTAAAAGTGTTAATGCTTGTCTTTGACCGCCCGATAAAAGACCAATTGGCGTATTAAGACGTTCTTCAAGTCCCATATCTAGTTCCTTACACTTTTCCTTTATGATAGCAAAATCATTTTTATTTAATCTACTAAGATATTTCTTATTGAAGGTATGCATATAAGATAAAGAAAGATTTTCCAGAATTGTTAAATTAGGGCAGGTGCCAAGCATTGGATCTTGAAATACTCTACCGATATATTTAGCTCTTTTATGTTCCTTTACCTTACTAATATCAACATTGTCTAATAGTATTTGTCCCTCATCAATCAAAATACTACCGGCTATACAATTAAAAAGTGTTGATTTACCTGTTCCATTTGAACCGATAATCGTTATAAAATCACCATCCTCAACATTTAGATTTAGATTGCTTAATACCGCTTTTTCATCTATTGATCCTTTATTGAATATTTTGGTAACATTTTTTAATTCAAGCATTTTTAAAGCCTCTCTTTTTTAAATATGGAATATAAATCGCCAATATTACAATGATAGCTGAAACAAGCTTCAACATATAAGCTGGCATATTTAGTCTTAAGGCAAGCATATAGATGACTCTAAAGATAATAGAGCCTAATACTACAAAGACACTATTAATTAGAATATTGTTTTTGTTGTTTAAACTATAACCAATAAGCAAGGATGCCAAGGCAATTGTAAGCATGCCATCTCCCATGTCAATAGAAACTGATTTTTGATAAAAGCCTAGCAAACAGCCGCTTAAAGCTGTTATGCCATTAGCTAAGCATAGTCCAATAATAATCATTAAATCGGTATTAATAGATGAACTTTTAGCCATCTTATAATTATCGCCAGTAGCTCTAATTGATAAACCTAGTCTTGTTTTTAGAAAATAGTTAAGAAAGATTAAAACGATTAATACAAACAATAGACTTGTTAATATCTTATAGTATGAACTAAAAATAGTTTTAAAAAGTGTAAATATTGTTTCACTCTTATTTAAATTAAGTAATGAAGAACCCTTCATAATGGTAATATTTATCGAATATAAAGCTGTATTAACAATAATTCCAGCTAGTAAAGATTCTATTTTCATCTTCGTTTGTAAAAAGGCGGTTATAAAGCCTGAAATCATTCCTGAAAAAATAGCCATAATTATCGCCAAGTAAGGATGTCCCATTAAAGTTATACTTGCAGAAACCACGGCACCTAATGTAAAACAGCCATCTGTTGATAAATCACAAACACCTAGCATCTTATAACTTAAAAATAAGGCTAAGGAAGTTAAGGAGCATATTAATCCTAGTTCAACAGAAGTCTTAAGTACGCTAATCATCAAAGCTCTCCGCTGTACTTAAAACATCAATACTGGTATATTTTTCAAATAATGTTTTTTGAACTTTTGTTAAATCTAGTCCAAGAGTTTCACATGTATCTCTATTAATAGTTACTGTGCCATTATCAAATACTTTTACTGGATAAGTAGAGATATCCTTTTTATTAACTAGAATATCAGCCATCATATCTCCTGTTTGTTGGCCTAGTCCTACATAGTTTGTACCATAACCAATAAAGGCCCCATTTAAGGCAAAAGAATCAGCTCCGGTATAATGTTTAACACCATTGTTGGCTAAGTCTTCATAAATAGCTAATTCAGCCGTCATTATTGTATTATCAGTTGGCGTAAAGACAACCTTTATGCCATCGGAAATTAAGCTATTAACCGCTAAGCTTACTTCACTAGTATTGGTTCCAGTATATTCTTTATAATTTACGCCCTTATTGTTTAGATATTCTTTCGCATCCGCAATTGGCTTACTTGAAGAATCTTGCGAAGCATCATATAAAAGACCTACAGTATCAATATCTTCATCTAGCATAAAAATCATATCAAGTACGGCATTAGTATCTAGATAATCGCTTGTGCCTGTTGTATTAGAATTTGGGTTATCAAGGCTTTCAACTAGCCCTGCACCAACCGGATCAGAAACAGCTGCAAACACAAAAGGAATGCCGCTTTCTTCGCTTACTGATTGCATAGCCAAAGCTACTGGAGTTGCGACTCCTACCATCATATCTACTTTATCAGCTACAAAATTACTAATAATTTGATTGATGATATTGGCATCACCATTACCATTTTCAACTTCAACATCGAATTTAACATTATATGTTTCTTCAAGTTCTTTAAGCTCGCTTTGTATGTTGCTTGCAATTTGATTTAAAGAAGCATCTTCAACATAATTACAAATACCAATCTTGTAAGTAGTCACCCCATCTTCACTTACATCATCCGTAGTAGTATTTTTACTACATCCTACAAGTGTAAACAAAACAAGTAATAAACATAATATTTTTTTCATATTCTCCTCCTTTGTGGTAGATGGATAAAAAACAAAAAAAGCTCTTGCCTACATGAGACAAAAGCTTTAAATACTTCTGCGATACCACTCAAATTAATTTTTAAAAAAATTCTCTCGCTACGCGTACCATCATACACGCCCCGACTGATAACGGATGGGGTTACCCGTTGTTCCCTACTTAGTTCAAGAACACCCTTGCAGGTCCATTTGCATATCATCCTTCTACCGTATTCCACCCTCACGGTTCTCTATTAGTGATTAATATGTTTGATCTCCTGCGCAACGGTTTACATGAATATATTACCACTTTTTTATTAGTATTGGTTATTTTTCAACCACAATATTATTTATTGGTTCAAAATTAATAACTTTATGAGTAGAAATGTAATCAGCCAATAAATCAACCATACCATCAGCGTATTCTTTAATTGTTTCAGCATTTTTAATCATGATAAAATCACCACCACCACTAGCTCGATAATTATTTACACAAATGCTAAATTCATCATCATCTTTAACATCTATACCGTTTCTTTTTAAAGAAGTAATACGCTCACCAATCTCATTTGATACTTTGATGGTATATTCAATGCCATCAATCATATCATAATTAAACTTCATTGGCTTAGGACATAAATAAACATCCGAAATAACTATTTCGTCGTTTTTAATATCGAAGAATTCGGCACATTTCTCCAAATATTCTTTTAATATCTTACCGTTAATCTTTTTTACGACCATTGTATTAGGATAAACATAAGTGCTAACTAAATCACGCATCGTAATATATTTATTAAATCCTGTAGCTTTATCAAATAAGGCGTTGGCGCTTAAATCAGCTTTAGTAAAATCCATCGCAACCATATTTAAGAAAGTAACAACTTGACTTTTATGTAATCTCGCATCATCTTCATTAGTTACTTTTAAATCCACTTTTGTTTCACCAAGAGGAATATCTAACCATTTTTGACAAGCATCTTCCTCATCTTGAACAATATTCATTAAATTTATATCAGTCTCTTCAGTTACATCAATTACTTTAGACTTTATAGAATTAGAATCTGTATCAATATCAATTACAGCAATTTGAGTGCCCTTATCTTTAGTTTGGGTATAAACAGTATCAAATAGTTTTCCGCTTAAACTGCGATGCTGGTGGCCACTGATTAAAACATCAATACCCTTGATATCTCTTAATATTTGGTAACCTTCATTTTCTAAAGTTAAAGTTTCAGTAGGTTCTCCGGTATCTAAATCCCTTTCAAAGCCACCATGATAAACACAAATTAAGTAATCAGGCCTTTCTTTTTGTCTTATTTTTTCTACCATGTCCTTACAACATTTATAAGCATCAATAAAACAAGAATTTTTAATATTTTCACCCTTTTCCCAATTAGGAATATATTGGGTTGTTAAACCAAAGATAGCAATCTTTTTACCAGCGATTTCCCTAATAGAGTAATTAGCTAAAGGAGTATTGTTATATAAAGCATTACAAGTAATACATTTAGCCTTTAATTCACCTAAATATTTATTTAATATTTCTTCGCCATAATTGTAGTCATGGTTACCAACATTTACATAATCATAGCCAATATAATTTAAGGTTTGGACAACTGGAAAAGAAGTAAACTTAGAACCATGCATATGATAATACATTAGTGGCGATCCTTCTAAGTTATCACCATTATCAATTAAGATAGTGTTTTCATCTCTTAACTTGTTTACTAAAGTGGAAACTCTAGCTAAACCAATGTTTTCTTCTTTTTTATTTGCGTAGCTATAAGGGTAAATATATCCATGCACATCACTTGTAGCAAGGATACGAATTCTACCCATTATCTTTCACCTCTAGCTAGTCTAGCACGAATCTTTGTAGAGAATACTTCAATTAGTAAGACAAGGACAATTAAGGCCCAAAGGAATGAACCAACCATTGACCAACGTCTTGAGTTTATAGCCATTAACATACTAGCACCAATACCACCAGCGCCAACGATACCAAGTGTAGTAGCGTCTTTTAAGTTAATATCAAAACGATAAATAATTGTTGAAATAAAGCTTGCGCTAAGTTGAGGTAAAATACCACATCTAATTTTTTCAAAAGTGTTACAACCTGATGCGTCAAGAGCTTCTAAAATGCCTGTATCTAAGTCTTCGATGGCTGTAATATACATTTTAGAAATCATACCAATTGAACAAATTGATTGCGTAACTACACCACAAAAGGCATTAGGACCCGTAACTCTTATCCATACTAAAGCCCAAACAAGCGAAGGGATAGTACGAATGCCAAGTATTAGTGCTCTAAAAATATAAGCAAGCCATTTAGGCACAACATTAGTACTAGCTAAAAAGCTAATTGGTAAAGCTAATATGCCACCAATCAAAGTTCCAAGTACTGCAATAGCGATAGTTTGTAGAATTAAATAAGGAACGCCCTCACTGCTTAAATCAAGCATTAAACTAACATCTGGATGAGTAAGCCCTGATAAGATACCATTAGCGGCTGTAATATCCATTTTAGAGCCATTATCGATACCATTTGAGCTCCATACAGCTAAAGCTAATACAGCCAAGAAAATTAATATTCTAACCCAAAGTTTTCTAGGACGATTATTATAAGTTTCAAGAATTGACATAGGGCCTCCTTAAGATAATTTTGATCTACACCAGTTAGTGAAGATATCAATTACAAATACTAATACAAACAAAGATAAAAGAACTATACCTAGGCCTTCATAGTCTCGCCAACCAATTCTTTCGTTAATAAGAATACCTAAGCCACCAGCACCAACATAACCTAAGATACTAGCTGCCCTAACATTCATTTCGAAACAATACAAAGAATGTGAAAGATATGTAGGAAGAATTTGAGGCATACACGCAGCCCAGAATGCTTGTAAAGTTGTAGCACCAAATGATTGCATAGCTTCAAAAGGCTTCATATCGATTGTTTCAATACTTTCAAACAGCATCTTAGCAACAATACCAATTGTAAAGAACACAATTGCCACCGTACCGGCAAAGCTACCTAACCCAAACATTAAAGCACATACACTGGCTAAAATAAGCGTTGGAACACTACGCATAATTGACAATACAAGTCTAAAGAATAAAAGTGTTGGTCTATTCTTATTTATATTACTAGAAGCCAAAATAGCAATTGGTAGTCCGATTAAGCAGCCAACAATTGTACCAATTAAAGACATTTGAACAGTCGCGATTAATGGATCAATAACTTTAGGGAAATATGACCATGTTGGATTAAAGATTTTCTTCAAGATATCAAAGAAATAATGTCCTCTAGAAACAATGATTGATAAATCAAAGCCAGTCATTAAAATAGAAATATAAATCACAATAGCTAAAATTGTAAGAATAAAAGGCATTCTTGATACTGGTTTAGACACCGAATGGCCATTGTTTAAAACTACTTCTTTAGGCTTAATAATGCGATCAAGTAAAGGTGTTTTATTCACCTTTTGTTTTTTCTTATCCTTCTCTCTCATTATTTATCACTACTTTCATCATCTTTGCTTGTAGGAACACTAGTGCCATTATAAATTTCATTTAAAACATCTTTAGTAACTTCACTAGTCTTACCATCAAAAACAATATGGCCTTTTCTGATACCAATTACTCTGGTAGCGTACTTTAAAGCTAAATCAACATGGTGAATATTAATTAAAATTGAAATGTTCATATCTTCATTGATACGCTTAAAGTCACTCATTACAACATCAGCCATAATAGGATCTAGTGACGCAACAGGTTCATCAGCTAAAATAATACTAGGATTTTGATTAAGTGTGCGGGCTAATGCAACTCTTTGCATCTGACCACCAGATAATTCATCACAACGGCTATAAGCTTTATCTAAAATATTAACTTTATCTAAAGCTTCTAAAGCTTTCATTTTTTGTTCCTTTGAGTAATAGCCAAATAACACTTTATACCAAGGCATATCTGGAACATTACTAGTTAGTACATTATTTATAACTGAACTTCTTGAAATTAGATTAAATGATTGGAAAATCATACCAATTTTTCTTCTAAATCTTCTAAGTTCCCTGCCTTTTAAAGACATCACATCAGTGCCATCAACAATTAATTGTCCACCAGTAATATCGATCATTCTATTGATAGTTCTAATTAATGTTGATTTACCTGCACCAGATAAACCAATAATAGCCACAAATTCACCTTGTTCAATATTTAAATCAATATTCTCAAGGCCCTTTGTACCATTTGGATAAGTTTTTGAAACATTCTTAAATTCAATCATGTAAATTCCCCTCTTGACTACTATTTTACTTGGTTGGTGGTCAATATAAAATAAAAAGTTTAGCTTTCGCTAAACTTTTCGTCTATTAATTGTATAAAGATGCAATCTCATTAGCTAAATTATCGATTTGAGCTAAAGACGTTTCATTAAGTGCCGACTTTATTGTAACGGTGTTTTCAAAGAAACTAATATCCTTACTATTTTCAAAAGTTTTCTTAATCACTTTACCAGCCATTGGTGCCCAAGTTCCATTTTCAATAATGCCAATATGTCTATTTTGATAATCTCTTTCTGTTAGATTGTGTAAGAAATAAGCCATATGTGGGAAGACATCATTACAATAAGTAATTGAAGCTAAGACGATACTATCATATCTAAAGGCATCTTCAGCACATTCCGCCATGTCACATCTAGCTAAATCAAAGGCATTCACACTAGGCACATTTAGTTCCTTTAGTTTCTCACAAAGTTTTAATGCAGCTTCTTTAGTGTGACCATATACTGAAGAATAGAAGATGGCGACACCTTTATTTTCAGCCTTATAGCTAGACCAAGTATCATATAAATTTACATAATAGCTTAAATTATCATTCAATATAGGGCCATGTAAAGGACATATTCTAGATATATCTAAACTTTTTGCTTTATTCAATAAAGCTTGAACTTGTTTACCATATTTACCAACAATACCAAAATAATATCTTCTAGCTTCACAAGCCCACTCTTCTTCTTTATCCAACGCACCAAACTTGCCAAAGCCATCAGCTGAATATAAAGTCTTATCATAAGAATCATAAGTGACCATTACTTCAGGCCAATGTACCATTGGCGCCATAACAAATTTAAGTTCATGTTTGCCTAATTTTAAAGTGTCATTTTCTTTTACTTCTAAATAGTTTTTAACATCTAAATTAGGAAAGAATTGCTTAAACATTCCCAAAGAAGTCTTGTTTACTACCAAAGTTGTATCAGGATAATTCTTTACAAATTCACCTATTGATCCAGCATGATCAGGTTCCATATGTTGAATAACTAGATAATCAATTTTCTTATCTTGAATTACATTTTCAATATTAGTAAGCCACTGTTCTACTTTACTTAAATCAACAGCGTCCATGATACAAATCTTCTCATCCTTAATTAGATAAGAATTGTAGGACATTCCATTTTCAACAACATATTGGCCCTCAAACAAGTCAATATCATGGTCATCAACACCAATATAAAATACATCTTTATTATTCATGATTAATAGTTTTCGCTTCTTACTTCAAAATAGCTTTGTGGATGGTTACATACTGGACATACTTCTGGAGCCTTAGTTCCAACCACGATATGGCCACAATTACGGCATTCCCAAACTTTAACTTCACTCTTTTCAAATACTTGTGCAGTTTCAATGTTATGAAGTAAAGCGCGATATCTTTCTTCATGATGTTTTTCAATTTCACCAACAGCTCTAAATTTAGCAGCTAATTCCTTAAAACCTTCTTCTTCAGCTTCTTTAGCGAAAGTTTCATACATATCAGTCCACTCATAGTTTTCGCCTTCTGCCGCAGCCTTTAAATTTTCACTAGTATTACCTAAACCAGCTAATTCCTTAAACCACATCTTAGCATGTTCTTTCTCATTTTCAGCTGTCTTTAAAAAGATGGCCGACATTTGTTCATAGCCCTCTTTTTTAGCTACTGAAGCAAAATAAGTATATTTATTTCTTGCCTCAGATTCACCTGCAAACGCAGCCATTAAATTCTTTTCAGTTTTAGTTCCTACATACTTGTTTGATTTCATTTTACTTTCCTCCATATAAAATCATTCTTTACAATCTTTACAAATTCCCTTAAAAAAGATGTCATAACTCATAAATTTAAAACCATGAGTATCAATAATCTTATCCATAAGATTGATTTCTTCCATATCGACATCAAATATTCTTTGACATTTTATGCACTTGCAATGGTAGTGATTCTTCAAAGTGAAGTCGAAACAATCCGGTCCATCAGGAACCTCTACTTTTCTAATTTCACCTTCTTGACTTAGAATATTCAAATTACGATATACTGTACCCTTGCCAATACTTGGATGTTCCTTATTAATGTACTCATAAACATCATCAGCACTAACATGTGATTTCATCTTTATTACAGCATCTTTAATAATCTCTTTTTGAATCGTATTTCTTCTTTCCATAATATTTATTAGGATTAATTCCTAATTAGGATTATATATCATTAATTATACTAACGCAATATAAAAGCTGCCGAATTGGCAGCCAGTAGATAACTTAAATAGATTAAATTAAGCCAAGATAAATAAATGGTATACATTTAAGGCCATATCACTAGGGATAGTGTTACTAATGCCTTGATAGCCTACTCTTACAAGAGTATTTTCATTAACTTCTACATATAGATAGAAATCATAATCTTGTACATCAGTTTGAACAGCACATCTAGCAGCAGTACCTGTTAATTCTTCAATAGTTTTATTGCCTTCAAATAATGAATCATAACTTGGCATACTTGAATCTTCACTTAACGCAAATACTTTTACATCAACATTAATCTTTTCATCAGCTGATTTAAAGCTTAAACCATCATATAAAGCTAAAGTATCAAATTCACCATTTTCAATCTCTTCAGCAAACGTGTTTCCTTCGGTTAATGTAAGTTCACTAGATGCACCATCTTTTATAACACTTGCAGAAGTCAAAACATAGCTTTCAGGGATTGTAAATTGACAAGCTTGGCTACTAGTTCCTAAATTAACTGAATAGTAAATTGTTTCGTTTTCATATACTATTGAATAATCATAGACAACTTCATCATCATTTGTATCAGGTGAGACTGCTTCACTTGCTTCTGTATTTTCAGGAGAAGCACTAGCTTCATTATTTTCTTCTTTACCACCACAAGCAGTTAAAGAAAGAACCATTAAACATACTACCAATAAAGATAAAAGTTTTTTCATAAAATTCCTCCCGCGTGAAAACACGCTTAATTAATTTTAATGCATTTGTACACATTATTAAACATCATAAATTATTTAATAAATGGTGCAGATATTTATGCGCTTGTTCCTTCGGACACTTGCCATCTACTAATATGGCATATTGCCATACCAAAAATAAAGTATTACTGTAATGATCTGCTAGTAATTGATTAGGAAGGTCCTTTTTATTCGCAACTGGGCAATCCTTAAAAATATGTCTCATACTATTGTTTAGAAAGTTTCTAAAGCTAGAAAACATATAGCCAACTTCACTATTATGCAAAAGAACTTTATTAATTATCTTAATGTTGTCTTTAGTAAAGTCGTATATCCTATCAAAATAAACATATAGCATTTCGTCATCATCACCGTGTTTATATTCATCAAAACCAATCTTTAAAGCTAATGTTTGCCAACAATAGTTAAGTAAATCATATTTATCATCAAAATAATTATAAAAAGTAGCACGTGGATAATTAGTATTATCACATAACTCACCTACTGTTATTTCTTCAAATGATTTATTAGATAAAAGTATAAACATCTCTTTACTAAAAGCGTCTAGAGTTCTTATTTGTCCCTTGCTTAATTTTGTCTTAGTATCATATTTCATAATCATTTCCTTTACATAATTTAAAATTTGTCCAACTTTAAACAAGTATACATATTTGTATCTAGTTTATAAATCAATGACAATTTAATATTAAACCATAAGTTTTACAAATGTCTAACTTTATTCATTTGTACAAAGGAGGTTTTATGAGTATTGCGATTATAACAGGAGCATCTTCAGGACTAGGAGTTCAATATGTTGATGCGGTTACCAAACTATTTCCTGAAATTGATGAAATATGGTTACTAGCAAGAAGACAAGAGAGATTAAAAGAAGTAGCTAATAAATACCCAGATAAACATTGTGTAATATTTTCAATGGATATGACTGATATGGAAAGTTATAAATTATTAGAAGAAAAACTGAGGAAAGAAAAGCCTGAAATTAAAGTACTAATAAATGATGCTGGTGTATCTTGTGGTGGCAAATTTGAAAATATGAGACTTGATTCAATGTTAAAGATGATCGATTTAAATTGTAAAGGAGCTACAGCTATTACTAAAACGTGTTTACCCTATATAGTAGACAAAGGAACAATACTTGAAGTATCTTCTACTTCGGCTTTTGTACCTAATACCAATTTAGTAGTATATAGTGCTTCTAAATCTTATGTATCAGCATTGTGTCTAGGGCTAAGGGAAGAACTAAAAGAAAGAAAAATTAATGTATGTGCAATGTGTCCTGGTTTTATGCTTACAGAAATGACTAAGGGTGGTTTAACTAAGGGGCAAGAAAAACTACCAATAATAAATCCTAGTGTTGCAGCCTATAAGTCTTTAAAAGCTGCGAAAAATGGAAGATCAGTATATACAACAGGAGCTTTCTACAAATTTTATCGTTTACTATCTAAAATAGTCCCTCATATCTTGCTTGTTAAATTTGCGGGGTTAGGATAATGATTATTTATTTTTCAGCTACCGGTAACAGTGAACATGTTGCCAAAAAGATTGCATCAAAGACAAATGATGAAGCCATTTCCATCACAAAAGTGGATAAGATAAATGCTGATGTATTAGGAATTATTAGTCCTACTTACGCTTGGGGACTGCCAATTATTGTTGAAGATTATCTAGAAAAGTTAACATTTATTAATAAGCCTGATTATATTTATTTTGTGGCAACATATGGCACAACTTGTGGTGCTACAGCTAATTTTGTAAACAATATTTTAAAGGCCAAGGAGTTGTCACTTTCTTCTAGCTTTAGTGTTAAGATGCCGGATACTTGGACTCCTATCTTTGATTTAAGTGATAAAGATAAAGTAAGTGGAATTAATAATAAAGTGGATAAAGAAATTGATTTAATTATTGATAAAATAAACAAAAGAAAATTTGGTAATTATGCCAATAATAAAACACCTTATTTTCTTTCTAAAATAGTTCATGAATGTATGTATGAAAACATGCGAAAAACTAATAATTTTATTGTTGAAGATAGTTGTGTGGGTTGCGGACAATGCGTTAGAAATTGTCCTGTTAAAGCTATTGAAATAAAAGATAAAAAACCTGTTTGGATAAAAGATAAATGTGTGATGTGTCTATCTTGTCTACATCATTGTCCTAAGTTTGCGATTCAATACGGAAACAACACTAAAAAACATGGCCAATATACACATAAAAAAATGGTGTAGACCTTTTAAGGAATACACCATTTTAGCTAATTAATTAAGCTTTAAATTATTCGCTTACGGCTTGTAAAGCTTTTCTAGCGCCATCATAGTCGCTATCAGTAGCCTTAGCATAACCAGTATGAGAATATACACTGAAGATCTTTTGGCCTTCTTCAGTGTTAATGATGTTGATTAATGAATCTTGAATAGCAGCAATAAACGCATCGTTGTATACATCTTCATTAGCCTTAGTGATAGCGACTGTATCATTGTAGATACCTTCAGTTACACCAATAACATTTAATTCATTCCAAATAGAATCTTCTCTACCGAAACCTTGTTTACCAGTTTCATCAGTTTCACCTTCTGGTAAAGTCCAAGCAGCTTCATAGTCGTTTCTACCATCAGCGTAGCAAACAATAATATCAGCTAGACCATGAGCAGCATAATCAAATGCAGTACCATATCCAGAATCTAGAGGTACAACATTATCAAGATCAGAGATCTTCTTACCATCATAGTTTTCCATTAGCCATAAAGTAGGATAGATATAACCAGCAGAACTTGAAGTCTTTTGAACAGCCCAAGTAGCCTTGTTTAAATCATCCCAAGTAAGTTCTTCACCAGCATTAACCTTAGCGGCTAATTCTTGACCATATTCACTTGTAGTAGCATAAATTAATGAACGATAGTAAGTAACTTGTGGTCCATCTTTTTGTGTAGCATTAGCATCGCCATTCCAAGTCTTAGGATCAGTTGAGTCATTACTTAAACCATTTCTAGTAGCAGTTAAGATTACATCACATTCGTCAGAATATAAAGCATAAGTGCCACCTGGTAACCAGCCAAGATCAATAGCACCACTAGCAAGAGCCTCACCAGTAGCATCATAGTTAGTACCAACAGTAATATCTACCTTACCAATTTCATAACCATGTTTAGCCATTTCATCAATAATTAATTGATCTAGACCTTCAGTACCAGTCTTAATGACATCAGCGTCCTTACTAGGAACAAATTCGATTTTTAAATCATCAATTTTAATTGTTTCACTTCCAGTATTTGAATCATCATCAGTTGCAGCTGAATTATCATCAGACTTAGAAGAACAGCCTGCAAAGCCAATAAGCATTGCTAGGACAAGTAGTGAAGTTAATAACTTCTTCATTTAAATCCTCCCTGTGTATTCACACAACTAAATTATAGTATAAGTATTTGGTATTAGGCTGATATTTTTAAAATACAGTCAATAATATGCACTATTTGATAGAATTGTAAAAAGGAGAATTGTGATGCTTAAATTAGAAATTTATTATGACAAAAATAAACTAGACACAATTGAAGTTGAAGAAAAGACAAGCTCTTTAGAAATCATTAAAAAATATAAGAGTAGGTTAGACTATCCCATCTATGCTTGCAAGATGAATAATTTATATCGTAGTTTAAGTCATAAGATTGGACATAGTGGAAAACTAGAATTCCTTGATATTCGAAATCAAGCAACTTGGCTAGTATATCAAAACAGTCTAGTTCTCTTATATATAAAGGCCGTACATGATGTATTAGGCAAAAATGTTAAAGTATCTATAAATAATTCTTTAAATAAAGGACTATATACCGATATTAAGGCCGATATCAATGAAGATGATGTAAAAAGAATTGAAAAGCGTATGCATGAACTTGTTGCCTTAGATATTCCCATTAATAAAGAATATATGTCTAAAAAAGAGGCCATGGAGTTATGTGAAAAACATAAATTAAGTGAAACATATGAACTACTTTCTTCTATTACAAACATTGGTGATGTTGAAATATATTCATTGGATGATGAAATAAATATTTTCTATGGTCTACTTGTACCATCAACCTCATTGTTAAGTTTATTTGAGCTTCGATATTACAAAAAAGCGGTACTCCTTAGATATCCTCATCCAAGTGATCCTTTATCTATTCCTAGATACTCTGATCAAACATTACTATATGAGGCTTTCAAGGAAGCCACCTTATGGGGTAAGTTAATGGGCATTAACTATTGTAGTGATCTAAATAAAAAAATTAATGAAAATGGTACTGAAGAAATATATTTGATGCAAGAGGCGTTACATGAAAAAAGAATCGCCAATATTGCTGACCAAATAAAACGCAGAAACGCTCATGTTGTACTAATTTGTGGTCCAAGTAGTAGTGGTAAGACAACTTTTGCCAATAGGCTAATTATTCAGCTTAAAGTTCTAGGCATTAAGCCAATATATTTAGGTACTGATGACTATTTTGTTGAAGAATATCAAAGACCCTATGATGAAAATGGTGAACCCGATTTAGAATCAATTAAAGCTGTTGATACCGACCTATTTAAGAGTAATCTTAAAGATTTGTTAGAAGGTAAAGAAGTTGATTTGCCAACCTTTGATTTTGTAAAGAATACTAAAGTATATGGAAATAGAATTACTAAATTAAGTAAGGATCAAGTAATTGTTATCGAAGGCATTCATACTCTAAATCCAATAATGACTGAAGGTATTGAAGAAAAAGAAAAATATAAAATTTATATTTCACCATTAACGCCAGTTGGTATTGATATGCAAAACCGTATACCTACTACTGATGCAAGAATGCTAAGAAGAATTGTAAGAGACCATCAATTTAGAGGAAGAAGTGTTAAACAAGCTTTACAAGAATGGCCTAAAGTTAGAGATGGCGAAGAAAAGAATATCTTCCCTAATAACGGTCAAGCTGATGTCTTCTTTAATTCCAATTGTATCTATGAGCTATCAGTATTAAAGAAATATGCTGAAGACTTATTCAAGGAAATTACTAGAGATGAAGAAGAATATGCTGAAGCACAAAGAATGCTAAGCTTCTTAAGATATATTGATCCTATTAAGGATGATGATAAGATTGTCAATAATTCAATTATTAGAGAATTTATTGGTGGATCAGTTATCGTTAAATAGAGTAGAGTGAAGAAAACAATATTTTGTTCTCTTCGACCCTCTCATTGCAC
>CAVCDR010000071.1:0-59079 GCA_963601025.1 Agathobacter sp. | reverse complement strand
GTGGTATGGGTTTTCCATACTAGATGTGTATCATGCTCGACACACATAAAAATGTTGGAAATATTTCCAACATTTTTAATACTTTGTTTTAATTTTATTGTGCGTATATTTCGATATAATCACTTTCAAATAAAGTTCTATAACTACTTGTATCATAACAACTAAACTTCATCTTTAGATTCTCGATTTTATCAATTCCATTTTCTTCTAATGTACTATCAAAGAATTCTAATGTATCAAATGATTTGTAGCCATTTTTGATTGTAGCGTAATAATAGCCGTCAATCATAAAACCATTAATTGATTCATCATTACATGTAAGAGAAATATCATATCCGCTATTGTTTTCCGCATAAATTAATACTGATTTACCCCAGAAAGAGTCTTCATCAACATATTTCGCAACAATTCTCACGCCATCTTGATTTAATATTTCTTCGCCACCAATATCTAAAGAAGAATCAATAGTATCATAAGCAGAAGTTTTAATAATTGATGGTTCATTACTTTCATAGATTCTTTCATAAGTATCAGGATTTAATAAATAGAACCAAATATCTACTTCACCAATATTTGAAATGCCAGCCTTTTCAAGTTCACTACTTAAACAATAAATAGTTGAATTAGACTTTTGTCCTGCAGTAACTGTTTCATATAAGAAATCAGTCAACATATAACCATTTACAGCTAAGGCATCACACGATACTACAACATCGCTACTTGAATTATTTTCAATTAAAAGCTTTATACCTTGTCCCCAAATTGAATCGGTAACTATTTCTTTAGCTGTTATCTTCACATCATTTTGCTCAAAGATAACTGTTTCTTCAATTGTTACATCAACTTTTGTTTCGCTTTCTGTAGTATCAGATGAAATATCAGTATTTTTGCTATCATCACTACTAGAACCACTTCCTAAAGCGATTACCATAAAAAATACAATCGCTATAACTAAATATAATTTATTCTTTTTCATTCTCTCTCCTAATTATTAGACCTGTAATTAAACAAGCACTTGTTTCAACAAGCACATCAAATATATCACCAGTGCCTAATATCAAATGATAATATTGTCCTATTTCCAGCATTATTCCGCATATTATAGGAATTAATATGATTTCAATTAAATTATCAGTAAATAAGCTAACAGTTAAGGTAAAGGCTATCGCCCAACATAAGTCAGCTAAATAATTCCGTATAATATTAATATTAATATCAAATATATAGACTGATGTGCCAATTAATAAAATAATAAATATCGTAAGTAGCTTATTGCGCTTCATTCTTTTTCATTTTCGAATAAGCCACAAAACACAATATCATTTCAATTATTACAAACATAAAGTACATGATAAAAAGTACCATAGCTACAGCATATAGTATTCCAGCTGTTAAAGCTGCCCATTTTACATTTAAAAAATAGCCTACCCAATTAAAAATTACCGCAATGCCTGTAAGTACCATATGTGGTGTTACTAATAATGTCGCAATACCACTTCCAATGCTTTCACTAGTCCCATTACTAGTAACATTGATGTTTGTAAAGTAGTAAATTAGATAAATCAAGTATAGTAAACCGATTATCCCTGAAACCAATAACAATTTACTCTTTCTCATAAATAAATCCCTCCTTTAAAGTTGCTTGATATCTAAATGATAAAGCCCCCCCCATTTTCGTCAAGACAGGCTATATAAATGTGTATCAAACTTATATCTTTATGATATTGTGGTGAAAGAAAAAATATTGCCACCTAAGTGGTGGCAATAGTTCTAGTCATCAAATTCTTTTAGCTTTTCATCAAATTCAAATGAATCTCTTTGTTTATTATTGAATAAGGAAATTATTAGGGCATCTCTTTTTATTCTTGGATATAAGGCCGACATTCCATATAGTATTAAAGCCTTATTTGTCTCATATAAATCAAAATTAGCTACATAACATATCTTAATTATTAAATCTCTTTGAAGTGTATGCTTTTCAAGTGATAATAGTTTGTATCCATAGCTTTCTGATATATCGGCCTTTAAAAAGACGGTTTGAAGTTGCATACCCTTTTCTTTTAATTTACTTTTAATATATTCTTCAAAATCATTTTCAATAATGTTGTTCGATTCGTTATTAAAATATTCATCTATGTCATTTGGATGTGTTTTACTTAAAATATTCTCTAGTTCTTTTGTCGTCTTTGTCATAAGTTTAGTTATAATATCTTTATGCTTAATGATTATCTTTTGCTAGATGAAATCAATAATACACATAAAGTATATCTAGTAAAAAACAAAAATGACAACTGTTTTTATGTCGAAAAGATACTTTCTGTCTATGACTTAGATGTCTATGAGTATCTATTAAATAAAAGCTTTTATGGTATACCAAAAGTTGTGGAAATTGTTAAAGATGATAATGATTTGGTAGTCTTTGAAGAATATATTAGTGGTCTATCTTTACAAGAACTATTAGATAAAGGTTATTTTTTTAGTGTTAATGAGATAAAAGCTATTTCTATTACCTTATGTAGAATAATGGCTAACTTAAATAATTACGCGAAGATTGTACACCGTGATATTAAACCATCGAATATTATCAAAAATAACAAGATGTATTTTCTAATTGACTTTAATGCAGCAAAATTTATTGATGAAAGTAAACAAAGAGATACCATCCTTCTTGGTACCGAAGGTTATGCAGCGCCTGAACAATATGGATTTGGCTCTTCGACCGTTCAAACCGATATTTATTCAATAGGCAAGTTAATTAGTGAATTAGCTAATAATAATCTATCTAATGAGCTTAAAAATATAGTGGATAAATGTTGTCAAATAGATCCTAAAAATAGATATTCTTCTTTTAAAGAATTGGAATTAGCTTTAACTAAAAAAGCTAAAGGAAAGTACACTATTGTAGGCTATCGTAGTCATAATCCCTTAAAGATGATTTTAGCTAGTGCCTATTACTTATTTATGTTATTTGCGACAGCAACTCTAACATCCACTAGTGGTAATCCACTTGATATTTGGTTCTCTAAAATCGCCTTTTTTATCGTAACTTTCTCTTTGCCTCAAATATCTTTTAATTATCAAAATTTCCATAAAAAAATGGGCCTTGATAATTTCAAATTGCCCATAAAGATATTACTAATTATTCTAATGGATATCTTCTTTATCCTTACAACAACTTTTGCCTTTGCGATATTGTTTACGCTTGTTAGCGCCTTATTTCAATAATTGAATCTTATAGCTTATTTCAATTGCTTGTTTAGGCTCTAGGTTAATGTTTTCAGGTCTTTTCTCAAAGTCTATGCCATCTTTAGCACCTAAATTATTCCATGGTTCAATACATACAAATGGTGCAAACGGTGACCATATGGCTAAATGTCTAAATCCTTTAAATTCTAATCGAACATGATGATTGTTAGTATATAAATCGGCACTGCTAGGTGTAGGTTCTTCATAATAGGTAGGATATTTTTCAAATAACTCTTTATTTATCGTTAGTTCATGACCATTATTAAAAACTATTTTGGTATCTTTGTAATCTTTTTGCACATTAAAGCCTGGATGTAAGCCAAAACCAAAAGGCATTACTTCATCATTAGTATTTTCTATTAAATATTTGATTTTTACACTATCTTCTTTAACTATATAAGTTACATATAAATTAAAAGAATATGGATATTGTTTTAGCGTTTCTTCATTTTCCTTTAAAAAGAAAAGCAATGCATCATCACTTCTATCAACTAAAGTGAATTCACTGTTTCTCGCAAAACCATGGTTTCCCATTGGATACTCTTTACCATTTATAATGTTTGTTTTAGTTGAAGCAGAAGAAATTTGCGGGAAAAGAATAGGATTTCTACCCTTCCAATATTTTTCATCGCCATTCCAAAGATATTCATAATCTTCATCATTTCTTTTTAAGCTATGCATCTCGCAAGCTTTAGTATCAACCTTTAAAGTAATCGTGTCATTATTAATTGTATATAACATAGAGCCTCTTTCTAAAATAAAAGCAGTTACTCAATAACTGCCCAGCTAGGGATATCTTTCCCTCTTCTAAAAATTACTGCCTTTTGAAATTCAGTACTATTTAAAAAACGTAGCACTTCTTCTGTTTCCTCATCAGCCAAGCCAATAAGAATGATTGCCGATAAATCTTTTTCAAGAAGATTGGCACAAACAACTACAGCCTTAACTTGATTATCTTTATCGCCTTTAAAAGCTTTCATTGAACTCAAATTGTCTTCACTTTGACTAATATGGCCATAGTCAACCGGGAAAATCAAACCAGGATATTCAGGATGCTTTTGACCTTTCTTATATAATGTCTGATAGTCCCCTGATATGTATGCAGCATCTAATTTTTGCCAAAAGTAGGCGTTATTCTCAAATTCTTTCATCAATTTCATATCTTATCATACTTTGCAGCACGATTAAACACTTTTAGACCTTGATTTCTTTGTTTTATCCTTTTTATCCTTTAAAAAGCGATTCATTAAGGTTTCATATTCAACTTTTGAAAAACCATCTATAGTATGTGTACTATCATCAACTAAAGTTATTTCTAAATCATCATAATAGACACCAGAATTATATTTCCACTTTAATACATCATCATAATAAATCATTTCACAATCATTTTTATTAGCGTGATTATATAAGACCAAATATTGTCCATAAAATTCAATCATGACTCTTTTGGGTAGAAACAAGAAAGCTAGCATACATACACTAGCCGTCAATATTCCATAGATATATATCTTAGCTACAATTAAAAACATGCCAAACAAAAAAATCACAAATAATGAACCATTAGGTTTGGCATCAACCACTCCTAGTAATACTCTATCTTCTGGCAAGTTATAGCGTTTAAGTTCCTTGGATTTAATCACAAAATTATTATAACCTAAGTACTGTGTTATCATAAGTGGGATGAAAAATTTAAAATATACATTATTACACCAAGATGGTAACGCAAGATACGGTACTATCGAAATAAATGGCTACAAGCTAGAAACACCAGTATTTATGCCTGTTGGCACGCAAGCTAGCGTTAAATTTTTAGATTATCGTGATATTGAAGAAATTGGCGCATCAATTATTCTATCTAATACTTATCATCTATGGCTAAGACCTGGACCAGATATTTTAGATAAAGCTGGTGGTATTCACAACTTTATGCACTATTATAATGGGCCGGTATTAACCGACTCTGGAGGTTTCCAAGTATTCTCTTTAGCTGAAATGCGCAATATCACCGAGGAAGGTGTTACCTTTAAATCACATCTAGATGGATCTAAATTATTCATGGCACCAGAAGATTCTATTCATATTCAAGAAAAAATTGGTTCTGATATTGCCATGTCTTTTGATGAATGTATCCCTTATCCTAGTGACTATGAATATGTTAAAAATTCCGTAGATAGAACACTTCGTTGGGCCAAAAGAGGACTTGATGCCCATACTAGAAATGATCAAGCCTTGTTTGGTATAGTTCAAGGCTCAAAATATGAAGATTTAAGAAAATATTGTGCTGAAAAACTAGTTGAAATGGACTTTGATGGTTACTCAATAGGCGGCACATCAGTTGGTGAAGACAAAAAGACTCATTATGAAATGCTAGATTATACTTTGCCATATTTGCCAAAAGATAAGCCAAGATATGAAATGGGCATTGGCGCTGTTAATGATATCTTAGTAGCCATTGAAAAAGGTGTTGACATGGTCGATTGCGTACTTCCAACACGTATCGCAAGACATGGCACTTTAATGACTTCTAAAGGTAGAATTAATATTAAGAAACAAATCTATAAAGATGACTTTAGCCCACTTGATGAAAACTGCGATTGTCAATGTTGTAGAAATTACACAAAAGCTTATCTAAATCACTTGTTTAGAGCTAATGAAGGCCTTGCCAATAATCTATTATCAATTCATAATTTACGTTTCTTAATTAGAATTGTAGAAGGCGCAAGGGTTGCTATTAAGGAAGATAGATATAGTGCTTATAAAGAAGAAATATTAACTAAATACGGATTTGATGAAAGAGGCTTTTAAATGAAACTTGAAGAATTTGATTATTATTTGCCAGAAGAATTAATCGCTCAACATCCTGCCGATAAAAGAGATGAATCAAGACTTTTGGTTCTTCATAAAAACACAGGCGAAATAGAACATAAACATTTCTATGACATCATCGATTATCTACATAAAGGTGACGTACTAGTTAGAAATAATTCTAAAGTTATTCCTGCTAGATTATATGGTACAAAAGAAGGCACTGGTGCTAAGGTTGAAGTGCTTATCTTAAAGATTGGTGAAAATACAATATGTGAATGTCTTTGTGGTAATGCTAAAGCCATAAAAGTAGGAACAATTATTAAATTTTCAGATAAATTAAAAGGTGAATGCCTAGAAATAAGAGAAGAAGGCATTAGAATCATTAAAATGATTTATGAAGGAATCTTTATTGAAATACTAGAAGAAATAGGTTTAATGCCTACCCCACCTTATGTTCACGAAATGTTAAAAGACAACAATCGTTACCAAAATGTTTATGCCTCACCTCTAGGCTCGGCCGCTTGTCCTACGGCTGGTTTACATTTTACAAATGAGCTAATAGAAAAAATAAAAGAAAAAGGTGTTGAAATAGTAGATATTACACTTCATGTTGGCCTTGGTACTTTTAAACCTGTTAAAGAAGAGGAAATCGAAAATCATAATATGCATTATGAATCTTACTTCATGTCTAAGGAAGCTGCCGACAGTTTAAACAAAGCCAAAAAAGAAGGAAGACGTATTATTGCGGTAGGAACTACTTCTACTAGAACTCTTGAATCAGTTATGGCTAAATATGGTGAATTTAAAGAATGCCACGACGATACTAATATCTTTATTTATCCACCATACGAGTTTAAAGGAATAGATTGTCAAATAACTAATTTCCACTTGCCAAAGTCAACATTAATTATGATGATTAGCGCCTTCACAAGTAGGGAAATGATACTAAACGCTTATAAAGTGGCAGTAGAAAATAAATATCGTTTCTTCTCGTTTGGCGACTCTATGTTTATCACAAATGAATAATTATCAAAAACAAATCAAACAAATAAATGAATTAAAAGATAGGCCAGCACTATTGCTACATGTATGTTGTGGAGTATGTTCAGTCTATCCTCTTTTATATTTAAGAAAGTATTTTAAGATTACCATCTATTTCACCAATTCCAATATTTATCCATACGATGAATTCTTAAGAAGACTAGACGCTTTGAATACTTATCTTAATTATTTAAAAGATGATGAGATTAAACTTGTTGTAGGCAAATATGATTATGATAGCTACAAAACAAAATTAGAACCTTTAAAAGATGAACCAGAAATGGGAAAAAGATGTAAAGTATGTTACACACTTAGAATGAATGAAGGCTTTAAATATGCCAAAGAAAATCATTATGATTATTTTTCTACTGTAATGTCTATTTCTAATAGAAAAAATGCCGATTATCTAAATGAAATTGGCGAAGAATTAGAAAAGAAATATAAAGATATTAAATATCTTCACGCTGATTTCAAAAAAGGTAATGGCATTAATTATAATGAGCAATTAAATAAGAAACTTAATTTATATCATCAAAACTATTGTGGATGTGAGTTTTCAAAAAGGTGAGCAATTGCTCACCTTTACTTATGTCTAAGCGCTATATATACTTCTCTTTTATAAAATCATGTATATTAAATGCTTTTAAGGTCATTTGCTGTAACGAAGGATCATTAAAAGGAATTTGATTATTATAGGCATAACGATATGGTGAAAATAAGGCAAAGACAAACCCTTGTATAACAATATTTAATTCTCCCTTGTTTTCAAATTTCTTTTCATCAAATATTGGCTTTAAAATATTACAAAAATAATCAGATATTGATACAAAAATATAATCGTTAAAAGGTACGCCAAAAACAACTTTATAAAAGGCATATTCTTCTACCATATAAAGATTAAAATAATGAACCATTTGTGTGATTTGTAAGTTATTATCTATTGATAAATAATTTTTATAGCAATCATACAAATGTTTCTTTTTATCTAAAATCATTTCGTTTTTAAGTGCTTCAATTGATTCGAAATGAAAATAGAAAGTTTTACGATTTATATTACAGAATTTGCAAAAATCAGATATCGTCATTGAATTCGTATTATGAATAGCCATGTATGTCAGCATTTGATCTTTTAAATATTGCGTTGTTCGCTTAAATTTTTCCATAAAGTACTCCTTTAAAATGGGACATAATGTGTATTTTTGGCCATTGATGTCCTATTTCATTTTACAATACAATGACAAAAAGAAAACTTTACTAATAAATGGAGGAAAATATGACTGTTAGAAAGAATTTGTGTAAGTTGGTTGAGCATGTAAATATGTTTAATTTTCATTGTACTGAAAATTCACCAGAATATAAGTTACTTGATAATCTAATGGATGATGAAATGATTAATTTCGCGTTAAGTTTTAAGAAAATTAGAACGGCGTATTCAATAGATGAACTTGTTAAGATGAGTGGATTTAAAAAAGAACATGTTGAAGAACTTGTCCAAAAAATGACAAAACTTGGAATTTTGGAATGGGAAAAAGAAAAAGTTAAATTGCCAATATTTGCTCCAGGAATGATGGAAATCATGATGATGGATCCTGAACTTTCTGATAAACACCCTGAAATCGCAGAATCTTTTCATACATATGTTTGTAACTTAACTAAAAGTTGGGCAAAATTTTTCCCAAAAGGCAATGGTTTAGTCATAACTCTTCCTATTCAAAAAGCTATAGCAGCCGAATCTAAGGCAGTGGACATTGAACAAGTATCTTATTGGGTTGATAAATACAATCCTCATTTGTCGGTGGCACCATGTCAATGTCGAAAAGCAGCTAGGCAAAGAGGCGATATTGGTGAAGATATGGAAGGAGAGTGGTGCATTCAATTAGGTGATTTTGCAGAGTCTTGTATAAAAGCTGGTAAATCTCGTCGAATTACAAAAGAAGAAGCTTATGAAATCATTTATAAAGCAGAAGAAATGGGATATGTTCATGAAGTAACAAATATTGATGGAAAAACAAATTCATTATTTATTTGTGAATGTCATCCAGAAGCTTGTTTAGCCATGAAAACAGCAAGGCTTTGTGATACGCCAAATATGATGAAATCTAACTTCGAAGCAAGCGTTGATAAAAACAAATGCGCCGCTTGCGGGCAATGTGTTGAAGTATGTTCAATGAACGCGGTAAAGCTTAGTAAAAAATTGTGTTCAATTAGTCCAATAGAAATAAAAACAAAGCCAATTCCCGATAATACTCTTTGGACTAAGAAGCATTGGACTGAAGACTTTAGAGATACAAAATTAGATGTTCAACCAGAAACAGGTACATCACCTTGTAAAACATCTTGTCCTGCACATGTTGCGGTACAAGCTTATTTAAAACTAGCCAGTCAAGGAAAATACAAAGATGCCTTAGAGTTAATTAAAAAAGAAAATCCATTGCCAGCAGTATGCGGACGTATTTGCAATAAGCGTTGTGAAGAAGCGTGTACTTTAAATAAGATAAGTGATCCTGTTGCAATAGATGATGTTAAAAAGTTTATCGCTGATCTTGAAATGAAAGACGAATATCTAAGCGTTCCAAAGAAGAAGTATCCTGGTGATGCAGATAAAAAAGTTGCAATTATTGGTGCTGGTCCAGCTGGAATCACTTGTGCTTATTATGCTGCGATTTATGGTTTAGATGTAACTGTTTTTGAAAAAGAAGAAAAAGCTGGCGGGATGCTTCGCTATGGAATACCTTCTTTCCGCCTTGAAAAAGATGTAATAGATGCTGAATTAATTGCCTTAGAAAAACTAGGCGTTAAGTTTAAATACGGTGTTGAAATAGGAAAAGATATTAGCATTGAAGATTTAAGAAAAGAAGGCTACAAAGCATTTTATATTGCGATTGGTGCGCAAAAAGGACGATTAACTAATACACCAGGAGAAAACGCTAATAACGTAATTACAGGAATTGATTTCTTGCGTCAAGTTAATAAAAATCAAGATAAGCTTCTGGATGGCGATGTTGTAGTAATTGGTGGTGGTAATGTTGCGGTTGATGTCGCTAGAAGCGCGGTAAGAGTTGGTGGCAAAAAAGTAGCTATGTATTGTTTAGAGACGATGGATATTATGCCAGCGAGCAAAGAAGAAATCGACGAAGCGAAAGCTGAGGGCATTGATATTAATCCAGGTTGGGGTCCTAAAGAAGTTCTACAAGATGAAAACGGGAATGTAAAAGCAATTATCTTTAAAAAATGTTTATCAGTTCGTGACAGTAACGGAAAATTCGCACCTACATTTGATGAAAACGAAACCATAGAAGTAGAAACAAAGTATTTGCTTTTATCTGTCGGTCAAGCGGTAGAATGGGGTCACTTATTAGACAATAGTAATGTAGAATTAAAGCCAAATAAATATGTAGTTGCAGATCCATTAACATATCAAACGAAAGAACCTGATATTTTTGTAGGAGGCGATATTTATCACGGACCTAAATTTGCGATTGATGCGATTGCAACTGGAAAAGAAGGTGCTAATTCTTTACATCGTTTTGTTAATGAAAATCATTCTTTAACAATTGGCAGAGACAGAAGAATATATCATATGTTAGATAAAAACAACGTCGTTATAGATTCTTATGATAGACCGTCTAGGCAAAGGGCTAAGATGCGTACAAATAACTTAGACTTCAATGACAATAGAGGAACTTTAAGTGAAGAACAAGTTAAAAAAGAAACATCAAGATGCTTAGAATGCGGTGTAGCAAGAGTCGATACTACGCGTTGTATTGGTTGTGGCCTATGCACCACAAGATGCAAATTTAATGCGATATCATTACATAAAGTGTCTAGTGAATATGGAGTTCCTTATGAGAAGTTAGTACCTCATATAGCTCCTTCGATTGTTAAACGTGCCGGTAAAATCATAATTCGTCCAATAGCGAAAACTATTGAGAAAAAAGAAGAAGTTTAATTATATGCATGAATTAAATGTGATGCTACAAGTTATTGATAAAGTAAGTGAGATTGCTGAAGACAATCATTTAAATCATGTAACTGGAATCGTCTTAGAAATAGGTGAATTATCATCAGTATTGCCCTTTTTTCTTGAAGAATATTTTCCTTTGATGATTGAAGATAAACCAATGTTTGATGGTTGCAAATTGATAATCGAAAACATTGAAGGAATTGGTCAATGCCAACAATGTGGCAAACAATACAATGTATTAAAAGAAGATGGAATATGTCCAAAATGTGGATGTAGCCATAAAAAAATAATTCAAGGAAAAGATTTTATAATTAAAGAAATACAAATACCTGATATAAGGCCTTAAAAACAGTCAACCGACAGTCGCATAATTTTTAGTTAATGCGGCAAATCGAAATATCATATGACTTCCTGGAATAGCCACTAAATTTTCATATGTACTTAATATCATAACAAAAGCGCTGAGTTGCATGTAAACTGGTACCCTTGTCAAGGACTAGTTTAGGCAGCAAAACAAATCATCACTAAATCATGGTAATTCATGGTCTAGTGATGATTTAGATAAAAGTGCTTTTTGATTTTAATGATAGTGTCGCCTTGGTACGCATTTACCAATAATAGCTAATAAGATATGCGAAAATTCAAAAAACGCAAAACAAAAATGATGTGCGCACGCTAGGACACACATCATTTCAAAGAGGCCTTATCGTTAGATAACTTTATGTTCCTTTAATAGTTTTTCAACATCTGTTCCCTTAATCTTTTCAAGAGCTTTCTTTAGAACTATCTTTTCGCCAAAACTTAATTCCATATCAGTAATCTTCTTACCATCCCTTAATTGAACAGTCGAATTTAATAAGTCTCTTATATCATAAGTAGAGCCCCAAACCTCTGGAACACCTCTATCAATATTTAATAGAGTATATACAGCTTCCATACCAGTACGCATTGAATACTCAGTAGTAAAGATTGTGTCTCTTGGTGTTTCAGCAAATTGGCCTAAGAATGCGAAGTTTTTAGAACCAGCAGGAACTACATCTGGTCTATCGCCATAAGCTCTAGGCATAAAGAAGGCATCAATATAAGGCATCATAACAGGAACTGTATTTGCACTATTTGTTGCGTATTCTTCAATCTTATCTTCAGGAACACCTAGATGATACAACCATTCTTCGCAGATTTCCTTACCAGTACATTCTCTCATTGGTTTCTTAATATAATCACCAGGTTTATCAGTAAATAGAGAATATACCCAAACTAGGCAATGATCTTTAGGTTGCTGCCTAAATTGAGGTTGTCTATTAATAGTCCAAGATAATAACCAAGAAGAATCCTTAACAGTTACGATACCACCTGTTGTAACCTTTCCTTCAAATGGATCTCTCTTACAAATGTTCTTGATATAAGGGATGATGTTTTGATCAAGTGTTTCTACAGTAGCTGACATCCAGTTTGTAGCTTCTGGATCTGAGCAGAACTTATCAGGATGACCAAATGAAGGATCTTGGGCAGCAATCTTACGCCACATATCCCAGCCACCGCCTTCTTTAAGCTCAGTATTATATTCAGCCTTTGTGTTTTGAGAACCCATTGTAGAATTTTCAACACAACCACCATTAGTAATAAATACTAAATCATTTTCTGTTAAATCAATATGGTTTTCTTTACCATCTTCAAGTACATCAATTCTCTTAGCTAACTTATTCTTAGTATCAGAACAATCAAATTCAACATTTGTTACATGAACGCCATAATGGAACTTAACATTGTGAGCCTCTAGATACTTGCACATTGGAAGAATCATTGATTCATATTGATTAAATTTAGTAAATCTTAAAGCCTTAAAATCTGGTAAACCACCAATATGATGAATGAATCTTTGGAAGTATAGTTTCATTTCAAGAGCACTGTGCCATTCTTGGAAAGCAAACATTGTTCTCCAATATAGCCAGAAATTAGATTTGAATACTTCATCAGTAAAGATATCATTAATCTTCTTGTCTTGAAGTTGTTCATTAGGTGTAAAGAACAATTTCATGATTTCCATAGCACCTTTATCAGAAATATCAAACTTGCCATCAGTATGAGCATCTTGTCCTTTATTAACAGTAGCTCTACATAATGAATAGTTAGGATCTTCTTTATTTAACCAATAGTATTCATCCAATACTGAAACATCCTCTGTTTCGATAGATGGGATATCTCTGAATAAGTCCCACATTACTTCGAAGTGGTTGTCCATTTCTCTACCACCTCTCATAACATAGCCTATATTTTCAAACTTGTAGCCATCACATGCACCACCTGCAAGTTTACCTTTTTCTAAGATATGTACATGTTCACCTTTCATCTTGCCATCTCTTACAAGATAACAAGCAGCAGTTAAAGCAGCTAATCCACTACCTACAATATATGCTGACTTTTGATCAACACCTTCAGGTTTCTTTGGATGAGCGAATGCTTCATAATTTCCACTAGAGTAATACATAACTTTTACCTCCTGTAACTCTTTACACCTTTAATATATTTTTTAAGTCAAACAAACAAAATAAACAAAAAGAGACTTTTGTTTAATATTTAAACATCAGTCTCAATGTGTTTAGTTTTTTATCAAATCAGCAAATTTGATTAATTTTTATCAATTCTCACTCTATTTAAAGCTTCTTTTATATTGCCCTGAATCATCAAAGATAACTTATCAACAATAATCTTAGGTTCTTCCTTCATGCCATCTTTAATCCACTCTAACATTAATCCCACAAAGCCATATTTATAGAAGTTAGCAATAAAATACTTGTCTTCTTTCGACACTGACATACCCTTAGCTTGTTCCTCAACAACATCTTCTAGTAATTTAAAAGTTAACTTAAATAAATAGTTTTCGATTTGTTCACGACTTACCGAATTATAAACATTCATAATGAATGGCTTATTTTCTTTTACAGCTTCAAATATTCTAAGATACCCCTCTTGCCAAGTATTATAGGTCTTATTACCTTCAAGAGCCTTACTTGCATCTTCCAGGCAACACCATTCAACTAAATCATAAATATCTTTGAAGTGATAATAAAAAGTCATACGATTAATACCACAATCTTCCGTGATATCACTAACTGTTATTTTATTTAGAGGCTTCTTTAGTAATAGTTTCTTTAATGAATCCTCCAGCGCTTTTTTAGTTATTTGTGACATACCTAAATTATATAAAAAAGGACTTTAAATGTCCTTCTTGTCATCTTCGTTTGGCAATTTATTATCAATATTGTTTTCCTTTGGAACATCAACATCAATAGTCGTGAATTTGCCTTCGGTTGTATCTTCGTTTGTCTTGCTAGTTTCTTCAACAGTATTTTCTTGTGCCAGACCATCTTTTCCTTTTTCATATTTAGCTTTTAGGGCAGCCAAATAAATGGTTGAGATTAAATCACTTACGCCAGCAAACAATAAGCCAACACCAGCGCTTGAATATAATATCGCAATACTAAAACTATAAAAATAATTAAAGATTACTAGAGCACCAAAGGCGATACATATAATTAGGCATACTAGATAGGTTGTAAAGTGTGTATCCCCCATCCTTTTGGCATCTAAGGCATCTTGAAATTTTAGGGCTCCTGATACAATTATGGCAATTCCTAAGGCGACAATAGCGATATCCGATAAAGAATAACGACAAATTATAACAACAATTGCTAGAGCCATTAAGGTTACACCTAAGATAAAATCATTTCTTTTGAAGCGATCATCAATCTTTGTCATAAAGTACCTAATAATTTCTATTAAGCCACAAGCCATTAAGACAAATCCTAAGACTGTTACAACAAATTCAACACATGCTGATCCTTTTAATAATAATAGGCAGCCAATTACGATATATACAATATTTACAAGCAGCATAACTTGCTTAATTGATTTAAAAAATGACATAGTTTTATCTCCTTATATCTATATTATGAAAAAAATAATAAAAAAGTGCAAAAAAGTTTAAAAAACTCATTGAAATAAGGGTTTTTTCATAGTATTATAGTAAAGCTTGAGTAGATCCTTAACGGGATCTATATATAAAGCACATATTTGGCACACCTGAAAATGTGTGCATAAAAATGAAAGGAGAATTAAATGCCTACAATTAATCAATTAGTAAGAAAAGGTAGAACAGCTAGAACTTTTAAGTCTAAATCACCTGCATTAAACAGAGGATATAACTCTTTAAAGTCTAGACCAATCAACTTGGCTTCTCCTCAAAAAAGAGGAGTATGTACCAGAGTTGGTACAATGACACCTAAGAAGCCAAACTCAGCTTTAAGAAAGTATGCCCGTGTTAGATTAAGTAATGGTATGGAAGTTACTGCTTATATTCCAGGTATCGGCCATAACCTACAAGAACACTCAGTTGTACTTATCAGAGGTGGTAGAGTTAAAGACTTACCAGGTGTTAGATATCATATCGTTAGAGGCACACTTGACTGTGCTGGTGTAGATGGACGTAAGCAAAGTCGTTCATTATATGGCGCTAAAAAGCCAAAGTAAACATGAAAGGAGATTAAAAATATGCCAAGAAAAGGACATATCGCGAAAAGAGATGTATTAGCAGATCCAATTTACAATTCAAAACTTGTTACGCGTTTAATCAACAAAATCATGTTGGATGGTAAAAAAGACGTAGCTGAAAACATTCTATATAATGCATTTCAAATCGTAGAAGAAAAAACTGGTCAACAACCTATGGAAGTGTTCGAAAAAGCACTTGATAATGTTATGCCAGAATTAGAATTAAAATTAAGAAGAGTTGGTGGTGCAAACTACCAAGTTCCAGTTGAAGTTTCATCTGAAAGAAGACTTACTTTAGGTTTAAGATGGATTGTTAACTACTCTCGTTTAAGAAACGAAAAGACTATGGAACAAAGATTAGCAAACGAAATTATCGATGCTTCTAATGGTGTTGGACAATCTGTTAAGAAGAAGGAAGATACTCATAAGATGGCTGATGCTAATAAGGCATTCGCACACTTCCGTTGGTAATAAGAAAGGAATATTATGGCAAGAGAGTATAGCTTAGAAAATACTAGAAATATCGGTATCATGGCTCACATCGATGCTGGTAAGACTACTTGTACTGAACGTATTCTTTTCTTCACTGGTAAGACTCATAAGATTGGTGAAACACACGATGGTGCTTCACAAATGGACTGGATGGCCCAAGAACAAGAAAGAGGTATCACTATCACTAGTGCTGCCACTACTACTTTCTGGGCTGGCCAAAACCATCAATTCCCTAAGAATCGTATTAACATTATCGATACACCAGGACACGTTGACTTTACAGTAGAAGTTGAAAGATCTTTAAGAGTATTAGATGGTGCTGTTACTGTATTAGATGCTAAAGCAGGTGTTGAGCCTCAAACTGAAACAGTATGGCGTCAAGCTACTACATATGGTGTTCCAAGAATTGTTTTCTGTAACAAGATGGACGCTACTGGTGCCGACTTCATGATGTCAGTAAGATCAATTGGCAATAGATTAGCTGCAAAAGCTGCTGCAATCCAAATGCCAATTGGTGCTGAAAACACATTTAGAGGAATTATTGATCTAGTTGAACGTAAACAATACATGTACAACAACGATCAGGGTACAGATATTTCTGTAACTGATATTGATGATCAATTCAAGGAAGAAGCTGAATTATTAAGAGCTGAACTTCTTGAAGTATTATCAGAATATGATGATGAATTAATGGAAAAATACCTTGAAGGTGAAGAAGTTTCAATTGAATTAATCAAGAAGACAATTAGAAAAGCTGTTATTGGCGCTGATTTCTTCCCTGTTCTATGTGGTTCTGCATATAAGAACAAAGGTATCCAATTATTGCTAGATGCAGTTGTTGAATACTTGCCTTCTCCACTTGATGTACCTTCTATTAAGGGTGTTACATTAGATGGTGTTGAAGAAGCAAGACATCCTAGTGATGATGAACCATTTGCTGCACTTGCATTTAAAGTAATGACTGACCCATTTGTAGGTAGACTTACTTATTTTAGAGTTTACTCTGGTAAGGCTACTGCAGGTAGTTATGTATTAAATGCTACTAAGGATAAGAAAGAAAGATTTGGTAGACTTGTGCAAATGCATGCTAACCACCGTGCTGAAATTGAAGAAGTTTTCGCTGGTGATATTGCTGCCGCTGTAGGTTTAAAGGATACTACTACCGGTGATACATTGTGCGATGAAAAGAGCCCAATTATCCTAGAATCAATGGTATTCCCTGAACCAGTTATCCAAATGTCTGTTGAACCTAAGACAAAAGCTGATTCTGATAAGATGGATGCTGCTTTAGCTAAGTTAGCTGAAGAAGACCCTACATTTAGAACTTATACTGATGAAGAAACTGGTCAAACTATTATCGCTGGTATGGGTGAACTTCACTTAGATATCATCGTTGATAGAATGAAGAGAGAATTCAAGGTTGAATGTAATATTGGTGCTCCACAAGTTGCCTTTAGAGAAACAATTAGAAAAGCTGCTGACTGTGAAGGTAAGTTCGTTAGACAATCTGGTGGTAGAGGTCAATATGGTCACGTTTGGATTAAATTCGAGCCAAATGAAGAAGGTAAAGGATTTGAATTCATTGATGCCGTTGTTGGTGGATCAGTTCCAAGAGAATACATTAAACCAACTCAAGATGGTTTAGTTGCTGCCTTAAATAATGGTCTAGTTGCTGGTTACCCAGTAGTAGATATTAAGGCTACATTATTCGATGGTTCTTACCACGAAGTCGATTCAAGTGAAATGGCATTCAAGACTGCTGCTTCTCTAGCTTTAAAAGAAGCCGCTAAGAAATGTGATCCAGTATTACTTGAACCAATCATGGATGTTGAAGTAACTGCTCCAAGTGAGTACTTAGGTGCTGTAATGGGTGATGTTACTAAACGTCGTGGACAAATTAGAGAACAAGAAGAAAGAGGAAATGCTGTAGTAATTAGAGCTTATGTACCTCTATCAGAAATGTTCGGTTACTCTACTGACTTAAGATCATTTACTCAAGGTCGTGGTAACTATATGATGCAAATGGACCACTATGCTGAAGTTCCAAAGAGCATCGCTGAAAGTATTGCCAAGAAAAACGCTAAAGACTAATTGATAAATAAGGCGTTTTATCTTAAAATTAAAATGTTTAAATAGGAGGAAAAAATTTAAATGGCAAAAGAAAAATTTGACCGTTCATTAGAACATGTCAATATTGGTACTATCGGTCACGTTGACCATGGTAAAACTACTTTAACTGCTGCTATCACTAAAAGATTAGCAGAAAAAGGCCAAGCTGAATTCAAAGCTTATGATCAAATTGATGGTGCTCCAGAAGAAAAAGCTAGAGGTATCACTATCAATACTGCACACGTTGAATATAAGACTGCAAAGAGACACTATGCTCACGTTGACTGCCCAGGACATGCCGACTACGTTAAGAACATGATTACTGGTGCTGCTCAAATGGATGGTGCTATCCTAGTTGTTGCTGCAACTGATGGACCAATGCCACAAACAAGAGAACACATCTTACTTGCTAGACAAGTTGGTGTACCTTACATCGTTGTATTCCTAAACAAGTGCGATATGGTTGATGATCCAGAATTAATCGACTTAGTTGAAATGGAAGTTAGAGAACTATTAACTGAATATGGTTTCGATGGCGATAACGCTCCAATCATCAGAGGTTCTGCTCTTAAGGCTCTTGAAGGCGATGCTGCTTATGAAGAAAAGATTGATGAATTAATGGATGCTGTTGATGAATACGTTCCATCTCCTCAAAGAGAAACTGATAAGCCATTCTTAATGTCTGTAGAAGATGTATTCACTATCACTGGTCGTGGTACTGTTGCTACAGGTAGAGTTGAACGTGGTGTTGCTCACTTAAATGATGAAGTTGAAATCGTAGGTATCAAGCCTACAAGAAAGACAGTTATTACTGGTCTTGAAATGTTCAGAAAACAACTTGATGAAGCTGAAGCTGGCGATAACATTGGTGCATTACTTCGTGGTGTAAACCGTGATGAAATCGAAAGAGGTCAAGTATTAGCTAAACCTGGTTCAGTTACTCCTCATACAAACTTCAAAGCTCAAGTTTACGTATTAACTAAAGAAGAAGGTGGTCGTCATACTCCATTCGTAGTAAACTACCGTCCTCAATTCTATTTCCGTACAACAGATGTTACTGGTGTTGTTGAAGAAATCAAAGATAACAACGGTGGCGCTATGGAAATGGTTATGCCTGGTGATAACGTATTAATGACTGTTGAACTAATCGCTCCTATCGCTCTAGAAAATGGTACTAAATTCTCTATCAGAGAAGGCGGTAGAACTGTAGGTTCTGGTAACGTTACTGAAATCATTAAATAATTACTAATTGATTAAATAATTATATTAAAGGTTATCGAAAGATAACCTTTTCTTTTGCGTTAAGGCATATAAAAAGCTCTCAAACGAGAGCTTAATAGTTAATTAATATTGTGAGTAAGTTACCCATTCACCATTTTGATCAGCTACCCAAGAGTAAGCACCAATTCTATACCAAGTATATCCGCCTTCAGTTCTTACTTCATATACTTCATATTCGCCTCCCTTATGAGCTAGCCATAATCTAGTAGCATCTTTATTCGCATCATTACGAACATTTAAATTATCAGCTGTTACACTTATCTTACCTAATTTATTTGTTATTTCTAATGATGCAATCATATCAGTTACATCGACATCTTCATAACCACTTGTGCCATGATCGAAATATGATACATGAATAAATCTTTTAGCACCACTTAAGTTTGTTACACCAGCCACATATTCATACCAATCTTCACTTCTTTCTTTAGAAAATAGCGCGTTATATGGAGCATAGTTATTGCATGTTACATAATATGTATAGTTGCCAATAGTTTGGTTTCCATAATCATGTTTATATTCAAATAAGCCACCTAATTCTTCCATTGGATCAAATGATGAGAATACCACATAAGGATTAGAATCACTCATATCGCCCTTATAAACTTTAATAACTGGTACTTGAATACTAGATTTACTATCAAACCTAAAGTCGGAAGTCATAAATTCTTTACTATAAGTCCAACCATCTTTGATAGTGATCTTCATATCAGCGTACTCAACGGTGGTTGTCGAAAGTGTTGGTTCCTCGCTTGGTACTGTTGTTTCAACAGGTTCTGAACTTTCAGCTTCTAAAAATGGATTTCTTAGTTCCTCACCTGATGATGAATCGTTATTAGTACTAGTATCATTTACTTTTATATTTATGCTACATCCTGACAATAATACTAACGTACTTAACGATACAATTAATGTCTTTTTCATATGTCCCCCTTTAAATTACTCTTTTATTCTAACATATTAAGAATCTTGTTTCACTTGTTCCATAAGTGATTCAAAACCTTCTAAGTCCATCATACCTTGGGCATAGCCAAGAAATTCGCTATCTTTATCAATTATATATAAAGTCGGAAAAGCACTTACACCACAAGCTGTAAATAATCTACTATCTTCATCTATAATTACTGGAATATTAATTTCCTTTTCTTTGATAAATTCTAACAATTCTTCTTTGTTTATGTTGCTTGATGAAGGCGACATAACATACAAGCATATTACGTCATCATCATTAGTAGATGCATAATTTATATAATCTGGTATTTCATTCATACAATAAGTACACCAAGTGGCAATAAAGTTAAGCATGACATATTTGCTATTGTATGATTTTAAATTAATTTCATTTCCATCTTGGTCATAGTATATTACATCTAATACATCAATTGTGGTTGTGTTATTTGTTGATGATGCATTGCTCTTATATTCAACTATCGTCTTAGAAGAAGAATATATCATGTTTCCACCATATATTATTAAAATTATTCCAGCTACCACCATGATATATTTACCAAACTTTTTCTTATTATTTAAAAATTTAAGAATAGTCCCGGTAAATAAACCAGTGATTAAAAATGGTAATACTAATCCAAGCCCATACACCAAGATATATAGATACCCAGAAGCTTTTGTAGCCGCAATTATAATGGCACTAGATAATAAGGGCCCAATACAAGGACTATAACTTATTGAAAATAAGAATCCTAATAAGAACGCCTTTAAATAGTTCATTTGTTTAAGATTGATATTCATATTAATTAAATTATTGATATTTAAAACATTGATATTAATTAAACCTATTTCACTTAAACCGAATATGATTAATAAAGTTCCACCAATTATAGAAATTATTTCTTGATAGTTTTCAATAAAAGGACTTATTGAGTTAACTGATAAGGCCAATACAAAAAATATAACACTTATACCTAGTACAAAAAACAATGTATTAATAAATACTTTTAAAGTGTTATATTTGATATTTTCATCATCTTGCACTTCCTTTAGATCACTTGATAAATAGGACATATATAAAGGAAGCATTGGAAGAACACAAGGTGAAAGGAATGATAATAATCCTTCTAGAAACAGTCCAAATAGAGACATTAGCTAAAACTTACATACTCCTCTTTAGGTTTTTCAATTTCTGTCGCGGATTTGCCATCAATAAAGATTTTTACACCATCTCTTTCTTTCGCAACTCTAAATACACCTTCTACATGGTAATAATGATTAAGTTCAAGCTTATCATTTAAATTTCTTACTAGCATGCCAAGTCTTTGTGTATCGTTAGCGCAACATACCATCGCAAAACGGCCAAATACTTTGACGTTGCCCTTATCTTCTAAGTAGAACGAATTAAATTTAATTGGACTGCCATCATATTTACTATAGTTATCAATCGCATCCATATAGAATAGACCAAAGTCCATGTCAGAGATATCAAGATTATTCTTATCAAATAAGTCATCCTTTGGCATCTCATACATATTACCTTCTGCATCTTCTAAACCAATTACGGCATATTGATTCATACTCTTGATATTATTTCTTAAATAACGGAAGTCTTGTCCCATATATCTATTTAAGACAACGATCTCTGTTAAGTTTACATGATTGAATACAAATTGTGGCATATTTGTAACTTGCACTTTAAATTTAGAGACATCGATTGTACAAATCATTTGTGCTAATTCCATACCTCTAGGAAAGTCGGCATTTACCAATTTACTATCATCATCCATGCCGTTAAATTCAATAAAGAAACGATCAGGATTGTATTTATCATCTAATTCTAATAATTTATCATTATTAAAATCCGCAAAGTCCATATAAACAACATCGCTATGTGTTTTCTTTAAGAAATCCTTATCGTATTCTTCATCGCCTTCTTCAAAACAAATGATTAAGGTTGTTTCGTTTTCAGTAAAACGAGGATCCAATAAAGTTCTTTTAATAGCTGTTGTTTTGCCAGAATCAATTAGACCCGTGACAATATATATAGGTCTATCCATGGAATACCTCTTTATATTTAGCCCTATCAATACTTGTGCCAATGATAGAAACTAGTGTATCTTCTCTTTTTTCGCCTAAATAAATATGGTATTCATTTAAAACATAATTTAGATATAAAGTGCCCTCTTTAGAGTTTACATAACCTTTAATACGAATGATATCCTCATCCACATTGCTTAATATCTTTTCTAGTTCCTCTTTAGTGAATTCATAACTAGTTCTAATGATTTGATTTTTGAATAATTCATCTTCATCATCGTCATCATCTTCGCCATCATGATGGTGGTGATGGTGATGTTCATGATCATGGTGATGTTCATGGTCATGGTCATGATGGCAACCACATCCACAACAGCATTCATGTTCATGTTCATCTTCCTCTTCTTCATGACCAGCAACGATCAAATCCATTAGTTCATCAATAGAATAATCAGTTACATTCTTATCCAGAATAGTTACATCATTATGTAACTCTTTAACAATCTCTTTAGCATTTTCAATTTGTTCCGTACTCGCTACATCAAGATGAGACAAAATTACCGCATTAGCAGCCTTTACTTGATCATCAAAGTAATCTTTAAAGTTCTTATGATACTTCTTACAAGTCTTAACATCGACAACGCAAATATGTGATACTACTCTAAAGTCATCATCTTCCTTAACAACATTTAAAATATCTGATAATTTCCCTACACCCGATGGTTCGATTAATAAATCGGTAACGTCCATTTTTTCAATTTCTTCAAGAGCACTTTCAAAGTCTCCTCTAAGTGAACAGCAGATACAACCATTGTTTATTTCTTTTACATTTAAGGCACTATCAAAGAAAGCACCATCTACGCCTACTTCACCAAATTCGTTTTCTAGAAGCATTACTTTCTTAAATTTCTTTTCACTTAATAATTTTTGAATAAAGGTGGTCTTACCAGCACCTAGAAATCCTGAAATAATATATACATTTATCATAAACATACCTCTTTTCTACCGTTAGTATTTTAACATCAAAATAGAGAGTAGTTAATTCTACTCTCCTTTAGTTTTTCTTTTCTTTTCCTTCTTAAGTTCAGGATGATAATACTCTTCTAATTTATCTTTAGAAAGTTTGACTCTAAATATAATTCCCGCAAAAGAAGCTATATTAAACTTAATACTATTATCTAGTTTATGGAATGGCTCTTTCTTTGAATGAATAGGCTTTGGATTAGTATTACCTAGACCACCATATTTTGTATCTTCACTATTAATAACTTCACTATAGACACCCGCAAATGGTACGCCAATTTGATAATCAGTATATGAATTAGGTGTCATGTTTAGTACAGTCACAAAACAATAATCTTCATCAAAACGATAATAGCTATAAATAGATTGTTCATTATTATCCGCATCAATCCATTTAAAATAGTTTGAATCATAATCATATTTATAGAAAGCAGGATATTTAATATAAAGATGAGATAAATCTTTTACTAATGTCTTGAACGCATTATGTAAAGGATACTCTAGCAAGAACCAATCAAGCTCTTTGTTTTCATCAAATTCTCTAATAGTCGCAATATCATTGCCCATGAAGTTAAGCTTCTTGCCTGGATGCGTATACATGTATACATATAAGTTACGACATTGTGAGAACTTATCTTCATACTTTCCCCACATCTTATCAACAATCGTCTTTTTAGAATGTACTACTTCATCATGTGAGAAAGGCAATAAGAACTTTTCTGAATAGAAGTAGGCCATTGAGAAAGTTAAATCATTATGGTGATACTTACGATAAATTGGATCTAAAGCATAATACTTTAAAGTATCATTCATCCAACCTAAGTCCCATTTATAATCAAAGCCTAAACCGCCTTCTTCAACCTTTTTAGTAACGTTGGCGAAATCGGTTGAATCTTCCGCAATAAGTAAACATTTAGGATGAAGATTCTTTAAATGATAATTAATACGCTTAGTAAAGCTTTGTCCAGCTACGTTTTCACCTAAATCACGATTTCCATGATGATAGATTAAATGTGATACCGCATCAAATCTTAATCCATCGACATGATATCTATCAATAAAGAAGTTTGCGCTAGACATCAAATAAGAGATAACAGGTCCGCTACTTAAATCAAAGCACATTGTCCCCCAATCAGAATTAGCTAAATGATACTCTTTATATTCGTAACATTGTGCAAAATCATAATTAACAAGTCCAAAGTAGTCATTTGCGAAATGAACAAAGACAACATCTAGTATTACACCAATCTTGTTTTTATGACATTCATTTATTAAATCCATCAAATCATATGGTGTGCCATATCTACTAGTACAAGCAAAGAAGCCTAAACTTTGATAGCCCCATGAACCATCATAGGGATATTCAAAGACTGGCATAAGCTCAAGATGAGTATAGCCCATATCTTTTAGATAAGGAACTAAATCTTCTTTTAATCCACGATAAGTATCATACTCTTTTTCATATTTCTTAAAGCCACCTAAATGTGCTTCATAAATATTGATAGCTTCACCTAGATTGTTAGTTTTATTTTCCTCATATTTATCATCGCTAAACTTATAATAGTCTAGATCATACATAACTGAGGCTGTACCTCTTCTTTCAAAACGATATGAATAGGGGTCAAACTTATCCACCCAAACTTTATCATCTTTATAAATACGATACTTATAAGAATATAAAGGCTCCATATCGCCAATATAAGTACGCCATACACCTCTTTCATCAATCTTATCTAAAGGATACAACCTACTAAAACCATCTTTAGAAGTAAACACTTCTACTTTATAGGCATGTGGTGCCCAAAGCGTAAATTCCATTCCTCCATCTTTGATATGTGAACCAAAAAGTTTATAGGCTTCTAATTCGTAGCCCTCAAAAAACCTATCAAATTCTTTTAACATACTAATCTCCTACTATTTCATTATATAGATTTTCATATTCTGACTTAACTCTTTTAAAAGATACATCAATCTTCATAGCATTTTTAATAAGCATTTTATAATCCTTTTTATTTTTAAAATATGTCTTATAAGCATAGTTAAAGACAATCATAAAATCATATGAATTATATGGTTTAAAAGAAAAACCCCATCCTGTTTTTGCATACTCATTATAAGGTTCAACAGTTTCCTTTAAGCCTCCTGTTTCTCTTACTAGTGGCAACGTGCCATAACGCATCGCAATCATTTGCGATAAACCACATGGTTCAAATAAAGAAGGCATTAAAAATAAATCGCAAGCTGCATAAACTCTATGTGCTAACTTTTCATCATAGGTACAAATATATTTAATTTGTTTCTTATATTCTTTTTCCAATATTTTGAAGGCATATTCATATTTTGATTCGCCCGATCCTATAACAACAAGCTTAACATTTTTTCTAAGCATTTCTTTACAATTGGAAAGCACTAAATCTAGACCCTTTTGATAAGTCATGCGGGTAATAATGCCCACCAACATACATTCATCATCTTTTAGCTTTAAGTCTTTTAATAGTTCTTGTTTATTGGCTTGTTTACCCTTTAAAAAGTTATGGTAATCATAATTTTCATAAAGATAAGGATCGTTTTTTGGATTAAAGAAATCGCAATCTATCCCATTAATAATTCCATATAAATCATCTTCACGATACTTTAGTACACAATCAAGCCCTTGACCAAATTCGGGATTTAGAATTTCCTTGGCATAATTTTTAGAAACCGTAAGCACTTTATCAGCACAAGAAATGCCAATTTTCATTAGATTGCATTCATCATTAAATCTTAATAAGCCATTTTGAAAATCCTTGTATTTAAAGCCAAGTTCGAAAAGTAAGCTTTTATCATAATGTCCTTGATAAAGTAAATTGTGAATAGTAAAGATATGTTTTATCTTTTTTATATTCTTGTCTCTTTTGCATTGTAGTTTACAAAAAGCTGGAATAAGAGCTGTATGATAATCATTGCTTTGAATAATATCGGGATAATATTCCAGTTTTTTAAGCATTTCAATTACAGCTAAACAAAAGAAAGAAAAGCGATATTTATCATCATGATAACCATAGACATCATTACGATTAAAATAAGTGTCATTATCTATAAAATAATATTCCACTTTATCTACAAAATATGAATAGACATTAGCTTGTAAGTTAAAACAAGGAGCTAAAACATCAATTGTTGTTAGATAGTTTAACTCCTTAAGGTATTTTTCCTTAATAGACAAATGTAAAGGCAATACTACCTTTACATTGAATTTTTTTGAATTAATTGATTTAGGTAACGCATAACAAACGTCAGCTAAACCTCCCGTTTTAATAAAAGGTAATGACTCAAATGTAGTCAATAATACCTTTTTCATTAAATACGGTCGCCTCTTTTAATATATAAAGGAGAATCATCACCCTTTAATTCTTTGATATGTGTAACAATCGCAAGTCTATCGACAACACATTTATCCATCTTAACATTCTTATTGATTAAGACATCAGGCATAATTACACTATTTTTAATTACAGAGCCTTCTTTAATTGTTACATTTCTACCAATTACGCAATTTTCGACAGTTCCCTCAATAATACAACCATTACCTACTACACAGTTCTTTACATCGGACTTTTGTGAGTAGATGGTTGGACAAGTATCATTAGTAGCTGTATAAATTGGCCAATCATCAGAGAAAATATTAGAAAGTTCTTTTTCATTCTTAATATCCATGCTTGCCTTATAGTAAGACTCAAGCGAAGAAATACATGCGGCAAAACCACTATGTTGGTAACCACCAATCTTAAATACTTCAAGTCCATCGGCAATAATATCACTCAACGAATATAAGCTAGATGTAGCCATAGCCGCATAAATCATATCAATAAAGATTTTCTTTGACATAACATAAGTTTCAAGAGAAATCTTTTCACGCTTTGTTTTACCTAGATTCTTTTCAATCTTGGTAATAACTTTATTTTCATCGACCTCTAAAGTATCGCACATCAAGAAAGACTCATTCGCATTACTAACGTTTTGATATAAAACAGTAATATCATTCTTACTTTCAATGTGATAATCTAATAGTTTTTCAAAATCTTGAATATAAACAAAATGTGATGGAGCTAAGATAACGTATGGTGAATTATCTTCTTCAAAATACTTTAAGTTAGCCATTAAAGAAGCTACATCAGTATTATAGATTTCATTTGGAATTGTCTTTTCGCCATGAAGTATTCTAATCTTACCTCTTTTACTATTGATGTTATAGCTTGTGTGCTGAATATGTTGAATAGTTGAACGAGGTCTATTTTTAACTTGTACTTCAATATTGTAAATACCTGAATTAGTTAAATTAGAAAGAATGAAGTCGATGATACGATATCTGCCCATAAAAGATGTAGCTGATATTGGACGATAATCTTCTATTCCTTCAACATGAACATAACTAGGTTCAATATTAATAATTCCTAAAGCTTTCTTATTCATTATTCAACCTCACTTACAACTTTTTTAGTTACTAATAAAATCTTATCAGAGTTCTTCTTGCCCAAAGTAACACCATCAGGAATCTTTACACCCTCTTGAACAAGGCATCTATATAACTTAGCGTTTTTGCCAACCTTAACATCATTCATTACTACTGAATCAAATACTTTAGCACCTTCGCCAATCTTACAGTTGGTAAATAATACTGAGTGATCAACATCACCATCAACAACACAACCTTGTGTAATATAAGCATTTCTAACTTTAGCTTTACTACCGATTAATTGTGGAGTAGCTAAAGCATCAGCAGTATAGATTTTCCAATCATTATCAAATAAGTTAAGCTCATTTGTATGATCTAATAAGTCCATATTAGCTTCCCATAATGAATCAATTGTACCAACATCTTTCCAATAGCCCTTAAAACGATAAGCTTGCAAATTTAAGCCATCTCTTAAGTAACTTGGAATGATATCTTTACCAAAATCATGGTTAGATTCACTGTTCTTTTCATCAGCCTTTAAATACTTTCTTAAAGTCTTATAGCTGAAAATATAAATACCCATACTAGCCAAATTAGATTTTGGTTCTTTAGGTTTTTCTTCAAATTCAATAATCTTATCATTTTCATCGCAGTTCATAATTCCAAATCTACTAGCTTCCTTCATTGGAACTTCCATAACCGCAATAGTCGCATCAGCATGTGTTTCAATATGCTTATTAAGCATCTTTTCATAATTCATCTTATAAATATGGTCGCCAGAAAGAATAAGCACATATTCTGGATCATTATTATCTAAGAAATCAATATTTTGGGTAATCGCATCAGCAGTTCCCTTATAGACGCCAAGGTTAGCTTCATCCTTTTCTCTAGGTGATAAAGCATAAACACCGCCACCATTCATATCAAGTCCCCAAGTATGTTCATGCGCTACATAAGAACCTAATAAAATAGATTCATATTGTAATAAGACGCCCACTGTTCTGATGTTTGAATTCGCGCAATTTGAAAGCGGGAAATCAATAATACGATACTTACCACCATAATGAACAGCCGGTTTAGCTACCGTTTTAGTCAAGTCAAAAAGACGTGAACCTCTTCCTCCGGCAAGTATCATCGCAACCATTGAATTATTATTCATATTAAGTACTACCTCTTCCACTTATTATTATAATACATATGTAAGCGTTTACGTTACTCAATAGTAACTAAAATGCTAAAAGCTTTTAATTTTAATACTGTACTCTTATAATTTACAAAGCCACTATCATCAAAAATAACTTGATGAGGCTTTTCATCATTATAAACATGATCAAATATACAAGGATTAATATAGATTGTTAAATTATCTAACTTGTATATTAAAACCTCATAGTAGTCGATATATTCAATATTTACATCCTCTTTGGTAAAGACATCATAAGTCTTTCTAAGTTTAATCAAATCTCTAAAGTAATGTACAACCTCTAGATATTTGTTTTTCCTATGCCAATCGAGCATGTTTATATCATCATCAAGATTATAGCTATTATCAATGCCATGTTTAGTTCTTAAGAATTCTTCACCAGAATGAATAAAAGGAATACCTCTAGATATCATAACTAAAGCTAAAGATAACTTCGCATCTCTAATAGCCATTTTTTCATCGTCAAAGAAACGTGATATCTTATCATATACCGTATAGTTATCATGGCATTCAATATAATTAATACTTTGTCTAATATTTAAACCATATTCATATGATCCACTTAAGATATGCTTAACTTGATCTCTAAAATCGACATCACCAAGTATATAGGCATTTTTATCATCAATATAATTACCACGGATAGTCTTTCTAAAATCGTCATTAAAGAAAGCGATACCTTCCATTTTGTAAGCATTCTCTTTTATTGCCCTATTTTCATATGGAACAATATCACCCATATTCCAGCCTTCACCATAAAGCATAAAATCAGGCTTAATCTGACGAGTACAATCTCTTATTTGTAATAGAGTATCAATATCTAAAATGCCCATCAAATCAAAGCGCAAGCCATCTACATCATAAATATCAATAAAACGCTTTATTAATAGTTTTAAATATTCTCTAGTAAAATAAGCTTCACTTCTTACTTCATTACCACAATATGAAGCATTGCCAAGCTTACCATTACGATATCTAAAGAAATAATAAGGTAACATATTAGCTAAATTAAAGGATTTAGCTGAATAAACATGATTATAGACAACATCAAAAGTAACACCCATATTATTAGTATGTGCTAAGCTAATAAAAGTTCTAAGTTCTTTAATTTGTTCATAAGGATTATTGCTTACACAATATGGCAAATGCAAACTATTATAAGTAACTGGATTATAGCCCCAATTATAGTTGGCATGATCTAAGTCGAAAGAAAATACTGGCATAAGTTGTAAATAAGTAACACCAATTTTCTTTAAGTGATCAAAGCCAACAGGCTCACCATCGAGTTTTGCATTCTCTTCGCATAAGCCCTTAAAAGTTTTAGGATATTTAAAACTTACACTATCGCTAGTAAAGTCTCTAACAGACATTTCATAGATGATTGGTGTAGTAATCTTTTTAAGAGGCTTTTTCTCATAAACTAGTTTATTTTTGTCTACTACAAAAGAATTCTTACTATCTTTATCGGCATATGAAAATGGATCAACAAATTCATATACTTTTTCTCTTAAAGTTGAATAATGATAAAAGTGATACTCTAAATTACGATCAAAAGTTAATTCAAAGATACCCTTTCCCTTATATTCCATGGGATAAATCTTATTATCAAGATGAAGTCTAGCCTTCTTACTTAAAGGTGACCAAAGTCTAAAAGTTGTCTTATTTCCTTCTACAAAAGAACCTAGCGTATATAAATCGGGACGGTACTCTTCATCAAAACGTTCAGTTTGGGTAATAAAACGAAAACGTATCTCACTAGGAATGCCATCTAATAAAACAAGATAGTTATTCTTTTCATCAAAATCCTTTTTTAAATGGATATAAACATATTCGTCATCATCACTTAAATCAATTTCTTCTTCAACATTGTTTACAAGTAATTTTAAATTCTCATTTAAAAATAATTCACTTTTTCTAACCGTAATCAAACGGTAGTCATCTAAATAAAAATTAGCCATTTTCTTTTAATTCATCAAGTTTTGCGTTTGTATCAGCTAAGTCAATTAAAGTCTTAACTAATTTTTCAGCCATGGAGTCCTTAGAATAATCTGCTTCTACCACAAAAGTAGCACGATTATCTTCTTTTAATTGATCGGCCAAATCTTCTTTAGCCTTCTTATTGCCATATACCGCAACAGTGTAGCCACCTTCATCAAGTACAACCCGCATACTAGGTACATCAGTAAGTCCATCACCAAAATAAATCATGTTTCTAAAGGGGATATGTTTCTCATTAATTGGTGTCTTTTTATTTAAATCATAGTCATTAGTTTCATCAAAAATACCCTTATTAACACGATATAAGTATTGCGTTTTAGTTGTATAGTTAACTACTCTACTAGGCCATAAAGCTAAACCGTTTTCATCGAAAGCGTATGAACACGCAAAGACTCTTTTAAATTCCTTGGCGATACTAGTGCCCATTATCATTTCTCTAATGCCACTAGAAATAATATAGTGTTCTACTTCAACATGATGTTTTAAACCATATTCATTGATACGCTCAAACCAAGTATCCACACCCTTATATAATTTGATATACTTACCTTCATTAATTAAATCTTCTCTTGTAAGACCAGGTTTTTTCTTAACCATTAATTCCATATAAGACAAGTTAGAATCCATATTGTTGAGCTCACTATTTTTTCTACTTTCATTCCAAAAGTCTTGAGGATTATCATAACCAAGACTTGGAATAAAGTGAAATTCTTGCATATCCTTTGGCGATAATGTCTTATCAAAATCATAGATTAAGGCCATTTTAGAGTTTTTCATTTTACACCTCGTTTAAATTCTTAATTGCTTCAATATATATTTCTACTTGTTTCTTAAAATCTTCAATACCAAGTGATTCATTGGCATCATGAATATGATTTTCTTCTTCATTAAAAGCACAACCAAAGGCAATTATATTATTGATACTCTTAGCATAAGTGCCACCACCAATAGCCACCATATCACCATCATCGCCTGTAACATCTCTATAAGCTTTAAGCATAGCCTTAATCATTGGACTATCTTTCTTAAAGTATAGTGGTTCAATCATATTCTTAATTTCAAAAACACAATTTTGATAAGTAACTTTGTCTAACACTTCTTTACATTCGCTTGTCTTTCTTGTGATAGGGAATCTAATATCAACACTAGCTACTATTTCGTCATTTTCTTTTGAAATAACACCAATATTAACTGAAGTATCAGTTTCTTCATCCTTTAAAGCGTCCAAACCTAGTTTTTCACCATGAACAGTTAAACCAATATATTGACGGTAGAAATTAACAAAGTCATCATCAAATTCACTATTATATAAAGCTTCCATTAGATAACTTATGGCATTAATACCACTATCAGGTGTAGAAGCATGTGCTGCCTTACCATATACTGTAACTAAATTATCTTTTAAGTCATATTTAATATTCTTATCATCCAAATATTCCTTAAACTTGCCAACATTGTATGAATCAGCAGCTAGTTCACATTCTACTTTCTTACAAACAATATTACTTGCTTCGCCACCTTTGATACTAACAATCTTACTCTTGCCTTTTAAGGAAGCAGAAATCATACCCTTTTCAGCATAGATGCCAGGAAATTCACCATCAGGAGTAAAACCCATATCAACACCACCTTCTTTTTCGACATAGTGTTTGATACATTTAGAGCCTGTCTCTTCATTACAACCAAGTATTAATCTTACCTTCTTCTTGAACTGGTAATTTGTATCCAATAAATACTTAATCGCATACATACTAGCTATGGCAGCACCTTTATCATCAGAAACGCCACGGCCATATAGACGATCACCCTTTTGGACAACTTCAAAAGGATTAGAATCCCATCCTTCACCCGCTGGTACAACATCAAGATGACAAACAACACCAATCGTCTTATCACCTTGGCCTACTTCGCCATAACAAGCATAATAGTCAACGTTTTTAGTATTAAAGCCTTTTTCATTCATCATTGAAATAGCTTCTTCTAAAACTTTTCTATTTTGGCTACCAAAAGGTTTTTCATCATCACTTAAAATCGAATTATACTTAACTAATCTTTTTAAATCATTAAGCATATTTTCATAATTATCTTCTATATATTTCATAAATCCCCTTTCACAATAAGTCCAACAGGACAATGATCACTACCATATATATCATCATAGATTAATGCATCTTCTACTTTATCTATGATTCTACTTGAAACCACAAAATAATCTATACGCCAACCAATCCCTCTTTCGCGAGCTCTAGTTCGATATGACCACCAAGAATATTTAACCGATTCTGGATATAGATGACGATAAGTATCAATAAAGCCGCTGTCTAATAAACAAGTAAATTTTTCTCTTTCCTCATCTGAAAAACCAGCTGAGAAATGATTATCGTCAGGATTTTTTAAATCAATCTCATTATGGGCGACATTTAAATCTCCGGTATATATAACTGGTTTTATTTTATCAAGCTTTAATAAGTGTTTCCTTAAATCATCTTCAAAGTGCATACGATAATCAATTCTTTTAAGGCCATCTTTTGAATTAGGAACATAGGCACATACAAAATAGAAATCATTATATTCTAAAGTTATAACTCTTCCTTCTTTTGGATGATCATCACCCTCAATATCAAAGGTAACACTTAATGGCTCCTTTTTGGTTAAAACCATTGTACCTGAGTAGCCCTTGCGTTCAGCGCAGTTCATATAACGATAAAACCCTTCAAAGTTATATGTAAGCTGATCTTCTTGCATCTTGGTTTCCTCTAGAGCGATAATATCAGGCTTTTCCTCAATAATAAAATCAATTAAATTGCCTTTACCCAATATAGCCCTTAGGCCATTAACGTTCCAATTTAGTAGTTTCATTAAATCTCTCTAGTTATCTTATATAGATACAATCTTTCTTCTTCGTTTAAGTATGGGCTCAATGTCTCATATACTTCTTTATGATAATTATTTAATAGTTTAACTGTCTTATCATCTAGATATTTTTTATCAATCAGTCTTAAATCAAATGGAACTAAAGTCAAAGTCTTGAATGACAAGAATTGACCATATTCATTTAATTCATCTTTTTTTACTAACAATAAGTTTTCGCAGCGAATGCCATACTTGCCCTCTAAGTAAATTCCTGGTTCATCAGATACAACATTGCCTACAGCTAAAGGAACTTCTTCACTCTTGCTTGCAGAATGCATATATCTAATATTTGGTGGAGCTTCATGTACTGCAAGAACATGTCCTACACCATGTCCTGTGCCGCATCTATAATCAATGCCAAGTTCCCAAATATCTTTTCTAGCTAAAATATCTACTTGATTGCCAGCCATGCCTTCCATAAATTTGGCGCTGCTTAAGTTAAACATTGACTTTAAGACGGTTGTAAAATGCATCTTTAATTCATCGCTCACTTCGCCTAAGGCAATAGTACGCGTAATATCGGTAGTTCCTTCCTTATATTGGCCTCCAGAATCTACAAGTAAGATACCTTGATTATGAAGTACCGTATTATTTTCTTTTGTTGGACCATAGTGCATCATTGCCGCATTAGCGTTATAGGCAACAATAGGATTAAAACTTAAATCAAAAGCCTTATATGATAATCTAAAATCATTTAATTTTTGGCTTACAGTATATTCATTTAAAGTTTCTTTATCACTTTCATCTAACCATTTTAAGAAACGTACCATAGCTACACCATCATAAATATGAGCTAAAGTAGTATTCTTAATTTCAATATCGTTTTTCTTTGATTTCATTTCTTCAATAATCGATAAGTGATTCACTACTTTATTACCATTATTTAATATTGAACAATAAGTTTCATAATTAACTTTATTTTCATCTAATAAAATAGTTTCATTCTTAAGTGTCTTTAAGAAATCATAATATTGGTTATAGGGTCTAATAATTACTCCATCACTATATAGTTCATCAATGATTTCACTATCTAATCTATCAATATCAATAAAGAAATAAACATCATTTTTATTAAATACTAAATATGATAAAAATACCGGTGTATAAACAATATCATTCCCCCTAATATTTAGCATATAGGCAATAGACTCTAGATTGTTAACGATATGTGTCTTTCCATCCAAAATATATTTAACTTTATCTAATTTAGACTTTCTTGATTCACCTGTATATTGTTCATCTAATTTATATAATTTATCCTTTGATAAAGGACTTCTGTTTTCAATAAGTGAAGAATAAATATCCACACTCTTTAGTTTTATCCCCTTATTCAACAATTCTTTCGCAAAAGCAATACTAGTTCTTTTGCCATCAAGGCCCACTATCTTCCCTTGATAGTTTTTTTCAATAAATTTAATTGGATCAAGCGCACCAGCAGTACCAAGTTTTACTACTTTTACATCATTTGGTGTACATTGATTTTCAGCTTGTAGATGATATCTTCCATCTACAAATATATAAGAGTCTTCAGTATCTACAAGTAAAGTGGCCAAAGAACCGCTAAAACCGCTAAAGTACTCGATTGTTTTAAAATAAGCTGGAACATACTCTGACATATGATAGTCAGAAGTATTTAAATAATAGACATCAATTTTATTATTTTTAATTTCTTGAACAAGATTTTTTATTCTTTGATTGGTCATAAAAAATTAACTTCCTCTCTAATGATTTAATTCTAGCACGCAAAGATATAAATAATCATATTTAAGCTTCAAATTAAGGTATAATTAATAAGTATGAAAAGAAAAAAAGATGAAGAATTAAATTCTGTTGAAGAAAGAAAAGTGTCACGTCGAAAAAAACACGCGAATAAACAAAATAGTAGCGTTAATTCTAACGTTGAAAATGATTCTATCGAAGAGAAAGAAGATTCTTTACAAGAAATAGAAGTCCCAAAGGAAGAGGAAATTATGGACATTGAAATTAAAGATTGTAAAGAAGAAGAATCTGAAGGAAAGGACAATAAATCTAAGCGTCCAAAGACTAAGACTTCAATTAAGGTTTTAGCTACTATTACATCAATTATTGCCGTACTTGGTATTGCGGCTGCGATTGGTTGTTTGATATTTGCTGGTAAGCTGCTTGAAGATAAACCGGAATTTTCTAAAGAGAAGTTACAATCAGAAGATTCTAGCGTAATCTATGATGCAGATGGCAATGAAATAGTTGAACTTGGTTTGTATCTTAGAGAAAACATTGATTATGAACAAATGCCTGATACATTAATTGATGCCTTCTTATCTATTGAAGATAGTAGATACTTTGAACATTTTGGTTTCGATATCCCTCGTTTCACCAAAGCAATCATTGAAAACTTAAAATCTGGTGGTTTTGGTCAAGGTGGTTCAACAATCACAATGCAACTTGTTAAGAACTCTTATTTCCAAGTTGATGCGGATGGCGAAAGTACAATGGCTGCCACAAGCGGTATGAGTGGTGTTAAGCGTAAGATGCAAGAAATCGTCTTAGCGATGGAAGCTAACTCACAAGTAAGCAAAAAGGAAATAATTGCCCTTTATATCAATAAGATAAACTATGGCAACAATATTAGAGGTGTTCAAAAAGCTGCCCAATACTATTTTGGAAAGGATGCGGATGAATTAAACTTAGTTGAATGTGCATTCTTAGCTGGTATCATCAATGCCCCTAATAACTACAATCCTTATAACGAACTATATAAATACGATGATTCTTACATCTATTTAAATTCAAAGATTACTTATCTTGAGAACGCTCAAATAAGAACCGCTGAAGTATTAGATTTGATGGCTTATCATGGTTATATAACGGAAGAAGAAGCTGAATTAGCTAAGACAATTAAGATTGAAGATTTATTATCTGGTGTTGATAAGAAATTCAATAGCTATTCTCAATACTATCAAGATTATATTGATGCGGTAATTGATGAAGCTACTGAAATAACAGGTAAAGATCCATATACAACTTCCATGCAAATATACACTTCAATGGATCCATATATGCAAGAAGTTTTATATAACATTGAAAATGAAAAAACTGATTTAACTTATACTAACGATTTAATGCAATCGGCACTGGTTGTCTTAAATAACCAAACAGGAGAGCTAATAGCTCTTGGTGGAGGACGTAATCAAGAACAACAGGCAAGACAATTTAATCGTGCTACAAGTTCTTATTTACAACCTGGTTCAAGTATTAAACCTATACTTGAGTACGTTCTGGCCTTTGACCGTTTAGGTTGGTCAACTGCCCATACTTTAACTGACCAACCAGTATACTTGTATGGCGGCAATGTTTTAATTGCTAATGCGGGAGGACAAGGTTATACAGGTGATATGCTTATAACGGAAGCTATTGCTAGATCATTAAATACACCAGCCGTTCAAACACTTGAAGCGGTAATTGATGAAATCGGTGAAGATGGTGTTAAGGATTATTTAAAGAGTATTGGTATCACAAGAAATTTAGATACCTTTGACTTACAATGGGCAATTGGTGGTAATACTTGTACTATCACTCCAGTACAATTAGCTGCCGCTCATGCGATGTTCATGAATGGTGGTTACTATATTAAGCCACATACTATTAAGTCAATTAAGTTTAGTGATGATACAGAATATGTAAGTGATACAACAGGTACGCAAGTTATATCTAGTGCAGCTGCTTATATGATAGCTAAATGTGAAGAATATAACGTTTCTGGTCCATGGTTAAATAACATGCAAATCCTAAAAAGAGACTATCCAGTATATGCTAAGACTGGTACAACCGACTGGTCTAATAGTGGTGTAGCATATGGCATTCCTACTGGTGCTCCAAAAGATTTATGGTTAATGTGTCAAACTTCAAATTATACAGTATCTATTTGGTTAGGCTTTGATAAGCTTGAAAAAGGTTCCTACTTTACCACAACGGAAGATATGTCAAATCTAAAGGGTAAGATGGGAAGATATATCCTAAATGAATTAGAGGATCATTTCGATTATGATACAAGTGGTGTTGAGGCACCAAGTGATGTAACAGAAGTAAGTATTGTAAAAGGTGCTTATCCATATTGTTCACCAACTGGCGGATATGAGACTGTTACTGGTCTAATTAAGTCTAGTGCCCTACAAGAAACACCACTAACTAGCGTTAGCGAAGTACTTTCAAATCTTCCAGAAAAAGAAAACGCAAGCACAAGCGTTGGTGTAACTGGTTCATATAATAATGGAACGGTTAGTGTATCAATTCATTCAGGTGGTTATTACTGTTCAGGTGGAACACAAGACATATCGGCTACTAATGTATATGGTAAATCTACTACCGCAACCGGACGTTGTTACTTCCCTCACTATAAGACAACTGGTTCATCTTCGGTATATGCCAACGTCGTATTATATGTAAACGATGAATATCTAACCGAAAAATCAGGTGAAGGATATGTTGAATTCTACGATGTTCCAGAAGGAAGCATAAAAGCTTGTGCCTATAGTGATGATATTGGCGAGGTATGTTCTAATATAAATTAAGCCTTCAAACGAAGGCTTTTTTAATGTATTTAAAAAGCTCAATAATGAGCTTTAATTAAGATTCTTTCTTTCTAGCTATAATCTCCATTGGTACGCCTTCAAAGCCAAATGCTTCCCTTAATTTATTCTCTAAATAACGTTTATATGAGAAATGGAACAGCTCAGGATCATTTACAAACAACACAATAATACATGGAGCCGATTGAACTTGTGAAGCATAATATATCTTAAATAATTTACCATTATGAGGCTTAGCTGGATTCGCTAATTGTGCGTCCATAATTACTTCATTTAAGACATTTGTCTTTATTCGTAGATTTACATTGTTATAGACTTGATCAATCAAAGGAAGTAGCGTATTTACTCGCTTATTTTCCTTAGCACTTACAAAGGCAATTGGTGCATAGTCCAAATAAGCAAATTGTTTTCTAATTTCTTTAGTGATTTGGTCCATTGTCTTTTCATCTTTATCAACCAAATCCCACTTATTGTATACAAGGATAACCCCTTTTTTAGCTTCATGAGCAAGTCCGGCAACATGTTTATCTTGTTCAATGATACCGACGCTACCATCAATAACTACCAACACTACATCACAACGATCAATAGCTGATTTAGCACGCAACACTGAGTACTTTTCGACATTTTCATATATCCTTCCTCTTTTTCTTATGCCTGCTGTATCAACTACTACATATGACTTATCGTTAGCATTAAATACGGTATCAATCGCATCTCTAGTAGTACCTTCAACATCCGATACAATTACTCTTTCTTGATTTAAGAAGGCATTAGTTAAACTTGATTTGCCGACATTTGGTCTACCAATGATTGCAAACTTAATCATGCCATCATATTGTTCTTTAGGCTTTTTAGGCATAAGCTCACAAGCCTTATCTAATAAATCGCCAATACCAATACCATGAGAACCAGATACCGGAATCGGATCTCCTAATCCTAAATTATAAAATTCATAGGTATTATCAATTTTAGAGAAATCATCTATTTTATTAATACCTAATAAAATGGGCTTATTAGCTTTTCGAAGTAACTTTGCGATATAGCTATCATCATTAGTTAAACCTTCTTTACCATTACATAAGAAAATAATCACATCAGCTTCTTCTAATGCAATATCAACTTGTGCCTTAATTTCTTTTTGAAAAGGAACATCTCTTAGCTCAATACCACCTGTATCAATTAAATTAAAGGTTTTATCAAGCCAACGACAATCGCCATATATTCTATCTCTAGTTACACCTGGGGTATCTTCTACAATAGACAGCCTTTTTTCTAACATTCTATTGAAGACGGTTGATTTACCAACGTTAGGTCTACCCACAATCGCAATAGTACCATCTATCATAATTTCCCCTCCTATTTATTTAATCTTTTCATTAGCTAAAACTAAGATACGATTAACTACATCATCAATACTTAAATTTGAAGAATCAATTTCAATCGCATCATCAGCTTTTCTTAAAGGCGAAAATTCACGATGTGAATCTTGATAATCACGCTTGATAATATCATCAAGAATTGTTTGATAATCACCTTCTATGCCTTTTTCAATATTTTGCAATAATCTTCTTTTTGCACGGTCTTCAGGCGAAGCAGTTAAATAAATTTTAACTTCCGCATCAGGCAAGACAACTTCACAAATATCTCTGCCATCCACAATATAGCCTTTTTTTGAAGCTATTTTTTGTTGAGCCTTAACTAATGCTTCCCTTACTTTTAAAAGCTTAGAAACATCACTAGCTCTTAAAGACATCTCGTTAGTACGAATCTTATTTGTGATATCTTCACCATTACAAATAATCGTACCATCATTTTTTAAATCTAAGTCGAAATCATTTTCAATCATCTTAGATATATTTTCTTCATCATCAATACTTAAACCACATTTTAGTGCACTATAAGCTACACTGCGATACATGGCTCCTGTATCTAGATGCACATAACCCAATTTTTGGGCTAAATTATCGGAAATGGTGCTTTTACCAGCACCACTTGGACCATCAATCGCGATATTTATCTTCATCCGATAATACCCTTTGCATATAAGATGTAATATAAGATGACACCTAAAATGATCACCAATACAACAATCAAGAAGATTAGGATTGCATTTAAAACCTTATTAGGTTTTTCGTCATCAATATATTCAATTTCTTCTTCCTTTTTAGCTTCGTTGATATCGAATGGAATAGTATCATCTACAACATCGTTTTTAATTGTTTCATCAAGCGATTTGATTTCTACAACATCTTCTTCCATTACTTTAGCTAAAACTGGATGGCTAATTGTATCAGCCATTTTTGATGCGAATTCTTCTGGATTAACTTCTTCTTGTTTAACTGTTTCAGTTAAAACATCCGCAACATTGATAGAAGCAGTATTAACATTCATTTCATTCAATACTTTATCAATTTCTAATGAAACAGTATTAGAGAATAGTTCAGAATTTAAATCAACATTTTCTTCTTCCTTTACCGGTTCTTCTTTTGGCTCTTCTACTTTTTCCTCTTGAACAGGTTCAACTTTAACTTCTTCTTCAACTTTTGGAGTTTCTACTTCCTCTTTAGCTGAAACTTCTTTTAAAGCCTCTTCAATAGAATCAATTTCTACTTCTTTTGTCTCTTCTTTTTTCTCTTCTTCAACCTTTAAATCATTATCTAGATTTTCTAAATCTGCAAATAAGCTATCTAAATCCGTTTCTAATACTTCTGGTTCAGCTACCGTTTCTTCAGCTTCTTTAGCTTCGTTATGAGCCTCTATTTCGTTCTTAAGTTCTTCTAACATTGTGCTAGGCTTAATAAGTTCGATATTAGAAACTTCTTCTATTGGTTCTTCCACTTTTTCTAAAACTGGTTCAACTTTAACTTCTTCAGCTTTTAAAGTTTCTACCTTTACTGGTTTTTCCTCTTCTTTTACTTGTTCGACTTTACCATTCAAGCTTTCATTAATAGCCATTAGTTTTCCTGCAAGAGAACTATAGTCATCTTCAATAACATTATATGGTTCTTCTTCTCTTACATATTCTTCTACTACTGGTTTTTCCTCTACCGGCTCTTCCTTGATAGGTTCTTCAGCTGTCACTTCAACTGTTTCTTTAACAGGTTCTTCCTTAGCTTCTTCAACCTCGCCATTTAATTCAGTATTAATAGAATTTATCTTAGAAGCTAAATCATTATAGTCTTCTTCAATATTATTAACTGTTTCTTTAGCTTCTATTTCTTCTATTGGTTCTTCTTCTTGTGGAAGTTCCTCATGATCAGCGTTAAGTTCTTCATTTACACCTGTCTTAATTTCTTCAACAATATCATTGATACCACTATTTTCATCATTAACTGGGCCCTTTAATTCTTCAAGAATAGAATCAATATCGATAGGTTCAAAAGAGAAATCATCATCAATCTTTTCTTCTTTTTCTACTTCTTTATTTTCTTCTTCAATCTTTACAGGTTCCTCAACTTTAGGCTCTTCTTGTGGAAGTTCTTTGTCTTTTATCTCTTCGATTATAGGTTTAACAATCTCTTCTTCCTTAGTTTCTATTTCAACAGGCTTAGTTTCCTCTTTTACTTCTTCATCTTCTTTTTTAACTTCTTTAAAGATGTCATCTAAAGTAGCACTTTCCTTAACCTCATGATTTTCTTCTTCATCAAGAATTTCAATCTTTTGATTAATCAACTCATTGATTGTGTCATTGATATTATCATTTTCAAAAGATCCAAAGAAATCGAAGTCCTTATCAACTTCTTCACTAGGATTTTCATCTATTTTTAATTCTTCAAGAGTAGGAATGCTATCAATAAAAGTTTCTTCCTTGATAGGTTCTTCCTTTACTTCTTCCTTCTTTTCAATTTGTGATTCAAAGTTTTTTAACTTCTCTTCATATTTTTCTAATGCTTCATTTTTTATATTTTCTTCACGGTCATTAGCCAATTGTTGTCTAAGTTCCGCATATTTTTGTGTACGGGTCATTCTTGCCATAGTAAAACCTCCAGAAATTTCTGCATATTAATTATAACAAAGTGACCTTGCTTAAGCAATTTTAGACTTATTTTCTTCTTTAATTAACCAATGACTCTTAAAATAGTAAAGACTTGTAAAAACGGCAGCTAAAATCCAAGTAAATCCATAGCTATAACCAACGATTTTAATATCCTTGATAGTTTGTAAGGCAAAGTATAAGAATATTTGTCTAATAACCACAAAAGACATTATAGAAGTAATCATTGGAATATTACTTCTGCCACTTGCCCTAAGTGCCCCAGAATATACTTGATGAAAACACAAGGCGAAATAAAACGGACACATACTTCTTATAAAGGCAGCTGCAGCATTAATAACATCTTCTTCGCTTGAAAATAATTTAGCACAATCTTTCGCAAAGATATATAAGAAAACGCTTAGTAATATTACAATTGACAAAGCCATAGCGATGGTAATTCTAGTACTCTTTTTAACCCTTTCATATTCTCTAGCACCTAAATTTTGCGAAATAAATGTTGTAATAGCTAAAGCCAGGCTATTTACAGGTAAAGCCATAAAGTTATCATATTTATTAGCACAAGAAAAACCAGCCACCGCTGCACTTCCAAAGCCATTGATATAGGCCATCACAAAAACATTAGAGAAGGAAACAATCATTCCCTGTAGGCCAGCTGGAACACCAATTTTAATTGTTTGTTTTAATGATTCAAGATCAATTCTTAACTTCCTAAATTCTAACTTATATTCATCTTTAGCAAGGAATAATACCAGTAGTACCAATACAACAGAGATTGCTTCACATATTACGGTTGCGTAGGCTGCTCCTGCGACACCTAAACCAAATGTTTTAACTAGTAAAATATCAAAGAAAATATTCGCCAAAGAAGTAATGATCAAGATTATTAATGGCACCTTTGAGTTACCTACTGATTGTAGGATGCCTGTTCCTGCATTATATAAAGTAACAAAGACATTACCTAGAAAATAGATTTTTAGATAAGCTAAAGCTTCTAGATAATAGTCATCGGCCGTATTAATCCATTTTAAGAAACTTCCAGCTAGAAAATAGCCGACAATTGATAATATTAGGCCAAATATAAATGAGAAAGTAATAAAAGTGTGAACCGATTTTTCAACTCTTTCTCTATCTCTAGATCCATATGCCCTAGCAACGACTACGCCAGCACCTGTAGCTAGCCCTTGGAAAAAAGCTATCATAAAAGATACAATTGGCGAACTAGCACCGACAGCCGCCAAAGCTGTTTTGCCTACATAATTGCCTACCACAACCGAATCAATGGTGTTGTACATTAATTGAAAAAAATTGCCCAATAATAAAGGTATAGAAAATAAAAAAATCTTTTTGAATATACTGCCTTGGGTCATTAGGCCATTTTTACTATTTGCCATACCAATATTGTAATATAATTTAAATATGATCGAAGAATTATCTAACGCAATTAAAGAAACACAAAATATTGTCTTTTTCTCTGGTGCAGGAATGTCTACAGATAGTGGTATTCCTGATTTTAGATCTAGTACAGGCTTATATAAAAATAACAAACATGCCGAAGAAATCTTATCTCATACTTTCTTTATGGAAAACCCTAAAGAATTCTATGAATTTTATCGTGAAAAGATGATATTTGAAGATGCCAAACCTAATTATGGACATACATTTATCGCTAATTTACAAGCCACTAAAAACGTTACGGTGGTTACACAAAACATTGATGGCCTACATCAATTAGCTGGAAGCAAGAATGTCTATGAACTACATGGTTCTATTCATCGTAATTATTGTATGAAATGTCATAAATTCTATTCTTTAGAAGATATTCTAAATAAGGATTTAGTACCATATTGTAATTGCGGTGGCTTAATAAAACCTGATGTTGTCTTATATGAAGAAGCATTAGATAGTGATACTTTAAATGGCGCTATAAATGCTATTAGTAATGCTGGATTGATGGTTATTTTAGGTACATCATTAAATGTTTATCCAGCCGCAAGTCTTATTCGCTATTTTAGAGGGAAAACCTTAGCTATCATAAACAAGAGTGCCACAATGGGTGATGAATATTGTGATATTGTCATACATGATTCTATTAGTGAAACTTTTAAAAAAATTAATTTATAATAATAGAGGGAGAAAAATATTATGAAAAAAACATTAGTAATTTTAGCAGCTGGAATGGGCTCTAGATATGGCGGCCTTAAGCAAGTTGATACACTAGGTTCAAATGGTGAATCAATTATTGACTTTACTATCTATGATGCCATTAAAGCTGGATTCGAAAAACTTGTTCTAATCATCAGAAAGGAACATGAGGAAATCTTTGAGGAACATATCGTTAAAAAGATAAGACCATTTATTGAAGTTGCATATGCTTATCAAGATATTAGCGATATTCCAGAAGGTGTAAGTGTTCCAGAAGAGAGAAAGAAACCTTGGGGAACAACACACGCCTTACTTGCATGCCGTCACATTTTGAAAGATGATCCATTTGTAATTTGTAACGCTGATGACTTCTATGGTCGTGATGCCTTCTTAAAAGTGGCTAAGTTCTTTGATGAAAATACAGGCGCCGATGATTATTGCATGGTTGGCTATAAAGTAGAAAATACTTTATCTGATAACGGTACTGTTACTCGTGGTGTATGTAAGAAAGATGATGATAACAATCTTACCGCTATCAAAGAAGTTATGAACATTAAATGGAATGATAGCCATGATGGCGTTGAATTCGAAGAAGATGGTAAATATCTACCAATGGAAATGGGAACTCCTGTTTCAATGAACTTCTGGGGCTTTAAACCTTCTATCATTTCTAAGTTTGAAACAATCTTCAAAAATGAACTTCCAGAAGGAATTAAAAACAATCCACTTAAATATGAAGCATTACTTCCAAACCATGTTGGTGTCTTAATTCAAAACAAAGAAGCTAATGTAAAAGTATTAACTTCAAATGATTCTTGGTTTGGTGTAACATATCAAGCTGATAAACCATCAGTTGTCGCAAAGCTTCAAAGCTTTAAGGATAATGGCACTTATCCATTCGATCTTTGGAAGAAATAATTAGCTAGGATATCCTAGCTTTTCTTATCTTTAGCCTTTAGCACTTAATTATTACTCTTGCTAGCACTTTAATGTTGACAGTGCTAAATATTGTGTTAGTATATAAGTGTACCAAGGGTACAAGGAGGAAAATTATATGAAATATATGCCTAGTAGAAGAAGATTTGATTTAATTGATGATATGTTTGATGGTTTCTTCCCAAGTGAGTTAAATCATCAAGGATTTGATTCTATTATGAAAACAGATGTACACGAGAAAGATGGTTATTATACATTAGATATCGAAGTTCCAGGATACAACAAAGATGAAGTATCAATGGAATTAAGTAACGGTTATCTAAGTATTAAAGCCGTTCACAGTGACAACGAAGAAGAAAAGGATAAGAAGGGTAACCTAATTAGAAGCGAAAGAAGATTTGGATCTTGTTCAAGAAGCTTCTATGTAGGTGAAAACATTAAAGCTAGCGATGTTAAAGCTAAATTTGAAAACGGCTTGTTAATTGTTACCGTTCCAAGTGTTGAACAAAAACAAATTGAATCAAAAGAAACCATTACCATTGAGTAATCAAAGAATTCTATAAATGCAACCACCATTATAATATGGTGGTTTTTTAATGTGTAAATAAACATATAATTGTTATATGGAAAAGTTGGATTTTTATAGTAGACAAGGAAAATTATCACTTCAAGCCTTTATATATGAAATACCAAAAATAGTAATTTTTTCATTATCACTTATCAAAACAAAGTCCACTTTAGTCTTATTAGAAATAATACATTGTGTAAATGATGCGATTAATTCTTTATTAACTTTTGCAATATGTAAAGTATTTGTTAAAAATAAACAAATTGAGTCTACAAGAAGACAAAAGATTGAAATAATCATTAGTATAGTATGTGACTTTATGATAATAATTGGTCTATCAGCCTTTATATATCTATCTTTACATAAATTAAACGGTTATACCACTCACCATGATTTAAATCTAGTAATCGTACTTACTATTGTTTCTATATTTTGTGATATATATTTTTTAAGAAAACAAAAAGAATTAGTAAAAGAATCGAACAATATTTTAGCTAAGACTGAATTATCAACCGCCATAGAAGATATTGTCTTTGACATAATTGAGCTAGTTTCTTTGATAATCGCCGAATCTAGATTCGCTTATATGACACCAGTATTATGTATTGTTATTGCGGTATACGCTATTTTTGAAAGCATTGAAAGAATTAGAGAACAATATCTACTATATAAAGACTTTTAACAATATTCTTTAACATAATCCGCAAAATATGGCAAGGCAAGTCCGATATAGCCTTGTTTAGCATTAATGATTCCTCTTTTTAAAAGACGATCTCTATATACTGAATAGTTTTGAGCCTTCTTCCCCATAAGTTTTAAAACTTCATCACGCTTGTATTCTTCTTTTTCCAATAATAGCTTAGTCAAAAATCTATCTTCAGCGCTCATTTCTTCCCATATTTTTTCATATGAATATGCAAATAACTCTGTTTTTAAATTAGATAAAACATCTTCAAAAGTTTCATCTTCTCTTTTCTTAAAGTATAGTGCGCCTAATTCTTGGAATGCATAGGCATAACCCTTTGTAGTATCAGCCATAGTACGTGCAAGCTTAGAATCTATATTTAATTTGTTTTTATACATTTCAGCCATTCTAATTGTATTTAATGGTTCCGTTTTAATGGTGGTAGCTCTTCTAAAGAAAGTTAGATTTTTTACATTACTTAATTCTTGAATATTCTCATATAAGCCAGTACAAACAAAATAGACTGGATATCCAGCACGCAACCATTTTCCATATTCAGAAGCAAACATTACTGTTTCATCTGACTTATATATTTCATCCATGCCGATTAATATTTTTTTGTCTTTGCTTTGTACAACTTTTAACATTTCTTCAATTTCAACACCAACATCAAATAATTTATTATCATTTTCAGTAGTGTAGCCAATTCCGGCACCATTTCCTAAAATTGAAGCTGACAAGTTTATACCCATGGCTTTTTTCTTTTTCGAGCCAAAACCAGCTTTATCTAACATAACCGCTATTTGGGCTAAAGTATCTCTTGTAGGATTTACATCAAAAACCAACCAGTTTTTATAGGTATCACCATTATTTTTTAATTCTTCTTCTATTTTAGCGAGAATAACCGTTTTTCCAGATCCCCTTACACCAGTAATTTTATATACTGATTCTGATGGCCTGTCATATATAAAATTTCCTAGTATTTCTTCTGTCTTTTCTGTATGAATATAGGTATATTCAGGAGCTTTAGAGAAAGTTGTAGTGAATGGATTTTGCATAATATCCTCCTTTATACTTTTTATTATATTTTATACCTTTTTATACATTTTTATACTTTTTATTTACTTTTATACCTTTTTATAGTTTTTTATACTTTTCCCATTTAAAAAGCAATCCTATTTCTAGAATTGCTCAAATTTTAAAGATTAGTACCATTTGATTCAATAACTTGTTTATACCAGTTAAATGAATCTTTTTTAACTCTACTTAAATCACCCGAACCATCAACTTGTTTATTAACATAGATCGTTCCATATCTCTTCTTAATTTCACCAGTTGAAGCACTAATTAAATCGATGATACCCCAGAATGTACAACCAAGAAGTGGCAAACCATCTTCATTGATTACCGCATCCATAGCCTTAATATGTTCTCTCATGTATTCAATACGATATTCATCATGAACCTTACCATCTTCTAAGACATCGTTTGCACCTAGTCCATTTTCAACAATGAATAATGGCTTTTGATATCTATCATATAAAACATTACAAGTAATTCTTAAACCTAGTGGATCAATTTGCCATCCCCATTCAGACGCCTTTAAGTATGGATTTACAACCGAAGCAAATACCGCATTACCTCTTGCATGATTCTTACAAATCTCAGGGTCTGATGATACGCATCTAGAAGAATAATAAGAATATGAAATAAAGTCTACCGTACCTTCTTTGAATGCTTGTTTGTCTTCTTCGGTTATGTCAATATGTACACCAGCTTTTTCCATTCTCTTAATAGCCCAAACCGGATATGCGCCACGAGCTTGCACATCAATAAAGAAATAATTATCCCTATCAGCCTCCAAGCCTTTTTGAACATCTTTAGGATTACATGAATATGGATAAAATTGTCCTGCCGCAAGCATGCATCCCACCATGGCGTTAGGCATCATTTCATGAGCTAATTTAACTGCTTTAGCACTAGCTACAAGTTCGTAGTGAGCGGCTGTATATAAAACTTGATTTTTATCTTCTCCTTCTTCAAATAAGATACCAGCGCCCATATAAGGCAAATGAAGTAACATATTGATTTCATTAAATGTTAGCCAATATTTTACTTTACCATTTAATCTTTCAAATAAAGCTTTGCATAGTTTCATGAAGGCATCAATCATTCTTCTATCTTTCCAACCACCATATTTCTTAATTAAAGCAATTGGTGCGTCAAAGTGACAGATGGTAATTAATGGTTCAATACCGTACTTTAAACATTCATCCACAACGTTTTCATAGAAATCTAAGCCTTTTTCATTTGGAACTTCATCATCACCATTAGGTAATATTCTAGTCCAAGCAATAGAGAAACGGTAACATTTCATACCCATTTCAGCGAATAATTTAATATCTTCTTTATAATGATGATACATATCAATAGCCTCGTGTGCTGGATAAAAATGTTTATCATCGCATTCAAGCATTTTTAATTGTCCAGACATTACAGCCCTTCTATCTTCGCCATAAGGAATTGTATCTACATTCGCTAGTCCTCTGCTATCAAGATTATAAGCGCCCTCGCATTGATTGGCAGCTGTAGCGCCACCCCATAAAAATTCTTTTGGAAAACTCATTTTAAAACCCCTTTTAATTATGTTTTTATTTTAAAAGTTAAAATAAAAACAATCAATAACACCATTTACTTTCATGTGATAGTTGTTTAAAATTATTTTGTTTAAAAAGAAGGCTCTATAAAAAGCGAATAAGAATATAAATGCTAATTATCTAGGGTTTTTCTATTTCATTAGGGGGTTAAACATGGATTTTAAACAATTAGCTTCCGTCATTCTTGAAAATGTCGGTGGCAAAGAAAACGTTAAGTCCGTTGTACACTGTGCAACTAGACTTAGATTCACACTTGTTGATTCATCTAAGGCAAACACTGAAACTTTAAGTAAAACAAAGGGTGTACTTAAGGTTGTTGATGCTGGTGGACAATACCAAATCGTAATTGGACCAGATGTTCCTCAAGTTTACCAAGAAGTAGTAGCTTTAGGCGGTTTTGAGGCTAAGGCTGCTGTAGAAGATGCAAAAGCCGCAGCTGATGACAATCGTTCCGCATTATCTAAAGCTCTTGAAGGTATCGCAAGTATCTTCCAACCAGTTATTCCTGCAATTTGTGGTGCAGGTCTATTAAAAGCCGTATTAGCGCTATGTGTTGTCTTAAAATGGATTGACACTGCTGGACAAACTTACATCATTTTAAATGCTTTATCTGATTCAGCATTCTATTTCCTACCAATTCTACTAGCTCAATCATGTGCTAAGAAATTTAAATGCAACCAAGGTACAGCCATGGCTTTAGCTGGTCTTCTTGTATATCCTTCATTTATCACATTATTAAAAGGTGAAGAAGCTGTTAAGATTTTTAACTTAATTCCAGTTACTAAAGCTACGTATACATCTTCAGTAATTCCAATTATTCTAGGTGTATGGTTTATGTCTTTAGTTGAACACTTTGTACAAAAATATTGTCCAAAGGCTGTTAAGTTCTTCTTTGTACCATTCTTCTCATTAGTAATTGGTGGCGTTGTTACAATTTGTGCACTAGGCCCAATCGGCGCTTGGTTATCTGATTTAATCAACTTATTCTTCTCATGGTTAAAAGATGTCGCACCATGGCTTGTTCCAACAGTTGTAGGTATTACATCTCCACTTCTAGTTATGACTGGTACTCACTATGGTCTAATTCCAATTGGTACAAATAACCTAGCTACTGTAGGACATGACGCCGTTGTTGGTCCTGGTATGCTTGCATCTAACGTTGCTCAAGGTGCTGCAGGTTTTGCGGTAGCAGTTAGAAGTAAAGATCCAGATGTTAAGCAACTTGCATCATCAGGTGGTCTAACTGGTGTACTTGGCATTACTGAACCAGTTTTATATGGTATCAACTTAAAGTATATGTTCCCATTATATGCTGCCATGATCGGTGGTGGTGTTGGTGGTCTATACCTTGGTATTACAGGTGTTGAAAGATTTGGCGCTGGTTCTCCAGGTTTACTTGTTCTTCCAGTATATCTGCCTACTGAACAAGCATTAGAATTAGGCTTTACAATGTCTAACTTCTATAACGCCGTAGTTGGTGTAGTTATTGCCATCGTTGTATCATTTGTAGCTTGCTACATCATGTATGGCATTTGGGAAAAGAAAGGTTTAATTGAAGGTGGTGAAAAGCCTGCAGAATCTAAACCTGAAACAAAAACAGAAACAAATACTGAAAGCAAAGATGCTGAAATCTATGCTCCTTGTAAAGGTGAGGTTGTTGCCTTAAGCGATGTAAAAGATGAAGTATTCTCATCTGGTGCAATGGGAAAAGGTATCGCTATTAAGCCAAGCGAAGGAAAGTTCTATGCACCATGTGATGGTACAATTTCTGTTTTCTTCCCAACAGGACATGCAATTGGCTTACAAGCTGATAATGGTGCTGAAGTACTAATCCATGTTGGAATGGACACTGTAAATTTAAATGGTAAAGGATTTACACCTAAGGCTAAAGCTGGTGATAAAGTTAAGAAAGGTCAATTACTTCTTGAAGTTAACTTAAGCGAAGTTGAAAAAGCTAACTTATCAACTATCACTCCTATCATTATCACTAATACAGCCGATATGAAAGATGTTGTACCAACCGATGCTAAAACAGCTAACGTTGGTGATAAATTAATTACTGTTGTTAAATAATTAGATTAGAGCTTACAAAAGCTCTTTTCTTTTACCAATTTTTCGATTAAGATTGTTGCATGAATAAATTAATTGATGTACATGTGCACTTTTTATCTAAAGAATATCTAGATTTCTTAAAGAAACATAACGCAACTTTGGAAGATGGTTTTCCTCTTCCAGCTTATAACTTAGATAAACATCTAAAGCTAAATAAAGATTGTAATATAGCTAAATCTTATTTATCCATCTCTTCACCTCATCCTTATTTTGAAGGTTATGACGAAGAATCTATCGCAATGTGTAGATTGCTAAATACACAAATGTTTAGTCTTAAAAAGGATAATAGCTCCATTGGCTATTTCGCTTGTTTACCTTTACCAAATGTAGAAGCTTCTATTGAAGAACTGAGGCATGCGATACATGAGTTAAAGGCCGATGGAATTAAACTAGCTTCTAATTCTAGGGGACTATATCTAGGCGATAAATCATTAGACCCTTTAATGGAAGAAATGAACAAAAGAAACACAATATGTGTTATTCATCCTTCATGTCCTGAGCCAATAAAAGAAGGATTATTTTCTTCAGGACCTGTGCCTCTTTATGAATTTATAGCCGATACAACTAGGTCAGTATTAAATCTAATAGGCAACAATGTGATACTAAGATATCCAAATATTAAATGGATAATACCACATTCATGTTCATTCTTGCCAAATATCTATAATCGTTTTGTAGGCATATCTAAAGTACTTGATTTAAATATCGATATAAAAGAAAGCTTTAAAAGACTCTACTATGATGTATCGGGATTATCTTCTAAAGAAGCATTAGAACTTTTATTATCTATTACCACTCCTGATCACTTATTGTATGGAAGTGATTATCCTTTTACACCAGAAAATCAAATAAAGAGTAATCTAGATAAACTGCCAGATATTGATTTCTATAATAACACAATAAACTTGTTTAACAAGTAAAAATGGAAGCTATTCAGCTTCCATTTCTTTAATATAAAATTCATTTCCTTGAAGTAAGTAAGTATTTTCACTCTTACAATGTGGGCAAGTCTTGCCATAGATTATCGTGTTATAATCTTCACCACAATCTTCGCAATGCGTAACAGCTTTAATCTTTTCTATCTTCAATTCACAATTAGTCATGACATCATGTTTACTAACAGCCCAGTTCCAACAATCAACTAGATAGGTATCAATTACGCCACTAACTGTTCCAAGTTGTATCGTAACTGAATTAATATGATTTACTTTGTTTTCTTTGGCAACCTTTTCGCATTCATCAATGACATAAAAGACAACACCTAATTCATGCATTAGTCATCAACTTCTTTTGGCTTAATGTGTAAGGCAATCTTTAAAGCGCGCTTAGCAGCATAAGGACCTATAGCCTTAAACTTATCTTCGGCCTTAATCATAGTTGTAGCTTCTGGATGAGTTCTATGCAACTTGATGGCATCAAATTCACATCTTGTAGTACATAGACCACAACCGATACACTTATGAGGGTCAACAGCACTAGCGCCACAGCCTAGACATCTCTTAGTTTCGATTCTAACTTGTTCTTCTGTTAAACCAGCATTATTATCTTTGAATGACATATCAGGATGTTCAATTCCCTTTAGACCTTCTACTTGTCTTTGAGCATGATCATAATCATCAATTCTAATATCATTCTTATTTAATTCAATGAATTCTCTCTTATCTAAACCAATAGTTAAGCTAGCGCCTTCATGAACATGTCTATGTAATCTTTCAGCGGCTAAATGTCCTTGAGCAATTGCATCAATTACAAACTTAGGACCAGTATAAACATCGCCACCTACAAAGATATCAGGGTCATCTGTTTGATAAGTAATCTTATCTGCAACAGGATAATTGCCATGATGGAACTTAACGCCTGTTCCTTCTAACATATCACCCCAAACAACAGCTTGGCCAATTGCGAATACTACTTTATCAGCCTTAACTTCCATTGTTTCATTTTCATCATATTGAGGATTGAATCTACCATCAACAATAGTAGCTAGACACTTCTTGAATACAACACTAGTCACATGACCCTTTTCATCAACCTTAAGCTCCTTAGGACCCCAAGCATTGTTGATTGCGATATTTTCTTCTAGAGTTTCTTCAATTTCATCTTTTGCGGCAGGCATTGTTTCTCTTGTTTCAAGCGCAAACATCGAAACATTCTTAGCACCAAATCTATGAGCGGTTCTAGCACAATCCACCGCAACATTACCGCCACCTACTACAACGACATCGCCATCAAATTTTTGGCTTTGATTTTCATAAGCTTCTTTTAAGAAATCAACAGCAATCGTCGTACCTTCAGCATGATCGTTTTCAACACCTGGATATCTACCGCCTTGGCAGCCTATAGCGATATAGAATGCCTTATAGCCTTGTTTCTTTAAATCGGCGATAGTAACATCTTTGCCTACTTCTGTTCCACACTTGAACTCAACGCCAAGTTTCTTTAGAACATCGATTTCAGCATCTATTACATTTTTTTCTAATTTATATGATGGAATACCATAACGCATCATACCACCAAGCTCTTTATTCTTTTCAAATACTGTAGGAACATATCCCATAGTAGCTAAATAGTATGCAGCAGATAAGCCAGCTGGGCCAGCACCAATAATGGCAATCTTTTGAGGCCATCTATCAAGCTTAACACTTCTCATTGGCGATACAGCCATATTTACAGGTGGAACGTATCTATGTTCTTCTTTGATTTCTAAATCAGCGATAAACTTCTTAACCGCATCAATAGAAACCGCTCTATCAATTGTTCCTCTAGTACATGCATCTTCACAACGTCTGTTACAAACTCTACCACAAATAGCTGGGAATGGGTTATCCTTCTTGATTAAAGCTAGAGCTTCATCATACTTACCTTCTGCAGCCTTCTTTAAGTAGCCTTGTACAGAAACATGAGCAGGACATGCTGTCTTACATGGAGCAGTACCTGTTTCATAACAATTTATTCTATTGTTGTCACGATAGTTTTCATCATATTTATCCTTGCCCCACTTAACTGCGTCAGGTAATTCATGACGAGGATACTTAATCATTGAACCATCAGCCTTACATAACTTTTGGCCAAGTTTAACAGCACCTGCAGGACATACTTCAACACACTTACCACATGCTACACACTTGCTAGCTTCAACTTTTGCACGATATGCACTAGCTGACATATTAGGAGTATTAAATAATTGCGATGTTCTTAAAGCGTTACAAATATTTACATTACAGTTGCAAATACCGAAAATCTTATTATCACCATCGATATTAGTAATTTGGTGAACATAACCAAGTTCTTCACCCTTCTTAAGAATAGCTAAAGCCTCTTCTTTGGTTATATCGTGGCCCTTGTGCGTTTCACGACAATAGTCAGCGAAATCACCTACACCAATACACCATGCTTGATCATCGTCGGCACAACCTTCATCTAGAACCTTTCTACTAGCTCTACATGAACATCTACCAACACCGATATGGCCTTCGTATTTATCTAACCAATAAGATAGTTGTTCTAAGTCAACTTTCTTATTTTCCATTGAAATAGCTTTTTCAACCGGAATAACATGCATACCTACACCAGCACCACCTGGAGGTACAAGTTGAGTAATTCCATCTAATGGAATAAAAGTCATTCTCTCAAAGAAAGACGCAACTTCTGGATGATCTTTTAGACGTTGGTTATTGCCCTCAGCGTCTTCTTCCATGTTGAATAATTCAGCAGAACCTGGAACAAACATAGGAAGAATATATCTTCTCTCACTTTGAGGTGCCGTACGACCATTATGATCATAGTGATAACCATAATCATATTCAAGAAGACCAATATAAGACATTTCGTCTAATAAGCTTTGAAGTTTTTCTTCACTAAGCTCAGGATTCATATCCTTTAATTCCTTAAAAGTATAATGTTGACGCAACTTCATCTTTAAAGCCACATCAGCCATTTCATCTGTTACAATCCCCGCAAGACCCCAATATTCTGGATCATCTGATGTAACCTTACCAAGTTTATGCTTGGCAACATCTGTAATTTTCTTACCTAATGCGATAATCTTTTCACTAGGTTGTTTGTCCCCCATGTGTGGAGGGACAATCGTTTTAGACATTTCTGGCATTTTTTACTCCTTCCACTTAGTAACTTCGTTTTCAGCCAATTCGCAAACTTTCTAATACCTTTCCCCGGTTTTAGTATCTTGTCTGCATATTAATTAGTACAAGCTATCTATACTTGTTTACTAAACGCAATCTCCAGCTTCATATAACACTAAAGTTACATAAACAAGTACATCCAAAGTCAAATTAAGAGTCGTCATAAAAGACCACTCTATTAAAATGACTTCTAACATCACTTTTACTTTCCCTTGCTACCTTATATTATACACAATAAAGCGCTTACTTAGTGCTAATTTGTTTAGTTATTCACATAACAAATTAAATTTAAGACAAAAAATGTTAATTCTACTAAAATATAATCATGAAACAAAAGTTTGTAATTGGTGCTTTAGCCAGTGTTGATGCTGGTAAAACAACATTATCCGAAATCTTGTTATATAAAACAGGTGTTATTAGAAAAATGGGCAGAGTTGATCATAAGGATGCTTATCTTGATTTTAACGAATTAGAAAAGGAAAAAGGCATCACCATTTTTAATAAAGAAGCTCGTTTTAATTATTTAGATAATGAATATATCTATATTGATACACCAGGACATCGAGAACTAGAAAACCAAAGAAACGCTTCCTTGAAAATATTAGATTTAGCTTTATTAATCATTGAGGCTAATTTTCATAATCTAAATAATGAGATTGAACTATATCGCAAAACCATTCAAAATAATATTCCTTGTCTTATCTTTATCAATAAGATGGATATTAGTCATTATTCTAAAGAAGAGATATTAGAGAAACTAAAAAAAGAATTAGATGTTAATTGTTTAAATATTGAAGATGTAAGAACTTTAAAAAATGATGGATTAATAGATGATGTAAGCGATAGCTTATTCAAACATGAGATAGTTCCCGTAATCTTTGGTAGCGCCCTAAAAGATGAAAACATCGATGTTTTACTAAATAGTTTTAAGTATATTAAAGAAAAAGAATATAGTGATAAATTAAACGCTTATATTTATCGTAAAGACGAAAACTATGCCTATTTAAAAATATTTAATGGAACTTTAATAAGTAAAACTAGTTTTGATTTAAACAATAAAATAAATGAAATGTATGAAATTAGTGGAACTAATTATAAAAGTATCAAAGAAGCTTCTTTTGGTGATGTGGTAGCCGTTAAAGGACTAAAAGATTATAAAATTGGAACTTATTTGCCTAGTCTATATAATGATTCAACTTTTAATCTTGAAGAAGAAAAAGTTATCAATGTAGAAGGTAATCACTATACCATATTCAACAAAATAAAAGTCCTAAATGATGAAATGCCAGAGTTAAATATTCGTTTAATTAAAGATGATATTTTCATCAATATATCAGGACAGTTAAAAGAAGAGATTGTTATTAAATTGTTTAAACAAAAGTTTAATCTAAATGTATCTTTTTCGCTTCCTATTATAGAAGAAGAAATACAAGAGGAAGAAGAAATTATTGAAGAAGTGTCATCAATCTATACTTATAAAAGACAAAATATATCTGATGAAGAACTTTCTAAAGTATTCAATAGTATTTATAAACCTAAAGAAAGAATTTTTAATAAAAAGAAAGAAGAAACAATAGAAGAAGTTAAATATGTTAAACAAAAAGATCTACTTTATATTATTGATGGCTATAACTTATTACATGCCCTAGATGAATATAAAGATGAAGAATTTTCCATCTTAAGAGATAAAGTAATAGATATTGTGTGTGATTTTAAAGGGTATGTTAATGCGCAGTGTATGTTGGTATTTGATGCCTATAAAACATATGAAAAAGCATCTAGAATTCTAAATCATGACAATATAACAATTGTTTATACTAAGAATAAACAAACAGCTGATGAATATATTGAAATTAAGACAAAAGAATTGAAAGATGAATATCGGATTATTGTCGTAACTAGTGATTATCTAGAACAATTAAGAGTATTTTCCAATGGCGCTAGTAGACTTTCAAGTAAGATGTTTCTACAAAGATATCAAAGCTTTAGAAAAGACAATTTGAAGGTAACTACTATATCAAATAAGCCTTTAGAAGGCTTAAGAAAATTGCTTGAAGAAGAATAAGAAAAGGACAAGTGATCTTTAGTTTAAAAGGAGTGTCTATTTGGGGACTCTAATTCAATTAAACAAACTAAACTAATTTTCATTGTCCTTTTCTAAATATATTGTAGAAACAAGCACTAACAAGAAAATCATCAAAAAGAATGATTTGAAAATAAAAAAATCAGCCATAGCTGATGTTTAACAATTTTGGAGCAGGTGATCGGAATCGAACCGACGTAGTCAGCTTGGAGGGCTGAAGTTCTACCATTGAACTACACCTGCAGCTACTAAGTTGGTGACCTGGGCGGGAATCGAACCCGCGACCCTTTGATTAAAAGTCAAATGCTCTACCACCTGAGCTACCAGGTCAGACTTGGCTGGGATGGCTGGACTCGAACCAGCGGAATGACAGAGTCAAAGTCTGTTGCCTTACCACTTGGCTACATCCCAAGAAATGGTGGAGGGGGACAGATTCGAACTGCCGAACTCGTTGAGAGCTGATTTACAGTCAGCCGCGTTTAGCCTCTTCGCTACCCCTCCACATAATTGGTAAGCTCATTTATATTACCAAAGCTTACCGAATTTGTAAATAGTTTTTTTAAAAATTTATTCTACATCGCCACCAAGGGCTCTTAGTTTATTAACGATATTATCATAGCCTCGATAGATATGATAAGCATCATGTATTACAGTCTCACCTTCCGCCATAAGACCTGCGATAATAAGTCCTGCGCCACATCTTAAATCCGTCGCTACTACATCGCATCCTGTTAGTTTACATGGGCCATGGATAATAGCCTTACCATCTTCAGTATCGATATGGGCACCCATCTTATTTAATTGAGCACAATGCTTAAATCTTTCTGGATAAATAGTTTCCACAACACTTGAATCACCATCCGCAATACACAACAAAGGTGTTATTGGTTGTTGTAAATCAGTCGCAAAACCAGGGAAAGTTAAAGTTTGAATATCAATAGCCTTTAAATTCTTGGCACCTTTAACTTCAACAAAGTCACTACCCACATTCATTTCAACGCCCATTTCTTCAAGCTTTGAAAGTAAAGCCTCTAAGTGTTGAGGGATAACGTTTTTAACTGTTACATTATCACCAATTGCGGCAGCCATACAAATATAAGTACCGGCTTCAATGCGATCAGGAATAATAT
>CAVCDR010000070.1:0-4338 GCA_963601025.1 Agathobacter sp. | reverse complement strand
TTACCATAAAATCAATATTGCGTAATTCTAGATCAACATTAATTAGTTTTACTTTCACTTCTTGACCTATCTTATAAGTCTTAAAGCCGTTTGTTAACGTATTATCTTCAAATTCATAATAATCATCTAAAGTTTTAACGTGCACTAGACCTTCAACGCTATTTTCTAGTCTTACAAAAAAGCCAAAGCTAGTTATGCCACTAATAACACCAACAAACTTTTCGTTTAGCTTATCTTTCATATATTCACACATCTTTAAGTCGACAATTTCTCTTTCAATTAAAGTTGCGCACTTTTCTCTTTCATTAGCCTTATTAGCAATACTTTCAATCTTAGTCTTATAAGTATCGATATCTTCACTATAATTGAAGACATACTTCTTTAGACATCTATGTACAATTAAGTCAGGATATCTTCTAATTGGTGAAGTAAAGTGACAATATTGTTCAAGGCCTAGACCATAGTGTCCTAGACAATTACCACTATATAAAGCTTTTGCCATACTTCTTAGTAACATATCGTTTACTAAAGGAAACTCACTTGTTCCAACAAATGTTGAAAGACACTTTTGTAGAGCGCTAGCTTCGATTTTAAATTTATTCCCCTTAAAGGTATAACCTAATGTTTCCATTGTATCAATGAAATCACCTATTCTATCAACCTTTGGATAATCATGATTACGATAAATCATAGGTAGATTTAAGTAATACATATGACTGGCAACAGTTGTATTAGCCTTAATCATAAAGACTTCAATCATTTCTTCAGCCTTACCTTGACTACGTGGTTTTATATCAATTACCTTACCATTTTCTTCAATAATAATTGGTTCAATTGTATTAAATTCAATGCCACCCTTTTCTTTTCTTAATTTATGTAAAATTCTTGAAAGACGGTAGGCACAAAATAACATGTCCTTTACATCGCTATATTCTTCTAATAGCGCTTTATCATGTTCAAACATCTTGTTTACTTTATTGTAAGTAAGGCGATGTTTACTTTTAATAACACTTGGATAAATATCATAATCAAGTAACCCACCATTATAGTCAATATGCATACTACAAGTGATGGTATAACGTTCCTTGTTTTCCATTAATGAACATAGATTATCAGATAACTTGAATGGTAACATCGGAATGACTTTACCTGGGTAATATATTGAAGTACCGCGATTATAAGCTTCCTTATCTAAATCACTATCTTCAGCTACGTAGTTTGTAACATCGGCAATTGAGACATGTAACATATAACCATCTTCTTTTTCTTCTACACATATGGCATCATCAAAGTCTTTAGCATCATCACCATCAATGGTTACAAAAAGATATTCTCTTAAGTCTTTACGATTATCTAAACTTATTGTTTCATCTATTTCTTCACATTGTTTTAATAGCTTATTAGAAAATGGTTTAGGAGCTTTATTCTCTAATAGTATTGTCTCAATAATGGTTTCTTCTTTATCGGCCTTACCAATTACCTTATCAATCTTTAATTCTTTCTTTGGGTAACTTGAGATATAACATCTAACTTTATAGTTAGGCTTTAATTCATTTTTAAAGTCTTTTTGATTTATTACTTTAAAATCTTTTAAACGATAGTCATCAGAAAAGAAATAAAGCTTATTTTTCCTAAAGACCATAGTACCCAAAACATAAGTAAAGCCTCTTTCAATTATTTTAATTAAGGTAGCACAAGTCTTGTTTTCTTTATAAAGTATCTTATCACCACTAAAAAGAAGCATATTATTGTCATAACTTACTTCTAAGTCATCAACATAGGCTCTACCTTTATAAGTGTCAACAATACCTTCTTTAAAACAATCAGCTAAATAGATAATACCCTTTTCTTCATAAGCTTTCTTTTCATATATTAGCTTATTTACTTCTTTATTTAATTTTATAAAATCGCTACTACTATTTAAGTTTAAGATGTGCGCTAATTCATCAACACTTAAGGGATTATCTTTTAATGTTTCAATAAGTTTTTTTTGCATGCCTTAATTATATCAACAACCTCCCTTTAGGGAACATGTGGCGTGTTCAATAGCTTTATGTAATCCTACATCTTCTTCATTTAAGGTAATACTTCCATCTTCCTTAACAAAACATGGGATGCCAATACTACCATTGGCTTTGCATTCATCAAATGTTTTATTATTATCTCTTAATTTGATGAATTCCTTTAGATTTCTTACATCTTTTCCAATATCAATTATTTCAAAATTATCATTATCCTTTATTTGCGAGTGTACATTTATACAATCAGGACAAGTTTCCATACTATATACCTTAATCATTATTTTCTCCTCTTTTTAAAGATAACATATCTAAAAATAATTACTTAATATTTGACCAAGCGGTTATAATAATTTTATTTAAGGAGAAATGTAATGAAAAAAATATTTGGTGATATAAAAATGACATGGTGGAAAGTGATAGTCTTTGCGATAGCTATTGGTGTAATTGTTGGACTATTAATGTGTGTTCCAGCACTATATGACACATCATTTAGGGATATTGGTATTACTCATGAATGGTGGGTGCTATTTGCCTTAATTGTGGTCGTAAACTGTAATAAAAGTTATGAAGCAGCCTTTAAGTGCTTCTTATTCTTCTTAATTAGCCAACCAGTAATTTATGGTACAGAAGTACTTATGCATCATATTACTTTGGCTGAAGCATGGCACTTCTATTATCCTAACTGGTTTATTCAAACATTACTTACTTTACCAGGTGGCTTTATAGCTTACTTCTCTAAGAAACAAAATCCTTTTGGCGCAATTGTGTTAGGATTAGGCAATTCACTTGAAGTATTGATGGGAATTTATTATGGATCGGCAATGATAAAAAACTTCCCTCATCATCTTCTTACAACTATCTTTTGTTTCTTTGTAGTAGTAATAACTAACATTTATATTCAAAGAGAAAAGAAGACTAGATTAATTTCTATTCTTACTACATTACTAGTAATCGTGGTAGGTTTAACTTACTTTACGATGAATCATCTTACTTTTTTAGCTTAATATGGAAATCGAAAAACAAATTGCACAACTTGTTCAACAAAAAGGTGGCAGAACCTTCTATGTTGGAGGATATGTTAGAGATAAATTATTAAATATTGAAAATAAGGACGTAGATATTGAGGTACATGGAATATCCCCTGATGATTTATATGACATCCTTAAACAAGTTGGTACACCTTTGAGTTATGGTAATAGTTTTGGTGTGTATTCTTTAAAAGGGCATAACATTGATATAGCGCTTCCTCGTAGTGAAAAATCTATCGGTAATAAGCATACTGATTTTAAAATTGATGTCGATCCATTTATCGGCTATAAGAACGCTTGTAAAAGAAGAGATATTACAATTAATGCCCTTATGCAAGATGTTTTAACTGATGAAATACTTGACTACTATAATGGACTAGATGATTTAAAAAATAAGGTGATTAAATATGTTGATAAGGATACTTTTGTTGAAGATCCTTTAAGGGTATTAAGAGTAGCTCAATTTGCCTCTAGACTTGAATTTAATGTGGATAAAGAAACAGTTGAACTTTGTAAGCGTATTGATTTAACTTATTTATCAAGGGAAAGAGTAGAAGAAGAACTTAGAAAAGCATTATTAAAGGCTAGTAAACCTTCTATATTCTTTGATGTATTAAAAGATATGAATCAACTTTCTTATTGGTTTAAACAAGTAGAAGACCTAATAGGAGTACAACAAGATCCTATTTATCATCCAGAGGGTGATGTTTATATTCATACTATGCAGGTAATTGATAGATGTGCGACATATAGAGATAAATGTGATAGCTATTCTTTTATGTTACTAGGATTAACTCATGATTTTGGTAAAGTTGTTACATCAACTATAGTTAAAGGTAGAATACATGCCTACAATCATGAGATAGCTGGTGTACCACTAGTTGAAACTTTCTTAAGAAGAATTTGTAATCGTAAGGAAGTTATTAAGTATGTAACTAATATGGTAAAAAACCATATGTTGCCTAATAAATGTGCTAGAGATAACTCTTCTATTAAAAAGACTAATAGAATGTTTTATGATGCCTATAATCCAAAAGACCTAATTTATTTTTCAATGTGTGATAATGGCAATACCAACAACCTTGAATATCTAACAACCAGATATGAAATCTATAAGGAAACTATGAGCAAACCTTATGTGCAAGGAGAAGATTTAATTAAGGCGGGAATAAAGCCTGGAATTGAATTTAATGAATTATTAAACTACGCTACTAAACTAAGACTTTCTAATGTTGAAAAAGAATCAGCCTTAAAACAAACCCTTGCGTACCATAGACAACTAAAAAAGA
>CAVCDR010000069.1:0-24910 GCA_963601025.1 Agathobacter sp. | reverse complement strand
CTCTAGATCTTCCTTTACTTCACCAATCTCACTACCATGAAGAATATTCCAATAAATAGAAGAAACGATAGGCATTTGATTAATTGTAAAGTACTTATTTAAACGATCAAGAGTGGCACTACCACCACTTCTTCGACATACACAAACGGCAGCACTAGGTTTGTATCTAAGCTCCTTACTAGAAGAATAGAAGATTCTATCAAGTAAAGCACATAAAGCACCATTTGGTCCCGCATAATAAACAGGCGATCCAATAATTATGCCATTAGCCTCTTTCATTTTTTCAGTCAACTTATTAGCCATATCATCATCAAAGATACACCTCTTAAGCTCTCGACACTTTTCACATCCCATACAACCTCTAACCGGCTTACTTCCAATTGAAACAATTTCAGTATCAATATTTTCTTCATTTAATGTATCAGCACACTCTTTTAAAGCTAAATAAGTATTGCCCTTTAAATTAGGACTACCATTAACTAGAATAACTTTCATCGCCTAATTCCTCCTTTGATTTTTTATAATTATACACACAAAGGAAGATGCAAACTAGAAAGGCCAAAGCTGCTAAACCAAAGGACATTTTAGGCCCTACTTCATATATAAAACCAGCCACTAAAGAACCAAACACCATACCTAATGATCTAATCGCATTAAATAAGCCGACTAGTTGTCCATCATTCTTACTCTTAAACTTATCAAGCATGGCTTGTTGTAAAGGCAAATAAATAGAATTCATGCCAAAGAAAACAACATTCAAAATAATAAAGGGCACCATATCATCTATTACACACACTCCAATAAGCATTACAAACAATAATCCAAAGACGGGTACAATACTTTTAAAAGTATTAGTCTTTAAAAGACGCATTGTAATTGTGCCATTGGCAATCAGTGCAATAAAGCCAACACCGGCTTTTAAAATGCCATTATAAGAACTAGGGAAACCAAAGATATCCTTGATATAGTAATTAAAACATTGTTCGTAACAAGTGCTTGCAAAGCTAGCAATACCTGCTGAAATTAGAAAAGACAAGATAAAGGCATTTAAAATATCCTTTGCACTGGCAAAATCCTTGAATGGATTTAAATCAGCACTAGTGAATTTAACTTCTTTACTATTGTTACTATCGCCTAAAATAAATAGACCTAGCACTCCAATTAGAAATAAAGATACACCTTGTATGACAAATGTTCCAAGCAAGTTCCAATCACCAAGAAAGCCTCCAATAAGAAAACCAAATGGAGAAACAACCATATTTAAAGTTGCCACAATAGCCATATCCTTACTTACTTCCTTAGAATTATGCAAGACATATAAAAGTTGGGAAACAGATATTCCCGAAATAAAGAAGCCACCAACAAGTCTTGCGATACATATCTGCCACTCTGTAATACTAATGCCAAAGACTACCTGCATTACACCATACCCTAAATGACACAAACAGAATATTAGGCCATCACCATACTTTTCCGACATCTTGCCCCAAAATGGGCTAAACAAGAAATTAGTAAGCGACATACACGCAAAGGCTACCCCAAACATGTAATCATGAAGGCCTAGCTCTTTAATAAAAGTAGGAGTAATTGGATGGGCAAAATTGGCTGCCAAAGAATATAAGACAACCAATATAAACAATATCCTAATTGAAACTTTCTTCATTATCTAACTAAATGGAAGTTTTCTTGTCTACCCGCAAGATAATATACTTTATCATTAGTAAACAAGACATCAGTCTCAAGCCCTAAAATAAATTCGGTATCGCCCCATTCTTCTAGCTTAAAACCACAATTTAGTTCCAAAGAATAAGCTGTATTGTTATACATTGGATAAGAACCATTCTTACCCTTAACTCCTTGTTGCTTATCAAATAAGCCAATAGTAGGACCAGCCGCATGGCCATTATAGCCAATTGGATGAGAATATAAACAAGCATTTAAGCCCTTTTCCTTAGCTTCCTTTAAAGCTAAAGCTAAGATTTCATTACCGGTTCTACCTTCCTTAAAGTAACTAACCGTAATATCTTGGAAAGTATTAACATCTTTTAAAGCCTTCTTTAAACATTCAGGCGCATCACTTTCGCCATACTTTAAGATATAAGCGTTCTCTTGGGTATCCGTACATAAACCTAAATAGTTAAAGCCTACATCACAATGAAGCATATCACCTTGTCTAATGACATCCTCATGTTCAAATTGGCCAACACCTTCTCTAATAATCGATACTTCAAAATCAAACCAAGGCTCAAGACCCATTCTAATAACCTTATCCATCATCCAATACTTAACATCTAAGTTAGTAGTAACACCGGGAATAATAACCTTACTAGAAAATGCTTCATCAATCATCGCATGTGCTATCTGCATGATGCCATTGTAAGCTTCCATCTCTTCTTTAGTTCTTGTCTCAAGCCAACCAACACAAATCTCATATGCGGAAACAATCTTAGCCTTCATATCTTCATCAAAGCACTTAACAATCTCATCATACATTGTCTTACTTAGGCCATCCGCAAACGCAAAATCACGAGACATATTTAGGCCAATCTTACTTACATTATTTTCTTTAATAAGTCTAGCTAAACACTCAAATTGGGTTTCTGCCTTACTTAAATCCTCACACCACATAGAACCCTTTTGATTAATCCAAGCAGCCTCATAAAATTCATCTAATCCAACATGTGGTCTAGTAATTGAATAACGCTTTACTTCATCGCCCTTTAAAACAAACAAAAGAATTGTTGTTCTTCGAGCATTCATCATTGCCATAGGTGTTAAAGACTTAATCAATGGATCCTCATTGTATTCATCACATGCCACAACCCAACAATCAATGCCACTTCTTTTCATCACCATTGGCAAAACTTCTTTATATCTAATTCTAAGCCAATTATCCACTACTCTTTCACGGTCTCTATAGCTTAAAATCTTCTCATTAAAATCATCTAAATGACTAACTTCCTTAACTAAACAATCTTCTCTACTAATCATCTTCTTTACCTAAAAATAAATCCTTGATTTGCTTAACAGCCTCATCAATATCCGTATTCTTTACTTGATTTTTAAATAATGGGGCAATCTCCATCTCCATTCTCGCCTTATTAATACGCGCATTAGCGCTAGCTAAATTATCACCATAAACATCCATGATATGCTTTTCTAGTTCCTTTAAACTCTCAGGCACAACAAAGACCGCCAGCGCATCAGGCAAATTAAGTTTTAATGGGCCAACGCCCTCAGCTTCAACCTCAATTAAAACATTCTTGCCATTCTTAAGTAAGAAATCAACTTGTGACTTAGGAGTACCATAGTAATAACCATTAAATTCTGTATACTCTAAAAACTCCTTATTTTTTACCGCATTAGCGAAATATTTATAGTCCACAAAATAATAGTCCTTACCATCAACCTCTTTATCTTTTTTAGGACGTGTAGTCATTGAAATAGACTCCATCAAAGATAAATCAGGATCCTCTAATAATCTCTTTTTAATGGCACCCTTACCAACTGAACTAGCACCCGATAAAATTAATACTCTACCTTCACTCATTATTTACACTCCTTAATTAAACTAGTTAAAACCTTATATCCTCTATCAAAAGAATTTAAATCAAGTCTCTCTAATGGCGTATGAATATCCTCACAAATTGCACCATAAGTTAAAATATCCATATCCTCATCAATAGACGCAAATACACCACATTCGCATCCTCCATGAGTAGCCATCTCCACTAGCGGCTTATTATAGATTTCCATCATCACCTTATTTAATTTAGTGCGCATATCGCTTTTTGCCTTATAGTTCCAACCTGGATATCTAGCACTAGTGCTTACCTTATAATTAAACAAACTAGCTAATGTTTTAATCTCATCAATTAAATGATCAATGCCACACTCTAAAGCACTCCTTAGAGAACTAGTTAAAACTAAATAATCACCACTAGTCTTTACAATACCCAAATTTAATGATGTTAAAGTTAAACCTTCAATAGCCATTGAACGATGTTTAAAACCATTTGGAAGAAGGAAAATATAATCCACAATACGCTTACTATCAAAGTTATCCAAAGCTTTTTCACTAGTATCAACCTTAGTCAAAGAAACCTTAATCCCATTATCCGAGAATTCAAGCTCTTGTTTAAAATCATGATAACTATCTTCTAGACTCTTATTTAAATCATCAAAATTTGATTTAGAAGCGAAAATGATTTCACATTCCCTAGGAATCGCATTATCCTTTAGACCACCATCGCTACTTACAAACTTAAAATCTAAGCCCTTATTAAGCATTTCCTTAATAACCCTAAAAGCCAATTTATTCGCATTACCCTTTTCCTTGTGAATCTCACCACCAGAGTGTCCACCAAGTAGACCACTTACAAATAATTTATAAGTAGTATCCTTATTTTCTTTATAATCAAGCGGAATAGTTTGGATAACCATACAACCACCAGCTGAACTAATGCCTGTAGTAACTTCACCACCACCATCTAAAGAAACCATACGTCTTGCCTTAAATAATGATGTATCAAGTTTTAAAGCACCAATTAGCCCAACTTCTTCTTTAGTAGTAAAACAACACTCTAAAGCAGGATGAGGCAAGCTATCATCATCAAGTATAGCCAACATATAAGCTACACCCATGCCATCATCGGCACCTAAAGTAGTGCCTTTAGCCTTTAACCAATCACCATCAACATATAAATCTAATGGATCATTTTTAAAATCATGATTACTGTCTTTATTCTTTTCACAAACCATATCCATATGAGCTTGTAAAAGTAATGGTGCACTATTTTCATAACCTGCAGAGGCATCCTTATAGATGACAACATTTAAATTATCATCTTGAACTGTTTTTAAATTATGGTCTTTACCAAACTTAACAAGATAATCCGAGATTCTTTGTTCATCAAAAGAACCATGCGGAATCTTACAAATCTCATCAAAATATTTACAATAAGGCTTACTTAAATCAAAAGTTGTCATTATTTATCCTCCAAAAGATACTTATTCATCCAATTAGTAATCTCACTTAAACGCTTAATACGATGTTTAGGCTTGCCACTTCTAGAAAGCTCATGGTTTTCACCCTTAAAGCCCACAATCTTAGTATCAACACCATTACATCTGATAGCTGTATAGTATTGTAAAGCTTCAGGGAAGATACAACGATAATCTTCAAAGCTATGAATGAAAAGAAGTGGAGTCTTAACATTGTTTGCATATTTTAAAGGAGACATTGACCATAGTTCATCATGACAATTATGTAAATCCGTAAAAGACATCTCATATGGGAAATCAATACCATAATCACTAGCTGTAACTTCGGTAATCATATTAGAGATAGAACGTTGTGTAGCAGCACACTTAAATCTATTTGTATGCGATACTACCCAGTTAGTCATATAACCACCATATGAACCGCCCGTTACACCAACTCTATCAACATCAATTTGTGGATATAGTCTTAATACTTCATCAGTAAAGTCCATTATATCCTCAAAGTCTATACCGCCCCATTGTCTTCTTAAATCACTAAAGGCGTTACCTCTACCATCTCCTCCTCTAGGATTACAGAAGAAGACAATATAACCTAAGTTAACCCAATATTGCATCTCATGATAGAAAATCTCACCATAGGCACACTTTGGACCACCATGAATATCTAATATTGCAGGATACTTCTTATTTTCATCAAAGTCTTCAGGAAGAAGTACCCAACCTTGAATCTTGGTCTTTTTATCTAACCAAATACGATTTGGCTTAGCCACATAATATTCACTTAAATCATTTAAGTGTGTAAGTTCTTTTACGCCAAGTTCTTCTAGTTCTTGTAGTCTATTTGGTAAAGTAGTAATGGCATAAATCTTGCCATCAAAAGCCACTGCATCATCAACCGTACCCTCAAAATCACTTAAGCATACTAGCTTATCATCTTCAAAAGTAAATAGTTCACCTCTACTACCCTTGCTAGCACTAAGGAAATATGGCTTACCGTCAATCTTTCTAAATTGACTAAACTTACCAAAATGAACATCTGTACCAATCGTATTGTATAAGCTAAGTTCACTATCAATATATAAAGTACACTTCTTATCTTTTAAAGTATAAAATTTAGGACTCTCAATCCAACTAATTTCCTTACCATAAGTACCAGCCACCACAATCTTATCTTCATAGTAGAAGGCTCTAGTTATAAGCATAGTTTCATCATACAAAGTACTTGTAACACCGCTATTTACATCATATTCATAAACAAACGCAAACTTCTTTTTATAAGTCTTAAAATTAACACCCGTAAATAGAATCTTACCATCTTTAAAATCATAAGATTCGACATCCATATAAGTATCCGTTATACGTTTTAATTCCTTAGTCTTCTTATCTAATAAAAATAAAGCATTACGATTGCCATTAATCATACCAGCCCCATTAAACATAAAAGGATACTCATCAATCTCAAGATAATCACTATTTTCTTCTTCTAGCTTAACTATTTCATCCTTTTTAGCTTCATCATAAAGATAATAATCAGGATCTTTTACCTTAATAGTTGCGCTAACTAGATAAAAGCTATCATCATAAGACTTAATTTCACTTACATCAATAGGCAAGATGAATTCATCTTTCTTATCACCACTTACAGCATCAAGCACAAGCACATCAGTTTGAACTTTCTTTTCTTCTTTATTGATATTACTTACAAAAAGCTTATCGTCATCAGTATAAAGTACCGGAATACGATCTTCATAATCCTTAATCGTACTTAAAGCATTTGTCTTTAAATCATATCTTAAAAGTCTTTGTTTATAATCACTCTTATCTTCCTTAGCGATTGTATCAATAAAATAAAGTGCACTCTTATTTGCACATAAAGAAGAAAGGAAATGATAATTACAGAAATCAGTAATACCTATTTTTTTCATATAAAATCTCCTAATTCTAAAATAACGGCAAAGCTCTATAAACTTTGCCGTTATACATTTACTGAATAAAATTATTCAGAAACTGGAACCTTAACAAACCAGAAAGTAGAGTTACCTTGAGGAGAGTTAATTGAACCAGTCATGCCTACAGGTTGTAGACAAACAGTTTGATAACCAAATAATGGACAAACTTGAGCAGTTTCTTCAACTAGATACTTTTCAGCGGCATGTAGTTCATCAGTTCTTTCTTGACCAGATAAGCTAGCAGCAGTAGTCATCATTTCATCATAAGTTGCATCGCCCCAGCTAGCACAGTTTTGGTATGAAGTAGTAGCCATATCAAGATATGTAGTAGGATCTAGATAGTCAGCAGACATAGCGCCTCTTGCAGCTTCATAGTTACCTTCATCATCTCTATCAGCGAAGAATACTCTAACATCACCTGTCTTAAGTTCAAGGTTGATACCAACTTCAGCAAGTTGAGCCTTAACTACAGCAGCAACAGTATCATGCATAGTGTTTTGGTTGTAGTAGTATTCAATAGTAACTGGATTGTCTACTGAATAACCGCTAGCAGCAAGTAATTCAATAGCCTTTTCCTTATCATAAGTTACTAAATCACCACCAACTTCTCTGAAGTCACCTTCATCACTTGAAATGCCAGTAGGAACAAAACCATATAATGGATAGTAAGCATCACCAGCATCTAATGCATCAACAACAGCTTGTCTATCAATAGCAAGTTGGAAAGCTCTTCTTACGTTTACATCAAGTAAAGCAGCATTTGTATTTGTTTCTTCTCTAGTATTGAATTCAATGTAGTAGTTGATAACAGAAGGATACATATCGATTTCCTTACCTTCAGTATATAGACTACCAACAGTAGCAGCATCAACACTTGTAGCATAATCGATTTCACCAGTTTGGTAAGCCATTAATTGAGCTTCCATATCAGCCATAACAACAGCAGTCATTGTTTCAAGAGTAACTTGTTCAGCATCACAGAAGTTTTCATTCTTAGCAAATTCAATTCTATCAGCTCTATCGATTGAACTATATTTGAATGCACCATTTGTAGGAACATCAGCGCTTTCAGCATAAGTATAATCACCACTTGGAGCATAATCACTTCTTACAGCATAGTAAACACCACCTGCTAGTAATGAAGTGAAGTAATCACATGGTTGAAGTAATGTGAAGACAATTGTCTTGTCATCAGTTGCAACAGCACCAGTTAATTCAGTCATTGAATCAACATCAGCACCATCATATTGAGCAGCACCAACTAGATTGTTAGTAATCCAAGTTAAGTAAGTAACTTCACCTGAACCAATTGAAAGTGCATGCTTAATACCATAGATGTAATCTTCAGCAACTACGGCTTGACCATCAGACCAAGTGTTGTCTCTTAAAGTTAAAGTGTAAGTAAGGCCATCTTCACTAACTGTATAATCTTCAACAGCACAAGGAGAAACTCCATCTTGTGACATTTGGAATAATGGATAAGATGTTTGGTTAATTACATATGCGCCGATTGAATCTGAAGCGATTGCAGGATCTAGATAAGATGGTGAATCACCAAGTGCATATGTAAAGTGTGTCTTATAAGTTGTTTCTGTTGCAGTATCATCACCAGCATCATCACTAGTATCATCACTAGTATTAGATGAACATGCAACTAAAGTTAAACTCATAAGTAAAGCTAGTGCTAAAACTAGAATTTTCTTTAATTTTTTCATAATCTCCCTTTCTTTTACTTCTCATACAAGAAGCAAGCAACCAGTCTATTACCGACTTGTACAAATGGTGGAACCTCTTTCTTACAACGTTCACTGGCCTTTGGACAACGTGTAGAAAATGGACAACCACTTGGTGGATTGATTGGCGAAGGAATTTCACCCTCAAGCACAATACGTTGTTTTGCTTTCGCAATATTTGGATCCGAGATCGGAATAGCTGACAATAACGCAACAGTATAAGGATGCAAAGGTCGATGGTAGACATCATTACTAGGTCCAACTTCCATCATATGTCCTAAATACATAACCCCAATACGATCGGAAATATGTTTTACCATACTTAAATCATGCGCAATGAATAAGTATGATAAATTCATTTCCTTTTGAATATTCTTAAGTAAATTAATAACTTGAGCTTGAATAGATACATCAAGAGCCGAAATAGGTTCATCACAAACAATAAACTTTGGATTTACCGCAAGTGCTCTTGCGATACCAATTCTCTGCCTTTGACCACCAGAGAACTCACTTGGATATCTTCTAATATGGTCAGGCTTTAAACCAACAATCTTTAATAGTTCAACAACCCTATCTTCTCTTTCTTTATCACTAGAGTAGATATCATGAATAATCATTGGTTCCTTAATAATTTCACCAACCGTCATTCTTGGGTTTAATGAAGCATAAGGATCTTGGAAAATCATCTGCATATCTTTTCTAAAGGCTTTAAGTTCTTTGCCCTTTAGATTGGCGATATCTTTTCCCTCAAACTCTATTTTTCCACTTACTGGATCATAAAGCTTTACAATAGTACGACCAAGTGTAGACTTACCACAACCCGACTCACCAACTAGACCAAATGTCTCGTTTTCTTTAACATCAAAGCTAACACCATCAACGGCTTTAACAATTTGTTTCTTGGCAAATAGACCCTTAGTAACATCAAAATGAGTCTTTAAATCTTCAACCTTTAAAATTACTTTTTCACTCATCTTTATCACCCCAAGTGGCCTTAGCCATCTCTTCATTTAACCAACATTTACAAGTATGGCCTTCACCAAACTCTTTTTCAGTTGGCATATAATCTTTACAAATACGCATAGCCTTTGAACATCTATCCACAAATGGACAACCCTTTGGTGGATTTAATAAATCTGGTGGCGAACCCGGAATTGGTTCAAGTTCTTTCTCCTCACCATCTTCTGGATGGGCAACACAATTTAATAAGCCCTTTGTATAAGGATGCTTAGGATTATAGAAAATATCTTGATCGCTCCCTTTTTCAACTAATTTACCGCCATACATGATGCACACTTTATCACAAAGTTTAGCCACAACACCTAGGTCATGAGTAATCATAATAACAGCCGCATTAGTTTCTTTTCTTAAATTATCTATAAGTTCTAAAACTTGTGCTTGAATTGTTACATCTAGAGCGGTTGTAGGCTCATCAGCAATAATTACACGTGGATTACAAGTTAAAGCAATCGCAATAACAATTCTTTGTCTCATACCGCCAGAGAATTCAAATGGATATTGACGAATTCTCTTTTCTGGAGAAGGAATACCAACAAGACGCATAAGCTCTAAAGCTCTTTCTTTCGCTTGCGCTCTTGTCATATTAGTATGATTCATCAACGGTTCAATGAGTTGTGTTTCAATCCTTAAAACCGGATTTAAGAAAGTCATCGGATCTTGGAAGATCATCGCAATCTTATTGCCTCTAAGTGTACGCATTTTTTCATCGTACTCTTTTTTACTTTTAAAGTGACTAGGAGAAATATCCTCACCATCAAAGATAATCTCGCCACTTTCAACTACACCATTTTGGGCAAGTAAACCCATAATGGAATACATGGTTTGTGATTTACCAGAACCTGATTCACCAACAATGCCAATAACTTCGCCTTCATTTAAACTAAGGGAAACATTATTTACAGCTTGAACCTTACCTTGGTCAGTCTTAAAAGATGTTGTTAAATTTTTAATTTCTAATAATGCCATATACTACCTCTGCTTAGCTTGGAAAGCTTCACCAAGACCATCACCAACGAAATTCAAAGACAAACAAGTTAGGGCAATCGCAAGTACTACCCAAATAATTTGAATTGGATAAGTAAAGAATAAACCACGACAATCATTTGCCAACTTACCCCAAGAAGGAATAGATGGATCAAGTCCAATACCAACGAAACTTAAGAAAGATTCTGTAAAGATAGCACTTGGAACCATCATGGTAAGATTTACGATAATTGGACCAATCGCATTAACAATCAAGTGATGTACTAATATACGCCAATGGCTTGCACCAAGAACCTTGGCGGCCATTGCATATTCCATTTCCTTAATTGAACGAATCTGCTGTCTAACCTGTCTTGCCATACCAACCCAAGCGGTAAAACATATCGCAAATAACATTGCTGGAATAGTGTTGCCAAATATCATTAGGATAAGAATTACATAAAGTAAAGTAGGGATGGAATCCAAGATATCAACAATTCTCATCATAACCATATCTACTTTGCCACCAACATATCCGGCAACACCACCATATAGTACGCCAATAACTAGGCAAATAAAGGCGCTGGCAAAACCGATTGCTAAAGAGATACGACCACCATACATGACTCTAACAAAGATATCTCTTCCTAATTTATCAGTACCAAATGGATGTTCAAGTGAAGGCATCGCATTTTTAATTTGAATGTTTTGGTCCTCAAAACCATATTTAGAGAAGATTGGCACAAATATAGCCATCAAAACCATCAAAACCAAGAATATTAACCCAATCATAGCTAACTTATTCTTTTTATAACGATCCCAAACATCTTTTAGGAAAGTCTTAGACTCCATCGCGATAAACTCAGAGTTCTTTTCATCTTCAGGAAGTTTTTCAAACATTTCCTTAGTCAAAACTAATTCTTCTTTTTCCATAAAACCTCCTATTTATTAACCTTAATACGTGGATCAATAATAGCTGCCACAACATCTGATACAAGGGTCATCACAATAACTAATGCACCAAGTAAAATAGTAAGGCCCATACATAATGTATAGTCACGATTTGAAATAGAGTTAGTAAATTCTCTACCAATACCTGGGATTGAGAACAAGGTTTCAATTACAAGCGAACCCGTAATCATACCCGCAAACATTGGGCCAGCATAAGTTACTACTGGAAGGATGGCATTCTTTAAACCATGCTTAATAACTACCATTGACTCCTTAGTACCCTTACTTCTAGCTAAAGTAATATAATCGCTTCCCATTACATCTTTTAAAGAAGATCTTGTTAAACGAGTAATAGTCGAAATAGGTGAGAATGATAATGCCAAGACTGGCATGATATAACTTTGTGGAGTCTCTAGACCAACAACCGGTAATAGGCCAAGTTTTACTGCAAATAGGATCATCATAAGCATCGCAAGTAAGAAACCAGGCACCGATACACCGATTGTAGCTAATACGGTAATAAGCGAATTAACCCATCTTTTTCGCGTTAGAGCGGATACAATACCTAAACCAATACCCACAATAATCGCAACACAGAAGGCAATTGTACCAAGCTTTGCCGTAATTGGAAGTCTAGCTGCAATGATCTCTGTTACACTTTGTCCTTTCTTGGAAATAGATACACCAAAATCACCATGAATGACATTTGTCATATAGATGATATATTGTTCACCAACTGGCTTATCTAAACCATATTTTTTGTTAAGTGCTTCCATAGTTGCAGCTGGAATTGCCTTATTATCCCTTGAAAAAGGAGAACCAGGCATCGCTTTCATACCAAAGAAGACTATTGTTGCTAATATGAATAGAGTTAATATTCCAAGTAACAACCTTTTTACAATATACTTAAACATCTTCTTACCTTCCCTTTAAACTATAAGTAAAAGTTTACTCTCTTTTTCTATAAAGATAAATACTTTTTTAAAGAATATTTTCATAAAAAAGAAAAAGTTTTCATAAACTGAAAACTTTTACATACGTTACTATATTTTATTTAACTTCTAAATATAAGAAACTTTAGCTTAAATTAATTAAAAATATTTTAGTTTTAGAGATTCTTACTAAAATCAATCTCAAACAAATCACGAGGGAAATTAGTAAGGAACTCAGCCCCATTTTCAGTAACCAAAATCATATCCTCAACTCTCATATAGCCCTCATTTTTAAAGAACATCTTAGGCTCACTACAGAAAATCATACCAGGCTCTAAAACTAAATCAGTACCCGGGATAAGGAAAGGAACCTCATGAACTTCACTACCGATATGGTGACCATTACCACCTTCTTCATCTCTTTTAAAACGAAGATAATCGTAATAGCCAAGCTCTTCTACTTTATCACAAATTAAATCATAAAGTTCACCAAACTTTGTTACATGTGGTTTAATATGTTCCACCATATAAACTTCACCAGCCTGTAAAGCCTCATAACCCTTCTTTACAAGTTCAGGAGCTTTGCCATAATAAACAGTTCTACCCCAATCGCTACAATATCCACCATCCATATAGCCAATATCGAAGGCAATCATTGTGCCCTCAACTAATTTACGATCATTTTCAAATGGTTCAATGCTTAAGGCATTAGTAGTATTTCTAGTCTTAAATCCACAAGTTGGAGGGAAAGATAAGTCAGCCATGCCATTTAATAGGCCATAGTCCATAATCATCTTCTCAGCCTCAAACATACTCATGCCTGGTTTTAAATGCTTACAAACATACATTACCGCATCATCTGTAAACTTAGCCAACTTACGCATTTGGGCAATCTCTTTTTCATCTTTAATACGACGAATATCATCAAAGATAGTCTCAACATTAACAGTTTTGATATCTTTATCAACCACTTTTAAAGTCTTCTTAAACCAATTATCACAATCTCTACCAATACCAATCTTCTTACCATCAATAATCTTTGTAAGCATGTCCTCAAATTGATCCATATATGATACATAGACATCATTTAATGTTGTATCAAAATACTTCTTTAAACTAGGAATACAAAGAATTGTTGACTTGCCATCTTTATTTACATAAATCATTGCCTCAGGAATAATGTGTGACCCCGCAACTGGTTCATCAAGATTGAAGCAATATCTTTGCCAAAAATAAGAAGTCGATTCACTTAAATATTGAAAGTTAGCACCAGAGGCAAAAAGCACACCATCCAAACCACTTGCCTTAATCTTTTCTAAACACCTTTCTCTTCTGCTCATTTAGCTTCTACCTCAAATAAGTCTCTAGGGAACTTAGTTAAAAATTCTGCACCATCTTCAGTAATTAAGACAATATCCTCAACGCGCATATACATTTCATCTTTAAACCACATCTTTGGTTCTACCGCAAAAGTCATACCTGGCTTGATAATAAAATCATAGTCTTTATTTACCATAGGAAATTCATGACAATCGATACCAATTTGATGTCCTAACATTTGTTCATTACGATATCTTAGATAATCTAACATACCAAGTTCATCAACCTTCTTCATAACCAAGGCATAAAGTTCGTTGATATTAGTCTTATAAGGAACAATCTGACTAGCCATATACTTAACAGCCTCATTTAAAGCATGGTAACCCTTCTTACAAATATCGGGTGCCTTGCCAACATAAACCGTTCTTCCCCAATCGCTACAATATCCTTTATTCATATAACCAACATCAAAGGCTACACCAGTTTGAGGTTGAAGCTTCCATTCACGGTCATAGTATTCTACATCACTACTAGTAATACTATTTTGGGTCTTAAAGCCAACTGTTGGAGGGAAAGAGAAATCAGGAATATTGTGTTCATAACCATATTTAACCAATAAATTTTCAGCTTCTCTTTGGCTCATACCATACTTTAAATTATTCACAACATACATTACCGCATCATCGGTAAAGCTACATAATTCGCGCATTGTCTTAATTTCATCTTCGTCTTTAAAACAACGCACATCATTTAATAGATTCTCACCATCTACTACTTCAATATTCTTATCAATAGCCTTTAGTATTAATTCAATATATTTACCACAACTAACTGATACGCCAATCTTCTTTTCTTTAATAAATGGAGCAAGCGCATCTTCATATTGATCCATGTATGAACAAGTAACATGGCCTTCATAATTCTTTAAGAAATATTCTTTATTCATATAGTTACAGATAATTTGATAATCACCCTTATCATTTAAATAAAGTAGGGCATCAGGCAAATTATAAGCACTAGAAAAACCATTAATGTTGGTGTCGCAACTTCTTTGCCAAAAGTAATCATTAGCTTCTAGTAAATACTGGAAGTTGGCACTAGGACCATAAACAACGGCCTCTAGTCCTTGTAACTTTAATTGTTTAACTGCATCTTCAATTCTCTTTTTTTTCATAAACTTCTACCTCATAAAATAATTTAAAAACTTTTGAAAATGAAAATAAAGAGTAAATGAAAAATTTTTTATTCACTGAAAAATTTTTCATTGATTCTAAATTATATAATTATATCGGAGGACTATTATGACAAACAAAATAACTACACTAACAATCAAAGAAATCCTAATAGAAGAATTTATTAAACCAAAAAATATTCCACTTGATTAACTAGCTAAATATTTTGATGTATCTGATTATTATTTTTTAAATATCCAAAACGATATCGACAATAGAATAAATAGATAACAGTAATACCACTAATTACTATGCATATATTCCTAATTGGTGTATTCTCATACTTTAACGTATAAGCGCCAGCAACTTTACAATCAAAACTAATTAAGCCATTATATCTTTCTATACTTACTTCCTTACCATCAACATATAGCTTATAGCCTTTATAAATAGTAATTGGAAGTACAATCTTTTTACTCATATATTCTTCATTTACTTCAAAAGTTAATGTAGTGCCCCTCTTTATATAAGAGATATTAGTGTCACTGCCATCAATAAGCTTAATAGTATTACTATAAGACCTAAAATCAACACTATCTAAAGGTAAGTAATCACCACCACATAACTCTACTCTTTTATAAGTAGCACTATAATAAGGATCACAAAGCTTTCCACTTGTAATATCTTCATAAGTATTAACACTACTAATGCCAAATGTTCTGCTATATACCGGAATTAAATGATATATTCCTTCTATACAAATAAATACAATAGAAAAAATACTAATAACTTTAGAATAATTAATATTATCCATCACATAACATACCACTCCACTAAGTAGTAACATTGTAATTATTTCAAGACGCCATGGAAATTGTAATATTCTAAAGATACTTAAATATTGCCAGGGAATTATATTTGATGGAAGAATCATAAAAATATAGCCCACAATTAATAGACTAGTAATAAACTTATTCTTCTTTTTAATAAAGGCATACAACATTGGTATAAAAGTTAAATACCAGCCAACATTTACTAACATCGACTTATCATAGGCTTGATAATTCTTCCCATAGCCAAAGATTGTCTTATTTACAAAATACTTCCAAAAAGGAATAGTATAAGATTCTAAAGAACTATGTTTGCCATAATAATGAAGATATAACTCTTGATAACTCACTTGTTCAAGCATGGGTATTGTATAAAACAAAGTTAATAGAAAAGCTAAGAAACATCCCTTAAATAAATTTAAGAAGATTCTTTTATCGATACTTTTAATATTGATCAGCACAAATATTAAAAGCACTACCATGCCAAGTAAGAAACTTAAATTATGTGATAGTATAAGTCCAACTAAAGCTATAACCAATAGATAATATTTATCACTTCTTTTATATAAAAGTTCATAGATGCCATCTAATAATAAAGGAAGAAACATCATGGCACTCACTTCACCAAGGGCACCCCTTACATATACATCACTAATATGATAATTGCTAAAAGTATAGGCCAATGTTCCAACTATCATCGTCAACTTATTTTTACTAATCTTCGATAGTAGGAATAACATGTTTAAGGATGCAACAAAGGTAAAAAGAAAGATACATACTTTATAGCTATTAGCTAAAGATAGACCCAATAAATATAGAACAGCTGGTATAAACAAGAAAAAGTCTGAATAAAATAATGGGCTGGCATAGCCAAAACCATTATTCTTATAAGGATAGATAGCTGGCAAGATATTACCTTCTTTAATGGAAGTAGCTAAGCCTTCAATTCTAGCTAAATGAAAGAAAGTATCATGTTCAATACCTAAGAAATCTTTTGTAAGATAAGGCATATTAAAGATTAGCGCTATTACTAGAGCTATTAAAATATTAAAGATAAGGTCTTTATTTTTAGTTTTCATTTACTTGTTTTAAAAATAAGCTTTAGTTATCGCGTTTTTTTGATGTTTTTAACATAATACGCAAAGTATTTTTTATCTAGTTTTCCGGAAAACGCAAAGTATCACTCACTCTTAAGTTCTCTTTCAAACAATTTATTTACCGCGGTTCTTGGATCTAGATTATTATAAACAACCTCAGATAACATATTAGTGATAGGCATTTCAACATTATATTTATTAGCCAATTCTAAGGCGGCTGGTAAAGCATTTAAACCTTCTACCACCATGCCTATTTCTTCTTTAGCCTCTTTTACATTCTTGCCTTGACCAATTAGATATCCACATTTATTGTTTCTACTATGGCTACTTGTACAAGTAACAATTAAATCACCAATTCCAGCTAAGCCAAAGAAAGTTTCATTAGTACAGCCCATCATCGAACCAAGCCTTTTAATTTCTTGTAGACCTCTTGTGATTAAGGCAGCCTTGGCATTATCGCCATAGCCTAGGCCATCAGAAATACCAGCGGCAATGGCCATAATATTTTTAAGAGCCCCACATATTTCAATACCCTTGATATCACTATTTGTATATACTCTAAAATAAGGACAAGCGAATACCTCTTGAATATGCTTGGCGCCATCTATATCTTCGCTAGCCGAAACAATAGCGGTAGGCATGTCTAAAATAACCTCTTCGGCATGTGTAGGACCGCTTAATACTACATACTTTAAAGTATCGTTATCTAACTCTTCTTTAATTACTTCACTAAGTGTTAATAAGCTATCCTTTTCAATGCCCTTAGAAACATCCACAATGATTTGATTATCTTCTATATAAGGCTTAATACTTCTGGCCACTTCTCTTATGGTAACTGAAGGTAAGGCAAACAAGACAATATCTTTACTCGCAACAGCTTCACTAATCACACTTGTATACTTAATACTTGTAGGTAGGGCAACATCCAAAAAACGTTCATGACGATTAGTTTCTCTTAGCTTAATAACCTTATCTTCACTATGCGAATATACTGTAACATCAATGCCTTTTTCAGCTAAAAGTTTAGCTAACGCTATACCAAAAGTACCAGCTCCTAAAACGCCAACCTTATCTTGCATCTTTTCTTTCCTTTACATAGACCGCCAATACATTAATATCAGCTGGATTAATTCCCGATATTCTACTAGCTTGGCCAAGTGTTAAAGGTTTAACTAAATTAAGCTTTTGTCTAGCCTCTAATCTTAAATTATCCACATGACTATAATCGATATCTTGAGGAAGCTTTAGGCCATCCATCTTAAGCATCTTATTAGCTTCTTTTCTAGCCTTTTCAATATAACCTTCATATCTAATTTCAATTTGGGTATTAAATACTAGCTCATCATCATAATCACTATTACCAAGGAAATTTAATACTTCCTTTAATTCAACATTAGGCCTTTTTACAAGCTCATAGGCATTATGTGAAGTATTATTGTTTTCCTCATATCCTAAACTATTTAAATAATCATTAATACCTGTAGTATAGTCAACCTTTGTATTCTTTAAATAAGTAATTAAATTAGACTTATTCTCGACATCCTTTAGATATCTTTGATATCTTTCTTCACTAATAAGACCATCTTCATAACCATATTTAATTAATCTATCTTCAGCATTATCATGTCTCATTAATAAACGATACTCAGCCCTACTGGTCAATAAACGATATGGTTCCTTAGTACCCTTAGTTACTAAATCATCAATCATTACCCCAATATAAGCCTCATCTCTTTTAAGAATTAATGGTTCCTTTTTATTTAACTTTCTTAAAGCGTTAATACCAGCCATCATACCTAGTCCTGCTGCCTCTTCATATCCTGAAGTGCCTAATATTTGACCGCCAATAAATAAGCCATCAATATCTTTCATCTCTAAAGAAGCCTTTACTTGTAAAGGATCAATCGCATCATACTCTATGGCATAGGCATACTTAACAATCTCACAATTTTCTAAACCAATCACTGAATGAACCATTTCTTCTTGTACATCATAAGGCATAGAAGTGGAAAAACCTTGTACATAAGTTAAATCATTATCTTTAGTTAAAGGCTCAAGAAATAATTGATGTCTTTCTTTATCGGAAAAACGTACAATCTTATCTTCAAAACTAGGACAATATCTTGGTCCTACACCCTTTACCACACCAGAATACATACTTGATTTATTTAGATTCTTTAAAACTATATCCTTAGTCTTTTCAGTAGTATAAGTAAGGTAACAAGGCACTTGTTTATCAATTGATAAGACATCCTCTTGTTTAGTCTCTTGCGAAAATCTTATAAAACGCTTAGTGCCAGGTTCTAAAGAAGTCTTAGAAAAATCAATAGAGCTTGTCTTAACTCTAGGTGGAGTGCCCGTCTTTAGTCTAAATAATTTAATACCAAGTTTTCTTAAAGACTCACTTAGATTTTTAGTAGTAGGCTCATTATCAGGACCACCTGGCGTAACTGTTGCGGATACCATACGACAAGAATCCATATAGGTTCCCGTAGTTAAAACAACTACTTCACTTTCAAGTACGCCATTTTTTAAAAGTCTAACACCTTTAATCTTTTTATTATCGTTGCATAATACTTCTTCAACAATATCTTCAAATAAAGTTAAATTTTCGGTATGCATACAAAGGTCTTGCATCATCTTAGAGTAAGCGTCTTTATCAGATTGCACACGCATACTCCAAACACCTGGGCCCTTTGTAGTATTTAACATCTTAAATTGTAAGGCTGTTTTATCGGCCACTTTAGGCATAACCCCACCCAAGGCATCTACTTCTCTTACCACAATTCCCTTAGCTGGACCACCAACCGAGGGATTACAAGGCATATTGGCAATATGATTAAAAGATATTGTGACTAAAGCTGTCTTTTTACCACCATGGGCCAAGGCCATAGCTGCTTCAACACCTGCATGTCCTGCGCCAACAACAATCGCTTCAAACATTAAAAGACACCTCTAAACTTTTCATATACTGATTTCATCTCATTATAGTGTTTTAAGACATCAGTATAAGTCTTCTCTTCTAAGTCTTCATAAACTTCCATAAGCGCAATATATAAAGGATACAAATATAAATCTTGAGCTAAGATAAATAGTCCTTTGCATGCGTCCTTCGCCATAGCATAGTCTTCATCTTCTAAATAAGCACCCATATCATTAAAAAATTCATCATCAAGATAAAACTTAACAATATTTTTGTATTCATCAATATTGGGATATTTTTCATTTATTAAATCGTAATTTAATCCTAATTCTTCAAAACTATTTTTCATAACCTATCAATCATATCCTCCTCACTATAAACTATAAAACCATTTTCCTTTAATATCTTACAAGTAATTCCATCATCATCAATTAATGTTCCATTAAAGTTTCCATCATATATAAGCCCCTTACCACAACTTGGACTCTTAGATTTTAAGATACAATAATCAACATTGTTTAACTTGGCAATATTAAGCACAATATTTCCACCTATTAGATAATTATCGGTTACATCCTTACCATCATATCTAATAACACGATCACCCTTAATCTCACTTTTAATCCTAGGGGTAGGTAAACCACCTAGTATTTCAGGACATATTGGGATCAAGATATTATCTTTAGCTAATTCAACAATCTTATCTACTATCTTACTTTGTCCATCATATCTAACAGGATAGCCAAGTAAACAAGCTGATACAAGAATCTTAGCCATTTTGCTTAAGCAGCATTACTTCGTTAATGCCATCAGTTTCTATAAGCTTTACTTTAATATTCTCACTTTTACTAGTTGGCACATTCTTACCTACATAGTCAGCCTTAATAGGAAGTTCACGATGTCCTCTATCAATAAGTATTGCCAAAGATATTTTCTTAGGTCTTCCCATTTTAAAGATGGCCTCAATAGCCGCCCTAATAGTTCTGCCTGTATATATTACATCATCTACTAACACCACTTCCTTATTCGTTATATCAATATTTGGTAAATCATTATTTACCATTGGCATATCCGATAGTTTAGATAAATCATCACGATAGAAAGTAATATCTAAACTTGCCACAATTGGTTTAACACCATTATGTTCATTTATCTTATCCGCAAGACGATTAGCCATTGGCACACCTCTTGTCTTAATGCCAACAAGCACAATATCATTAATGTCCTCAGCTTTTTCTGTTATTTCAAAGGAAATACGCGTCAAAGCTCTATTTATTGCGACCTCATCTAATAGTTGCACACTTTTTTCCATACTTAAAACCTCATTACAATTATAATGTAAGAAGAGGAAAAGTATATGAATGAAATAATTTTTAAAAGAAATGAGTTATTAGCGCAAAACCTAATAAAAGAATTGAATTCTCGAAACATGGAAGCCATTTACGCCAAAGACAAGAAAGAGGCACTAGAGAAAGTACTAGATCTAATTCCTGACCATAGTTCAGTTACTATGGGCGGATGTCAAAGTGCAAATGATATTGGCCTTGTGGATGTTTTAAAAACCGATAAGTATAACTTTATCGATAGAAGTAAGATGGACAAAAGAGAAGCACTATTAAAGGGTTATGACACAGATTACTTTATAACTAGCGCAAACGCCATAAGTGAAGATGGCATACTAGTAAACATCGACGGTAACGCCAATAGAGCGTCTTATATTTGCCAAGGACCTAAACATGTCATCTTTATTGTCGGTATGAACAAGGTAGCCAAAGACTTAGATAGCGCTATGAAAAGAGCGCGTAATGTAGCGGCACCAATAAATGGGCAAAGATTCGATATCAAAACACCATGCAAGACAACAGGTAAATGTTTTGATTGCAAGTCAATGGATACTATATGTTGTCAATTCCTTATCACAAGATTTTCTAAACATAAAGATAGAATCAAAGTTGTGCTTGTTAATGATGAATTGGGATTTTAATGAAGATAATTGCGATTGATGGACCAAGTTGTTCAGGTAAGACTACATTTTCTAATATTATTAGTAATAATGTCGTACATATCGATGATTTCTATTTGCCATTAAATAAAAGAACTAATGAAATAATGAACACACTCGGTGGCAACATTGACTTTGATAGATTATTAAACGAAATCATTATTCCCTATAAGGAACATAAGCAAGTAATCTATAGACCGTATGATTGTCATAATAATACCTATTTAGAATCAATCATCTTAGATAACAATAAAGTTTTAATCATTGAAGGTGCTTATAGTCATCATCCAAAATTAAGTAAATATATTGATTATAAGATATTTATTGATGTCGATAGAGCTACACAAAGAAAAAGAATATTATCAAGAAATAAAGATAAGGCTAATGATTTCTTTGATATATGGATTAAAAGAGAAAATGCTTATTTTAATGAATTAAAGATAAAAGAAAGTTGTGATTTATTAATGGATAGAACAATCAAAATTAAAGGGATATATAAACACTTTAAGGGTAATCTATATTATGTGGAAGATATTGCTAGAAATAGCGAAGATGAGAAACTATATGTCGTCTATAGGCAACTGTATGGCGATAACTTGTTATGGATACGACCATTAGACATGTTTTTAAGTGAGGTAGACCATAATAAGTATCCTGATGTTAAACAGAAGTATCGTTTTGAATTGATAGATAATCAATAAAGATATTCCGAGAAAAATAAAGTAGACTTTAGATTTCTCGGAATTTTTTATATTCCTAATAAATTGATTGGAACAATATGTACATCATCTTTAGTATAAGCTGGGCCAGTTGCGGTTAGTATTGCCATAAAACTTGGAAGATGCTTTCTATCTTCTTCTAGTTTATTTCTTAATTTTTTTAGATTACTAATACCTTCACTTATTAACTTTTCACCACCTAATTTAATTTCAATTAATGCGTAATTGCCATTTTCTAGATGGACCACCGAATCGCACTCTAGACCATTATTATCTCTGTAGTGTCTTACTTCACCATTTAGATAATCAGCATATATTGATAGTTCTTTAACCGCAAAGTCTTCAAAAAATAGACCAAATGATTTTGGATCATTTATTAAATCGTTTGGTGAAATATTTAATATCGCTGTTGCAATTGAAGTGTCTACAAAGTGTCTTGTTGGGTTTGAAATAACAGCTGTCTTACTTCTAAAATTAGGATTCCATGCATCTATATCTTTTATGATATACAAATCATTTAAAGCTTCTAAATATGAATCATAAGTGTCTTCATCAATCTTACGATCTTCATGTTCAATAATATCTTTAATCATTATGCCTCTTCTCACTTCTGTTGAGATGTTTCTTGCATAACTTCTTAAGATAATTTCAAACAATTTTTGTTTCTTGTTTCTAAACTTTTTATTAGGATTATTTTCAAACTCAAATAAAGTAGAAATATAGTTTTTAGTTACCGATAAAGAAGTTTCTCTATCACACAATACAGATAATGGCCAACCACCTCTACATATATAAAAAGCTGTGTCATTTATCGAATAACTATCGTTTGTATTAAAAACTGAATCTTGACCATCAAATAAAGATTTTAACGATATACTTCCATCCGACTCCTTTGACTCAAGTAAGGAAAATGGTTTCATTTTTACAGTGACAATTCTACCAGCACCACTATGATATATGTCATCCTTATCCGCTGGTGTTGAACTTCCAGTAAAAATAAATTGTCCAAATTTATTATCACTTTCATCTATTTTAGATCTAGCTACATTCCACAAGTCCGGAACATTTTGCCACTCATCAATAAGCCTTGGATTTTCGCCAACAAGAACTGCTTTAGGATCTATTTGACATAGTTCAATTTTCGCCTTGGTATCAAGAGAATAAAAGCTTTTAGAAAAAACTTTGGACGTTGTCGTCTTGCCACAAAACTTAGGGCCAGCTACCACAACTACACCACTACTTTTTAATGCTAAATCAATTTTTTTCTCTATTAATCTTGGATAATATGACATAATTTTTTCCTCATCATGATTATACCATTATTATCGGCTTTTGGAATATTTTTCCCCTGTTTCGCGTCAACATTTTCCCCCTGTTTCGCGTCAACCTTTCCCCCTGTTTCGCGTCACTTTTTATGATTATTTAAATATTCTAAGATTGAATCGGCAGAAGAATCTATGCCGCATGATGAATCAATTACTAAATTATAATTACTAGGATCACCCCAAGTATTGCCTGATATATGTCTATAGTAAGAAGCTCTAGCTTTATCTGACTTTTTGATGTTTTTCTGTGCTTGTTTTAAATCATCACCATATACTTCCATTACTTTATTAATACGATAATCAAGTGGTGCCTCAATATATACTTTAACTACATTTTCATAATCTCTTAAAACATAATCACTAGCTCTGCCAACAATAACACATGACCCATTATCCGCAATCTTTCTAATGATTTCATCCTGAGCCCTAATGGCTTTTTTAACCACATGGCTACTTAAATATAGGTTTCTTGTAATAGTTGGAGAATTTTTATTTACATTAGAAATAAACTCTTTATCTAATCCGCTTTCATGGGCAGCCAAGGCTACCATTTCCTTATAGTAGAATGGTATACCTAACTTTTCAGCCAAGACTTTGCCAATTTGCTTACCACTTGAACCATGTTGTCTAGCGATTGTTACTATTACCCCTGGTTTAGAAAGCTTTAAGGCGACAACCTCTTCACTAGTTTTTTCATTAGTTACATAATCACTTCTTAAGAATTGTCTATAGAAAATAAAACCTACAATAGTGGTTAATATTTCGGTACAAGGGAAAGTTAGCCAAAAATAATTTAAGCCTAATTTTGAGAATAGGTAGCCTAGTGGAACAAATAACACTAATGTTCTAATTATTGTAAGTAATGATGACTTTAAACTTAATCCAACAGCTTGAAAGAATACCGGAAAAGTTAAAGAAGTAACCATTGGAATAAAGCTTATGCCAATAATTCTAAAACCAAAAGTTCCTA
>CAVCDR010000068.1:0-6860 GCA_963601025.1 Agathobacter sp. | reverse complement strand
GATATGATGGGTGAACTTGGTAAATTAGGTAAGATTTTAGGCCCTAAAGGTTTAATGCCAAACCCTAAGACTGGTACAGTTACACCTAATGTTGCTGGTGCTGTAAGCGAAATCAAGAAAGGTAAAGTTGAATACCGTGTTGACAAAGACGGAAACATCAACTGTCTAATCGGTAAAGCAAGCTTTGAAACTGCTGATTTAGCTAGTAACTTTAATGCATTAGCTAATGCTATCATTAAGGCTAGACCTGCTGCTGTAAAGGGTGTATATGTTACTGGCGTTACTGTTTCTAGTAACATGGGTCCTGGCATCAAGGTTGATCTTGCTGCTTAATTGACTTACGAAGATGGGAAATTCCCATCTTTTTTAATACATTAAATTATGCTAATATAAATGAGTAAAAACGTTAAAGAAATAGTAGCTTATTGATGTTTAGAAAGCGAATAGAGGATGGTGTAAGCTCTAACTAAATAGATAAGTGAATTCACCTTTATTTAGTGGCTTAGGCCCGGTAACGCGTTATAGTTAAAAAAGGGCAGCATTTGCTGAATTAGGATGGTACCGCGATAATTCGTTCCTAGTCGCGGTTTTTTTATTGACAGGAGAAAATTATGAATGATTTAAATGATCTAAAACTAGAAGCTTTAAAGGCTATTGAAGAAGTAAAGGATTCTAAAGTCTTAGATGAACTAAGAATTGAATATCTTTCTAAAAAGGGTAAAATTCAAGGCTTGATGAGTCAAATGAAGGACTTAAGTGCTGAAGAAAAGCCTAAATTTGGTCAACTTGTAAATGACTTAAAAGTTAGTGTTACTAACGCTTTTGAAAACAAAAAAGAAGAACTTGATAATGAAATCTTAAAAGCTAAATTAGAAAAGGAAAAGATTGATATTACGCTAGATGAATATACACCTGCTACTGGTACTCTTCATCCTTTAACTTTAGTTGAAGAAGAATTACAAGATATTTTTATTGGCATGGGCTATAACGTAGCTGAGGGCCCTGAGCTTGAATATGATGAGTATAACTTTACAAGAGCCAATACCCCGGAAGGACATCCTGCAAGGGATATGCAAGATACTTTCTATGTTGATGTTAATCGTTTGTTAAGATCACAAACTACCGCTATTCAAATGCGTGTACTTGAAAAGGAACATGATAAGTTACCTATTAAAGTAATTTGTCCTGGCAAGGTATATAGAAGAGATGATGATGATGCAACACACTCTCATCAATTTATGCAATGTGAAGGCCTAGTAATTGGCGAAAATATTACGGTTGCGGATTTAAAGGGTACTCTTGAACTTATGATTCATGAGTTATTTAAAAATGATGCCAAGATTAGATTTAGACCATCATATTTCCCATTTACTGAGCCATCATTTGAAGTTGATATGACATGTCATAGTTGTGGCGGTAAGGGTTGTCCAATTTGCAAAGGCACTGGCTGGATTGAAATACTAGGTTCTGGTATGGTTCATCCAAATGTCTTAGAGGCAGCAGGCATTGATTCTAAAAAATATACAGGCTTTGCCTTTGGCGTAGGTATTGAAAGAGTTGCGATGCTTAAGTATGGCATTATGGATATAAGGGATTTGTATACAAATGATTTACGTTTCTTAAACGGCTTTAAAAGAGGTAATTAATAATGAAATTAAGTTTAAATTGGTTAAGTAAATTTATTGATATTAGTGATTTATCGTATGAAGATATCATGGATAAGGCTGTTAAGGCTGGCTTTGAAGTAGAATCTGTAGATAAAATTGGAGAAGGCACAAATCTTGTTGTAGGTAAAGTTTTAACATGTGTTGACCATCCTGATTCTGATCATTTGCATCTTACAACTGTTGATGTAGGTGATGAAGTATTAAATATTGTATGTGGCGCGCCTAATTGTCGTGCTGGTCTAAAGGTAATTGTTGCCAAAGATGGAGCAGTATTACCAGGCGGTACTATTAAAAAAGGCGTTATTAGAGGAAAAGAAAGTAATGGCATGTTATGTTCGTTACTTGAACTTGGTGTAAGCAAGGATATGCTAGATGATAATTCTTGTTCACATAATGGTATTGAAGAATTAGATGATAGCTTTAATGTGGGCGATACAGACATCTTAAAGAAATTAGGTTATCAAGATGTTGTTTTAGATTTTTCAATTTATGCCAACAGACCTGATTGTCTTGCAATGTTTAATATGTCAAAGGAAATGGGTGCTATCTTAAGAAGAGAATGCAAACTTCCTGAATTTAAGGGCGCTTCTAATGTTGGTGAAAAGTCTAACTTTAAGCTAGCACTTGAATCAAAGAATTGTCCTCATTTCTTAGCTAAAGTATGTAATAGTGTAACTATTAAGGAATCACCTGACTGGATTAAGGAAATTTTAAGATCTAATGGTATTAAGTGCATTAATAACTTAGTTGATATTTCTAATCTAGTAATGCTTGAAACAGGTCAACCTATGCACTTCTATGATTTAAGAAGTAATCCAAATAAAAATATTACTGTTAAAGATGATTTGGAATGTGATTATGTAGCGCTAGATGGTATCTCATATAAGATTTCTAAAGGTGATTTAATGATTACTAGCGATGATAAACCTATTGGTATTGCGGGTATTATGGGTGGCGATGCAACTAAGATATTAGATGATACTAGTTCTATTATTATCGAGTCAGCTTGTTTTGACCATGCGCAAATTAGACGTACTAGTAATCGTTTAGGGTTACAAACAGAGGCTGCCGCTAGATATTCTAAGGGTCTAGAACCATTGTCTCAACAAAAGGCTATGGATAGAGCTGTTGAATTATTGATTGAGTATGCGGATGCTAAAGAGTTTGAAGAAACAGTGGAAGCTGGATCAGATAACTATAAGGAAGTTGTTGTTTTAGAAACAATGGATCATTTAAATACTTTAGTTGGTAAAAAATATACTAAAGAAGAAGTTAATGATGTTTTAACTTATCTCGATTTTAAGCCTGAATTTAATGGTGATAGCTTCTCTTGTCATATTCCTAGTTATCGTACTGATATTTTAATTAGAGAAGATATTGATGAAGAGATTTGTCGTTTGACTGATTTTGATGATTTAAAATCTACTTTACCATTAATGCCTCAAACAGTTGGTAGATTATCTACTGCTCAAAGTATTAGAAGAACTATCCGTAATTACTTTATGTACAACGGCTTAAGTGAAGTTAGAACTTATACTCTTGTATCGGAGAATTATAAAGATAATAGCTTACTTAAAAATGGTGGGTCGGTTAAATTATTATCGCCTTTATCAGAAGACAGAAAGTATATTCGTACATCACTTATGCCTTCGATGTTAGAAACATTGTCATACAATATTGGGCATTATAATTCTAATGTTAATATCTATGAAATTTCTTCTGTATATTTTAATGATCATGAAGAAGAAAGACTAGGTGTCCTATTATATGGAACTTATTTAAATAGTGATATTAAGCATATTGCAATGAAGTCTGATTTCTATGTGTTGAAGGGACTTGTAATGGGACTTTTAGATAAATTAGGCTTTGAAAAGGGTAGGGTAAGTGTTATCTATAATGATCAAGATACAACACATTTCCATCCTGGCGTTTCTTGTTTGATTAAGATGAATAATAAGGTGATTGGCATTCTTGGCAGAGTTCATCCAACTTATGAGGGTAAACTTAAATTAAAGGATACATATTATTGTGAATTAATTCTTGATGAAGTTATTAATTCTAACCCTAGTAAGACTAAATGTCCTATAGTAAGTAAATATCCTTCAATTAGTAGAGATATTTCAATTGTCTTAAATGATGATGTAAAGGCCGAAGAACTAATTAAAGTGGTTAAGAAGGCTGGTGGAGCAATTGTTAAATCAATTAAAGTATTTGATATCTATAAAGGTGAACATATTGAAGATGGCTTTAAATCAGTGTCTTTAAATATTGTTTATGAAGATCCTAATAAGACTTTAAAGACTAGTGATGTTGACACACCACACAATAAGATACTAGAAGAATTAAATAAGCACTACAACGCTAATTTAAGAAATAACTAATATTAATAATGCACGGCTAAGCCGTGCATTATTTGTTTTTGTTTAATCTTTGAAGAATTGCTTCCTTAGCTTTTTCAACATCATTGAATTCGATAAATTCGCCTTTAATTTCTTCCCAATCTTCACTACCTTTTCCAAGTATCATAACAAGATCTTTAGGACCGGCCATATTGATAGCTTTGTTTATAGCATCTTGCCTATCGATTACGGTTTCATAGTTATCTTTATCTTGAATTAGTTCACATAAATCTTTGACAACGTTATATGGGTCTTCAAAACGAGGATCTTCATAAGTAAATATTACGTGGTCATTATTGTCTGAACATAATTTACCCACATATTTTCTTTTGCTTGCATCTCTTTCACCTGCATTACCAGTTACGACAATTTTTTTATTTACTTTTAATTTGTTTGTAAATTCAAATAATCTTGTTAAACCATTTGGAGTATGAGCATAATCAACTAATACATAGAAGTTTTGACCTAGATTAATCGATTCCATACGTCCTGCTATTTTTAGTTTATCTAGATTATTTAATAGATGTTCCATTTTAAATCCTAGATTTAAACAAGTAAGTAGGGCACATGCTAGATTCTCAATATTGAATTGACCTAGCAATGGTGAAATAATCTTATATTCTTTATTTTGATATACAAAGGTAATAAACGTTTTATCAGGTTCTACATCATATTCTTTGATACATAGGTCATCACTTTCTTTATAACCATAAGTTTTATAATTTGTAATATCTTTTCTTACTTCTTCAAAGTGTTTATCATTACTATTTAGTATCGAAATATCTGATTGTTTAAATAACATCTTTTTGCAAGCGATATAGTTTTCAAGTGTTTTATGAGTATTTAGATGTTCCTTATCAATATTGGTAAGTCCTCCTGCATTGAAATGAAAATTCTTTAAGCGGCCATAAAAGAAGGCTTCTGAAGACGCTTCTAAAGCTACGTATTTACATCCTGCACTTACAAAATCATTAAGTATTTTATACATTGATTCAACACCTGGTGTTGTATTGTCTGTTTCACCACTTATCTTTTTACATGCAAAGCCATTAGTGCCTATATAACCACATATATCATCACCAATTAATTCTTGAATAATAGTTGTAGTACTGGTTTTTCCATCTGTTCCTGTAATTCCAATTAGCTTTAAGTTATCTTGTGGATTATCATAAAAATCTCGATATAACTTTTCGTATATCGCATTTACATCTTCAACTTTGATATATGGTACAGTCGTATTTACGTCTTTACTAGTAACTAAACAGATAGCACCATTTTTAACAGCTTCATCAATATAATCATGGCGATCTATCTTAGCTCCCTTAATACAAATAAATAAATCACCATCTTTAACGTTCTTAGAATTAGTACAAAGGCCCTTAATATCGATATCTAGGCCACTATAATCTTTAAATAATTTCTTAATTTTCATTCTAGTATTATATAATTATTCTATGATTTATACGATAACAACAAATCCATCTTTGGATTATTATTTAAATCTTGATCTACTAGAAAATGGTACCGTTAATAGAAGTGATAATGAAGCCTATGATGCAGCTGGAAAGGGAGTAAATGTATCTAAGTTTTTAGATAAATTAAATATTAATTCTATTGCGTTAGGTTTTCTTGGTGGATTTACTAGAGACTATTATATTAATCTATTATGTGAAAACACACATATTGAACCACAATTCACAACTATTAAAGGTAATACGAGAATTAATGTGAAAATTAATGCTAGTGAAAAGTGTACTTCTCTAAATGCCAAGGGTCCTGTTATTTCTGATGAAGAATTTGCTAAATTCAAGGCTCGCACAAGACAAATCTATGATAATGATTATGTGGTCTTCTCCGGCAATATTCCTTCGGTATTAAAGGATAAGATGATATCTACAATCAAGGAATTAATTGATAATAATGTTAAGGTAATTCTTGATACGGATAACTATATTACTGAGCAGGCATGTACATATAAGCCTTATATGATTAAAATGGATAATCTAGATATTGGCTTAAATGAAGAAAATATTATATCTAAAGGCAAGAGCTTTATTGATATGGGAGTAAATTATTTCTTATTTTCTAGCGCTCATAGTGCTTCTTATTTATTTGAAAAAGGTGGCTATTATAAGTGCGAAGAAATAGATGAATTACATTCTATAACTACCGGCAGCAATGATGGCATGATTGCTGGATTCTTGTGGTCTAAACTTAAGGGGGCTAATTCTATTGAAGCCTTTACTTATGGCAACGCTGTTGCTAGTGGAGTAAGCATCATGGATAAAAAAGCGGATATGGAGCTTATTAATAAGCTATATGATTCTATTAAGATAGAAAGGAAAGAATATTAATGAAAAAGTTATTTTCTTTATTTTGTATTCTAGTATTATTAGTGGGTTGTGCTAGTGATACAACCATTAAACCAGACTTGGATAGTGATTTCACTATTGAAACTTACCAAGCTGATATGTCAGGATATCAAAACTTAAAATCAAGTGGTCATATGTTTAAGGGTACTACCGTTAGTGAACTTAAGCGTACTATTGATGAAAAAGGGTATGGTGTCTTTGTATTAAGTAGAGTAGGCTGCAGTCATTGTCAGTTAGCGATGCAATATCTAAATGCTGTAGCTGAAGAACTTGGTGTCTATGTTTATTATATTGATGCAGAAAGTGAGACTTATCCAATTCTAGGAACTGATGATTACGATGTCTTGCAAAATGCTTTACTTGAAACATTAGATGAAGATGAAGATGGTGAAAAGATCTTACAAACACCTGAAGTATTTACC
>CAVCDR010000067.1:0-15722 GCA_963601025.1 Agathobacter sp. | reverse complement strand
TAGTAAAAGGGGTTATTGAAAATGATGAAGGAGAGATAAATGCTCCGATTGGTAGAGATAAAAAAGATAGACAAAAAATGTGTGTGACTGATAAGAATTCAAAAGAAGCAATCAGCGAATTTAAAGTAATTAAAAGATTTAGTAATTCTACCTTATTAGATGTAAATCTTTTAACTGGTAGAACTCATCAAATAAGAGTCCATATGGCTTTTATTCATCATCCTGTAATAAATGATAGTAAGTATGGTGGCAAAGTAATTGATGAAACAGGCCAGTATTTACACGCCTATTATTTAAGTTTTATTCATCCTAAAACAAAGGAGAGGGTAGAATTTAAAACGGATATGCCTGAATACATGAAAGAATATATTAAGAGTAATGGTGGAGTATATGAACCAGTATTATAAAGTTTTTCAATTGATGAATTATTTTGTTTCTAACTACAACTATATTTCTTTCAATATTAAGGGACTAATGAAAGATAATGAGATTTTTATTGCCTCTAATGAGAATAATAATTATCAAATGATTCGTATTAGTACATCTCCTAGTTATTTAGCTAGTAATGATGAAGATAGAATTAAGCAATTTGGGGAAATTGTAAAGAAACAGTTTGCGATTAAAGATTTAAAATTTTTGGATATTCATATTGGTTATGATGATATTGAAAATGATGAATTTCCTTTTGATGTAGCAGTACTAAATACTAATCATCATAGTGGCAAAAAGATTGATGATGCCTATCCCGGTGTATACGATGTAATTCATGATACTCAAAATGAAGAAGCAGAAATTAGAAAAAATATTTTAGATATTAATAATGCGGTTAAAAACTTTAGAGAAAAGGCTAAAAAGCGTCCTTTAATAAAGAAATTAGCTGATCAAAAATGTCCTATAACTTTTATTATTATGGGTATTTGTATTTTTATTTATATCTTAACTTTATATTTTTCTACAAAGTATTCTACTACCGCAAGTGTTATACTACTTGGTGCTGATTATAAGATATTCACATTAGGCTTACATGAATTTTATCGTTTATTTACTTACGCCTTTGTGCATGGCTCAATATTTCATATCGTATGTAACTTAATGGCCTTTTATAGTGTAAGTAGAATAATTGAAAGATTGCTTGGTAAAGTTAAGTATTCCATAATGCTTTGTAGCGGTATAATTTTTGGATCATTATTAAATGGTGCTTTAAGTGAAAATGGTCTATTAATAGGATTGTCTGGTGGTATCTATACATTATTTACCTACTTTGTTTTATATTATGTTTCTCAAGGTTTTATTAATGTAAGAACCTTTGTGCCAACTATTATTATTAACATCTTATTAAACTTTATGCCGGGTGTATCTTGGATGTGTCATCTAGGTGGATTAATGGCTGGTATTATGTTCTATTACATTTATAAGGATAATAATATTAATAAATACATCATCGCTTTAACAGTATTACTAATGGTTATTACGGGTGGCAAATATGCTTATGAAAAAAATTTAAAGCCATATTATGGTCAAACAGATATCGAAATGATTAGCGTTTATAATCATTTAGGTTTTAAAAATCACGCTACCAATGTTTCAAATAAATTACGGGTAATATATCAAGGAGGCAAATAATGATAATTTCTTGGGATGAATACTTTATGGGTCTAGCACATTTAAGCGCACTTAGAAGTAAGGATCCAAATACACAAGTTGGTGCATGCATAGTTGATGAAGATAAGAAAGTTGTATCAATTGGCTATAATGGTATGCCTAGGGGATGTGATGATTCTAAGATGCCATGGGATAGGGAAGGCGACTTTAAAAAGACTAAGTATGCCTATGTTGTGCATGCGGAACTAAACGCCATCTTAAATTCACCGCGTACATTAAAGGATACTATTCTTTATGTATCGTTATTTCCATGCAATGAATGTGCTAAAGCCATTATTCAATCAGGCATCAAGAAAATCTACTATGAATCAGATAAATATGATGGTACAGATAATAATGTAGTATCTAAAAAGATGCTTGATATGGCTAATGTAAAATATGAAAAATTGCCTGTTAAAGTGGATTTAACAATTAAAACTAGCGAAAACTAGATATTATAATTGGGATCTTTTTTCCATTTCTTATAAAGACTCTTGTAGTAGGCAAGAGCTTTTTGTTCGCCATTATCTTTTAAATATTCAAGTAAATGTTTGTGTCTATGATAATTATTTTCGCCCATAAAAATTTTATCTTTACCATTTTCTAGATAATCAAAGGCACTAGAATCTGTATATTTATCTTTCATATAGATTTTACTAGCGGCAATCTTATCACATGCTGTCTCAAGGAGATAATTTAATGGCATATCTAAACATTTAAACTTTAAAGTTTTATAATCTTTTTCCATCCAATATTCAAAATGATGCTTATTTCTTCCTTTGTGATGAAGCCATCCTAAAGAATAACCAAGCTCTTCTTTTTCCGCATCAATTGGTGATCTATAGCCTTGATAGTATTTGACACCAGAAAAAAATTCAACAAATGAGTACTTACTTAAATCATGTATTAGCCCCTGTTTATATAATCCTGATTTAAAACATAAGCGTCTAACAGCACGTCTATGAGAATTGATGGTATGTAGATGACCATAAAATCTTTTAATAAAACTTTTATTTTCCACTAACTAATTATATGTCATTGGTGTATAATATGTTTCATGAATCGACATGAATATCGTATTAAAATCGTTACTGCTATATATCAACATTTGTTACTGAAGAAAGATTTAAAGATTTGTATTATTGATACAATTGATGAAATCGATGACTTTGTAAGAAGTATTGAAACGGATTTATTAGAGAATGAAGAAAAATATATTGAAACAATAAATAGTAAATTAAACCATTGGAAATTTGATCGATTAAATTGCATTGATAGGGCAATCCTTCTTGAGGCAACTAGTGAATATTATTTAAAACTTAATGATAAGAAGGTTGTTATTGATGAGGCGATTAGGATTGCGAAAGAATACTCTGATGAAGACTCTTATAAATATATCAATGGAGTATTAGATAATCTATGAACAAAATAAGTGTTAGTACACTTGTTTTATATCTTAAAAATAAATTAGATAGTGATGCTAACTTAAGTAATGTAAAAGTTAGTGGTGAGCTATCTAATTTTCATCATCACAGTTCTGGCCATTTATATTTCACATTAAAAGATGATAAAGCACAAATTAGTTGTGTCATGTTTAAATCGAAAGCTATTTCCTTAAAATTTAATCCAAAGAATGGGGATAAGGTTTTAATAGCGGGTAATGTATCTTTATTTGAAGTCTCTGGACAACTACAAATCTATGTTAATTCAATGAATTTAGATGGTATAGGGGACTTATATCAAAGATATGAGGAACTTAAGAATAAACTATTTAATGAAGGCTATTTTAATGATAATCATAAGAAAAGTATACCTTGTAAGTATCCTGAAAAGATTGCGGTAATAGTAGGTGAAAATAGTGCTGCTATGTCTGATATTAAAATCCAATTTGCTAAAAGATGGCCTATATGCAATGTAGATTATTATCCTTGTTTAGTTCAAGGCAATGACGCTAGCAAAGATATTATTTCTAAATTAAAAGAAGTTGATGCAAAGGATTATGAGATAATCATTCTCGCAAGAGGTGGGGGATCTTTTGAAGATTTATTTTGTTTTAATGATGAAGAACTAGTTAAAACAATCTATCATCTAAACACTTTTATTGTATCCGGTATAGGCCACCAACAAGACTTCACTTTAGCGGACTATGTAGTAGATTTAAGGGCCCCAACACCTACTGCAACAGTAGAATATGTGACTCCTTCAGTTATTGATGTAATAGATGAAATAGATGAGATAAGAACATACTTATTTGATACATTAACTGATAAATTAGATGATTATAAAAAGACTTTAGAGTTATATACAAATAATAAGTATTTAATTAATCCTAATTTAATTATTGATAAAGTTAAACTAAAACTAGATTATTATGATTTATGTTTAGCTAATTATGCCCATAAGGTTGATAGATTAAATAATAATATTAATGTGTGTGTTGATAATCTAAATAATAAGATCAAGAATAAATTAAAAGAAAAAGATAATGAGATTGATAAATTATCGTTATTATTAAAATCTTATTCTGTTGACAATACTTTAAAAAGAGGGTATTCAATTGTCTATAAGGATGATAAGTTAATTAGAAGTAAAAAAGATTTAAAAAATAATGATAAACTTAAAATAAGAATGAATGATGGTTATGTTGATACCATTGTTAAGGAGTAATATGGCTAAAGAAAAATTTGAAGATAAGATGAATAGACTTAAGGATATTGTTTCCAAAATAGATGATGAAAATACCGATTTAGACTTAAGTATAAAGCTTTATGAAGAAGGTTTAAAGTTGGCTGATGATTTAAAAAAACAATTAAATGTTTATGAAAAACAAATAGAAGAAATAAGTGGTGATAATAAAGATGAATGATTTTGAAGAATATTTATTTAATAGCTTAGATAATTTCTACGATAATAAGATTAAAGAGGCCATGAAATATTGTCTTGATGGTGGTAAAAGATTTAGACCAAACATCATGTTTTCTATTGTAAAGGGCTTTGGCTTAAAAGAAGAAGATGCCTATCCTTGTGCATGTGCACTTGAATATATTCAAACATATTCTTTAATTCATGACGATTTACCAGGTATGGATAATGATGATTATCGAAGAGGCAAACTATCTTGTCATAAGAAGTTTGGTGAAGATATCGCCATACTTACAGGTGATGCCTTATTAACACATAGCTTTTCTTGCATTAGTGATAGTGAACTTGATGATGACATTAAAGTTAATTTAATTAGCGCTCTAGCAAAATACGCTGGTTTATATGGCATGATTTATGGCCAATTATTAGATGTTACTAGCAATAATAAGAATATTGATTCTAAATTACTATTTGAGATTCAAGATAATAAGACGAGTGGTTTATTTAAGTATGCTTGTCTTGCAGCAATGTATCTTGCAAGAAACAATGATTATAATTATTTTGAAACATTAGGTAGTAAGCTTGGTGTTGTATTTCAAAACCAAGATGATTTATTCGATATTGTAAAAAGCGAGAAGGAACTTGGCAAGAGTACTTCTGATGTGCGCAATGATAAGCTTACAGCCTTAAGTTTTAAGAGTGTGGATGAACTAAAAGATTACATTGATTATCTATTTAATGACTTATATAAGTATTTAGAAGATGCGAAATTTGATACTCGTTATATAATAGAAATAATCGATAGAATGAAAAATAGATGATGGATATTAACGATATACAGAATTCGGATTTTGTTAAGACTTTAAATAAGAAACAATTAGAAGAACTTGCGAATGATATTCGTAATTTTCTTATTGAGTCTGTTTCAAAAACAGGTGGCCATTTATCAAGTAATCTAGGCGTTGTGGAACTTACTATAGCCATGCATTATTGTTTTGATCCTTTAAATGATAAGTTTTTATTTGATGTAGGACACCAATCCTATGTCCATAAAATATTAACGGGTAGAGCTAAGGATTTTCCTACTTTAAGACAATTTAATGGCTTAAGTGGCTTCCAAAGAAGAGAAGAAAGCAAATATGATTGTTTTGAAGCTGGGCATTCTTCAACGGCTTTATCTACAGCCTTGGGTATGGCGATAGCTCGTGATATTAAACAAGAAGATTATTGTATTGTACCTGTAGTAGGCGATGGAGCTTTACAATCTGGATTATCTTTAGAAGCTTTAAATCATTTAGGTGAGTTAAAGACAAGAGTAATTATTATATTTAATGATAATAATATGTCTATTTCAAAAAATGTTGGTGCCTTAAGTAAAGGTTTTGCGAATTTAAGAAATAATTCTGAATATATTTCGATCAAGGGTAATGTAAAAGATTATCTAAATGGTAAGAAAAATGGTAATGTGATTGTTGAGGCTATCAAAAAAATAAAAGAATCAATCAAGGATAAAGTAATTGATTCTGGTATTTTTGAAGGCTTTAATGTCGATTATTTGGGCCCTGTTGATGGTCATAATATAACGGATTTAATTCATGCGTTTAATGCGGCTAAATCAAAAGATGGACCAGTTGTTGTACATGTCGTTACTAAAAAGGGTAAAGGCTATAAGTTCGCCGAAGATGATAAGTCAGGCAAGTGGCATGGCGTAGGAAAGTTTGATATTAAAACGGGCAAAATGTTAGCTAAAGTTCCCGATAACTATAAATCTTATTCAAGAGTTGTTTCTGATCATATCTTAGAAATGATGGATGAAGATAATAGAATTGTAACTATTACACCAGCTATGATGTCAGGTTCATGTTTAAATGACATTTTTGCGAAGTATCCAAAAAGAAGCTATGATTGTGGCATTGCGGAAGATCATGCCTTAACTTTTGCTAGTGGGTTGGCCTTAAGTGGATTAAAGCCATTTGTTTCAATTTATTCATCTTTCTTACAAAGAGGATACGATCAAATGAATCACGATATATGTCGTATGAACTTGCCGGTAGTACTAGGCATAGATCGTTGCAGCATCATTGGCGAAGATGGTGATTCACATCAAGGTATCTTTGATATAAGCTTTTTAAGGCCTCTTCCTAACATTATTATTGCAGAAGGTAAAGATAGTAGGGAAATGGAAAATCTGCTTGATTTGGGCTTTAAAATAGGTTCTCCGTTTGCGTTAAGATATCCACGTGGTTCTATTGAGTACACAATTTATCAAAAAGATGAAATTAGTGTAGGAAAATGGGAATATATCATTAATAATGATATAAGCAAGGCTATCATCATAACTTATGGAAATGATGTTATTAAGATTAAAAAGGATATTCTCAACAACAATCTTCCATGTGATTTGATAAATGCTCGTTTTATTAAACCAATTGATGAAGAGATGCTGCTTGAATGTACTAGAAAGAATAAACCAATCTTTGTGTATACTTGCGATATCTTAAGAGGCGGACTAGGCGATGAAATACTAGAAGTATTTAATAAACATAATGTTAATGTACCTCTATATATATTAGGCGTTGATGATATGTTTGTTAAACATGGTGATGTCTTAAAAGTAAAAGAAAGTTTAAATTTAGATCTAAAGAGTTTATATAGTTTTATTAAGGAAAAGATTGAATGTTAAAAAGCTTAAGAATTAAAAACTTTGCCATAATTGATGATATTCAAATAGAATTTGAAAAAGGTTTTAATGTCTTTACGGGTGAAACAGGAGCTGGTAAGTCAATTATTGTAACAGCCTTATCTTACTTATTTAAGGGAAGAAGTGATTCATCTTTGATTCGTAATGGCTATGATAAAGCGATTATAGAGGGCGTTTTTGATATTAATGATGAATCTTTAAAAAAAGAATTAGATAATCAAGATATTGAATTCGATGGTGAATTAATTGTTAAAAGAGTTATTGGCAAAGATAATCATAATTCTATTAAGATTAATGAATCTTCGGTAACATTAAATTATTTAACTGAATTATTAAGCAAATATGTGGATATTCATTCGCAAAAGGATTCACAATATTTATTTAATACCAATAATCAATTGCAACTTTTTAATCGTTATTGTAACTTTGAAGATAAATTAAATGAATATTCTAATGTTTATCATGAATATAAAAAGATTAATGATGAATATGATGATTTGTTAAATAATGTATACAATCAAAGAGAAATTGAATTCTTTAAGTATGATTTAAAGGAATTAGAGGATGCCAAACTCGATATTAATGAAGAAGAAGAATTAATTGAAAAAGAAAAACTATTAAAATCAAGGGAAAAGTATTTAAGTGTATTAAATAATGCTTTAGATATTTATAACAATGATGGTGGTTTGAAGGAATCATTTTATGAACTTATTAATTCTTTAAATATTCAAGATGATGAAATATTAGATATTAAAGAGAAAATAAATTCTTTATATTATGACTTACAAGATGAATTAGATAAACTAGATAATATATTAAATAAGTTCTCTGATTCAGATTTAAATATTGAACAAATTGAAGAAAGATTGTTCACTTATAGTAAACTTTCTAGAAAACATAAGACAGATACTAAAGGCCTAATAGCTTTATTAGCTGATTTAAGAGCCAAGGTTGAAAGTTTTGAGAATAGAGAGTACGTAATAGCTGAAAAACAAAAACAAAGAGATGAAGGTTATAATAAGGCTTACAAGCTAGCTAAAGAAATATCAGATATAAGAAAAGCTAAAGCTATCGATCTTTCTAATGATATAAAAAAAGAGACTGATAATCTATTACTAAACAACTGTTTATTTAAGGTTGATATTAAAGATAAAGAACTTTGTAGTAATGGAATAGACTCAATTGAATTCTTAATCTCAATGAATAAGGGCGAAGAATTAAAACCGCTTAAAAATGTCGCATCAGGTGGCGAAGTATCTAGATTATTATTGGCATTAAAAGCAGTCTTTGTAAGACTATCAAATACTGATTTATTGATACTGGATGAAATAGATACCGGAGTTAGTGGCAAGGTTGGCTTAATGATGGGCAAAAAGATAGCCAAGATTGCTAAAGATACTCAAGTTTTATGTATTACCCATTTAGCAAGCGTAGCAGCGTGTGCTAATGAACATTACTATATCTATAAAGAAGATGTTGATGGAAAGACTACAACTAAGATAAGAAAACTTGATGAAAAACAAATAATTATGGAATTAGCTAATATATCTAACAGTAGCGACGATGAAAACGCATTACTAGCTGCCAAAGATTTATATAACAAAGCACAAGAAGAAATAAGAAAGGAATAAGAAATGAAAAGAGTATTTGTAGTAGTAATTGACTCACTAGGTGTTGGTTATGAAGAAAAGAGTAAAGATTATGGTGATGAGGGAGCTAATACTTTAGGCCATATTTTTAAAGCTACAGAAGGAAAATATAAGATTCCTAATTTAGAAAGATTAGGTATTTGCAACTTAACCGAAGTAATGGGCAATCCCGCTGTTGAAAAACCTGAAGCTTATTGCTTGAAACTGAAAGAATCTTCAATCGGCAAAGATACAATGACAGGACATTGGGAAATTATGGGGGTTTTGACTACTAAGCCAGCTGTAACCTTTACCGATACTGGTTTCCCTAAAGATTTAATGGATGAACTTGAAAAGCGTACTGGTCATAAGTTTATTGGTAACAAAGCGGCATCAGGCACCGAAATCATTAAAGAATTAGGTGAAAGGCAATTAGAAACTAAAGAGATGATTATTTATACATCAGCCGATTCAGTGTTACAAATTGCCGCTAATGAGGAATTATATGGTTTAGATGAAATATATAGAGTATGTAAAATCGCAAGAGATTTATGCTCATCAAAGCCTGAATGGATGGTTGGAAGAGTTATCGCAAGACCTTTTGTAGGTACTAATAAAGATAACTTTGAAAGAACAAGTAATCGTCATGATTATGCTTTAGATCCAAGTGATGTAACTGTTTTAGATGAAATGAAAGAAAAGGGCTATGATGTCATTTCAATTGGTAAGATTAACGATATCTTTAATACTAAAGGAATTACTAAAGCTATTAAGTCTAAATCTTCAGTTGAAGGTATGAAACAAACTATTGAAGTAGCGGCTAGTGATTTTAATGGTATTTGTTTTACTAATTTAGTTGATTTTGATGCCAAGTGGGGACATCGTAGAAATCCTGAAGGCTACGCAAAAGAACTTGTTTCATTTGATGAACTTCTTTCTGAATTATTAAATAATCTTCATGAAGATGATGTATTATATATTACTGCCGACCATGGAAATGATCCAACATGGACTGGGTCTGATCATACTAGAGAAATGATTCCGGTAATTATTTATTCCAAGTCATTTAAAGAGCCAAAGGAGTTAGGCACATTTGAATCATTTGCGTGCATTGGTGCTACAATCGCGGAAGAATTTGGTGTAAAGAAGCCTAAGATTGGTACATCATTATTAGATAAGTTGAAGTAGTGCATTGCACTACTTTTCTTTAAAGATGAGGGAAAATTATGAGTGATAAAACAAAAGGATACATATACATTATGACTAATCCTGCATTACACGACATGGTCAAGATTGGCTATGCAACTAATGTAGAAGCTAGAAGACAACAATTAAGTACAACCGCGCTTCCTTATGAATATGAGATTTATGCAACTTACCAAACACAAGGTAATCTTGAAGATAAGAAGCTCCATAATTTAATTGATAACCTTAATCCTGATTTAAGAGTTTCTAAAAATAGAGAATTTTTTGTTATGACACCAGAAGATGCGTATGAACTTTTAGAAGCAATCGCAATTATTAGCGGTTCACAAGATAAGTTAAGGAGAGTTAAAGAAAATATTAAAAAAGAAGATATAAAGAAAAGACTACCAATTGATTTCTTTAAATGCGGACTTAAAAAAGGCGATGAGTTAGTATGCTTAGAAGATTCAAATCTAAAAGTTATTGTAGAGAGTGAACATAAAGTTTTATATAAAGATGAACTAACTTCTTTATCGGCAATTATGTCTAATATTAAAGGATATAATGTAGCTGGTCCTAACTATTTTATGTATAACGGGAAATTACTTATAAAAATAGCTGAAGAAACGCAATGGAAAAATAATTAAATTGCTAATACAATTTAATAATAATTTTGATTGGTTTATCATATTTTATATGTTTATACATTTTTGAGCAAATAACAGCAAATAAATTCCCAAATCCTACTTGATTTAATAATTTGATTTTTATAGTATATATGTGCATCTACATTTGGTGCAGCTAAAGACGAGTTGATAGCAAATAAAAACCGGGCTTTTTTAAAGGAATTAGCTACTAGAAAAAGTTTATGAGGGATTTGCTTATGAGAATTTTAATTGTAATAAGACTTATCTTTATTTTGTTATTTGGAAGAATCGATAAAGATGAATCCGAATATGAAAAAATAAAAAAAGAGATTAGAACAACCAAGTAAATAATCTCTTAGTCTATCGACTTGTCTTTATAGTAGCATATTTAAATGATTTTTTATAGCTATTTATCAAATAAAGTAGATGATTTATCAGCTGCAATACGTTTATGTTCTTTACTCATATTCGCATAGTGCTTCCTTGTAGTTTCAACACTACTATGATGTAGTGCATCTGCTACGAGGTAAATATCATTTGTTTCTTCATATAAATTTGTACCAAAAGTTCTTCTTAAAGCGTGTGGTGTAACTTTCATGTTTAATCCAGCCTTATTTGCATAGCCTTTTATCATGAGTTGTACGCTTCTTACAGTCATTCTTTTATGTTGCATAGAGATAAAGAGTGCACTTTCTTCTTTTCCGTTTAATAAGTTATCGCGGTCATTATCAACATAATCTCTTATCGCTTCTTCAACAATAGAAGGGAAGTACACTTCATCTTGATCCCCACCTTTACGTGTGATTATAAGCGATGCATTATAGAAATCAATATCTTCCAAATCGATGCCCACAAGTTCAGATACACGAACTCCAGTACCGAAAAACAACATCATAATCGCATAATCACGTTTAACAATCTTGCTATGACGAATGATTTCACCATTATACATATTAGTGGTATCAGACACAGCTTCAAGTATTCTTGACACTTGTTGTTTATCCATTATGACAATATTATTATCTGGAATTTTGGGCAAATCCATTAAATCAGAAAGATTGTGATTAATTTCACCAATTCTAAAATAGAATTTATATAAAGATCTAAGCGACGAAATCTTTCTAGCTTTAGAAGATGGTGAATTAATTATTTCTTTAGCTTCACCATGTTTATCTATATGAATATGTGTATTTAAAGTATCGAGATATTCTTGGATATCATCAAACGTTAATACATCTAATATATCACTAGCTTTGCATGCGTTGATATTAACATCTTTAAAACCAGCTTGGCTTGATACAAAAGCCATAAAACGTTTCATATCATAGGCATATTCCAAACGCGTTCTTTCTGACATTCCTTTAGTTTTTAAATCTTTAAAGAATTTAGACATAAAATCAGGCAAATCATTAACGATCGTCTTAACTTTTTTATCTAAACTTAACTGTAAATCATTTTGATATTCTTCAGCCATATCTATATTATAACTAAATCCCCTTTAAATATACTATATCTTTTCGTAAAATTTATATTTTGCGAAATTACATTATTTATTATAGAATAGTAACTTAATTTTTATCAATCCACAATTAGGATTAAAAATAAGAATTACCCTACTTAATTGAGAAGGTGAAAAAGATAGCTGGTTCTTATATAACCAAATTTTCAACCGAACAACAAAGTGCTTTCGCTAGTTTATATAAAGTTTCATAAGAAGCTTTAGAGATATCAAGTTTTCCTTGTTCATAAGCTTTAATGCTTCTTAAAGAAACATCGCTTAATTTAGATAAATCACTTTGCGAAAGTCCCCTTTTCTTTCGACATATACGAAGTGATGTGTCAAAAAAGAATTTTTCTTTATACATATCAATAAGATGACTTATATCCATTTCATGATATGGGAAGTAACACAAAAGAAGTTCACTACACGGGAAAACGTCAACCAATTCTCTAAAAGGCTTATTGAAATACCATTGAATATAAGCTAAAACAAAGCCAAGCCAATATTCAGGTGAGGCATACGTGTTTTGTTCATATTCTATTTCTTTTTCTAAAACAATACCTAATAGCTCATTAGCTGATTTGCCAGCTACATAGATAGGATTAGCTTCTTCAAATGCGCTACAAACCTTAGACTCAATAAACTTATCAGCGAATTTATCTGCACTTAATTTTTGATCAAAATAAGCAATCTCAAACATTGAACCAAGTTTTCTTTGAGTTAAATCTAAATAATAATCATTGTATGCGTGAATCATTCTTGTCAACTCCATTTCTAATAATGTCAATCAAGTACAAAGCATTAGCATTAAAAGCGCCCTCTTTATCAGAAAGAAAAGCGATTCTAGCCTTTTCATTTCTTTCTTTACGTATAGGATAATAAATATCGCTAGATGCTACTTCTGTGCCAATAAAGTTCAAGCTATCGAAGGCTTTTGGACTTTTAACAACTATCTGTTCTCCAAGATTACCAAGTCTTAAAACTTCTGATAATCTTTGGCAAGATATATTGTTTTTTAAAAAAGCATCGGCGAAAGAAAAATAAGAATCATCAGCTCTATAGCCCTTTATCAAATCATAATCTTCATAAGGAAGAGAAAAATTTTCAATTAAATAATCTTTGCCTGTTTTAGAAACAGTGTACTTCAAATCAAATATACGATTCTCTAATAAAATAGTAATCCAATGAAGAATATTATATTCTTCACTAGACAAATCCAAACAACTAAGGCCATCCAATTTTAATTCATATTTGTTAGCGTAACCATCACTTCCTTCTCCTACCGCCCATTCTTTAGCTAAATTTAAATCTTGGGTACAATAAAATCCAAGGCCGTAATCATTTCTTTTGTTGCCTGCTCCATATATAGGTTTTTCAATAATCTTGTTTGATCCGTGATATAAAGTTACGTTCATATTCTTTCCCCAAAAATATTATAACATTTTAATGTCCTAATTGTTAAAGTCTATAGCATTAAGATGTTACAAATAATGACAACAGTTTAAGTTCATTTTCAAAAAAATTGTCAATACAACAAAAAATACAAATTTTGGTTTAATTCTTTAAAACAGATCTAGCATATTATCCAAATAAAGGGCTTCTCTTACGTTAATATGATATTCAGGCTTAGTCATATAGTACAGTATAAATTCAAGCAACAGCGCACTTCCTAGCCCTCTTCCTTCGATTTTAAAGTTATTAAAGCCTAGTGGCATATAAATATTCTTTATATCATCAACACTTATAAAACTTGGATTTTTCATAGCTTTAGAAAAAGAATAGCCTTTATCTAGATTGGGTGCTTTACATATATTATCAAAAGTATCTATACCAAGATTTTTACGACTTACATTTTTGTAGCACTCTTCCCTATCTTTACACCCAACATAACAACATTCATTACATAGAAACTCAACCTTACTTTTTTGTTTACTTGTTAATTTAGATAGCTTATCAAATTCTTTATTAAGTCTAAAATCAGGTATTACATAACTAAATTCATCTTTGTTTAGTTCAACTACTAAATCATTAAAATCAGTTAAAACTTTAGTAGTAGAAGAAACATAATATAGATTCTTATAGTTATTCATTAAATAGCCTAATAATAAATCAGAGTGTACTATTACACCATTTTTAATATCTTCATTATTAAACAAAGCACATAGATGGTTGCATTTATAATCAATTAAATGTTCTTGCTTAAGCAAAGAATTACTAAAAGTAAGACGAGATGATATCTTATATTCTTTCATTAAAGAAAGCACATCTTCAGCGTTTGCATTGCCTTCACTAGTTCTCCCTCCGCCCCATAAGCAATCTTCAGGAGTTCCATATAAAGACCCAATTTCACAAAAATCATAAAAGAATTCTTTATGGCTATAAAATAGCGGCAAGAATTCTTTATAAAAATCATAAAATTCAAATAATCCAGGTAGATGAAAATAAGCTTTCATTATTCAAAACGATAGGTTCCATCACTATAGAATCCACCAAAAGTACCTTCTACTGTTTCATCTAAAACTGTGCCATCACTAAAATCTATTTGGTCAGTATATTTAGCGCCATCTTTATATGAACCGGTAATATGGAAATTCTTATTTAGTGACTTTAAATATTCATTTAATTTTTCATTATCACTTGTTACTTCAGCCTTAAAGCCCTCATTTGCAGTCATATTTCCATCATCCATCTTTATTTCAGCTGATTTGTATTTGGTAATATGAACAGTAATCTTTTCACCATACCACTTGCTATGGGCCTCACTAGGCATAAATTCAGTAGTTACATGAAATTCTTTAGTAACAGTCTCATAAGGTGCTTCTTCACCTCTTACTTTAGCGAATAAATCAAGAATCTCTTGATTATCTAAAAATATACCTTCATATACTACGGTAGCTTCTTCGCTATCTGCTGATTCACTAGGCATATCTGTTGTAACAGGTGTAGCAGTTTCGTTTGTTACTGTATCTTCGCTAGTACTTGTATCATCATTAGTTTTATTGATGCAGGCAGTAAAACTTAATAAACAAAATAAGCAAATTAAAATAATCTTAAAGTTTTTCATAAAATCTCCTCTTTAAATTATTTAACACTATTTTCCCTTATATTTAAAGCCGGTGTTCTCTAAATTTAAAGGTTTATTTAATTCTTCATTCTTCTTTAGTTTATTAATATAAGCAATTGCCCAAATCATAATCACAATCGATATAAGAGCTAATAGCAAAGATATTATTCCTAAATCAGAATTAACTTCCTTTATATAAGTACTTAAAAAGAAATCATAAGCTCCATGTAAGATAAAAGGAATAAAAATAGCTAGAAAAGCATATCCTTTCTTTTCTTTTTGTATCCCCTTTACAAGGAAATAACCAATAAGAAAACCATATCCCCCGTGCATTATCGTTAAACCTCTTATTAACATCGTTGGAATATTAGCTCCAACTCCATAAAAACAAGACTCTAGTAGTTGGAAACCTAAGGCTACAATCATCATTAAAGAAATTAAATCTGATGGACTATAGTTATATCGATTTTTCTTTATTACATTTTTAAAGACA
>CAVCDR010000066.1:0-12609 GCA_963601025.1 Agathobacter sp. | reverse complement strand
TTTATATATGGTACTAATTAATCTAATGTATACTTTAAACAGTATCTTCTTATACCATTTCCAATTAATTAGAATGTATCAATTACTCTCAACAGTAAGCTTATTATTTTTATATATAATGTTAAGGGTTTTAAAATGTAAAGGCAAACAAAAGCTTAATTATTTATTACTTTTTGCCTCAACAATGATAGGCGGCTTATCACATTATTATTTCTATGTGGCCATCGGTTGTCTAAGTTTAGTTGCCGCAATCTTTCTAATCATAAACAAAAGATATAAAGACTTATTATATTCTTTTATAGCTTGTGCAAGTGCCTTTGTCTTAAATGTAATAGTTGTCTTTAGAGGTACAGTAGGACACTTTAAATTTTCACATGGTGCTTCTTCTTTGGAAAAAATATCACATCTTAGTATTAACCTAGACTTTATGAAAAAGTTTATCGAACAATCATATGGTGGAACAATTGTCTTTGTGCTAATGTTACTAGTTTTAATAGCTTCTATAATTATGGTAATAAAAAAACATAAAGAGTTTGAAATAGTAATGATGTTACTAATAAGTTATTTTATGTATTATCTATTTGTTTCAAATCTAGCTACCTTCGCTATTGAAAGATATATGATGGGTATGGAAGTTATTGGTCTATTAGCTTTATTTTTAGGACTATGTTATCTACTTAAAGATAAAAGAGTAGTTATTCTTATAGCTTGTGGACTAATATTACTTAAATTAGACTTTTCTTGGATATCTAGACTAAGCACTCCTAAATCATGGGATATCGCCAAGGACCATCAATGGGATAAAGCATTAGTTATATCAAGCGACAACAATAACTACTACAACTTTATCAATTCATTCTTGTGGATGGACTTAAGATGGTATGAAGCCACTTATACATCTGATGATGTCAATAGTTTATCTAATGAACTAATGAGTGAAGAATTTGTACTATACATAGATAAAACACTTGATGAAGACAAAGTACTAGAAAAAGTAAGAAAAGAGCTAGTTAGTGGTCAAGATTATAAGATAGCTGAAAAGGTTGATGTCGATATAAATAACTACACTATGTATATCCTACATGGCTAATTACTTTGCGCATGTTGGCATATTTTGAATACAATTACTTTGCGTATATTGGCATATTTTTCATTATTTTACTTTGCGCATAATTGCAATTAAACAATTATTTCCTTAAATCAATAACTGCATAAGTGCTAGTAGAATACTTTGATCTAGTATAAGTGCCATCACTGCATATCGCATCCGCAAGGGTCATATTTTGGCCCTTGTAGTCAACACATAAGCTATTATCTAAAACTAAAATATCATAGTCACACTTTTTTAATAATTCAATTACTTCATCATACTTTGGCTCATCACTAGGCCTAAAGTTATCCCAACCATCAGAAGGATAGAAAATTAGATAAAGATTATATGAAACATCATCATATAAATCATAGTTATATCTTCTTTCCTTGCCGATCAAATATTCGCCATTATGAATATAAGAATTCATATAGAAAGTAGTATTAATAATGCGTGGATTAGAAATATTTTCTTCATCAATCATACTAACTACATTTTTAATCATCTCAAGCTCACTATTTTCAATCCTTGCGATTGGATTATAGTCATCATCTGGTTTAAATTGATAATGATAGTAACGTGGATATTGCATAATTGCTAGGCCTAATGAAGAAACAAGTACTAGATAAGTAGGAATTTGTTTATAATTTACTTCACTTACAAAATAATAAATAAAGTATGCCAAAGTATATTGATTGATAATAATGTCATAAGTACGATAATACACCCAACATAGTTTATTAATAAAAGTACCACCAAGTGGGTTAAATATTGTTAGTATCAAGACTATTGAAATAATCGAAAACGGATGTTTACGATTTTTAACCAAAGAATAAAATAAGGGAATCAACACCAAAAGATTAAAGATATAGTGTCTTACATCCATAAAATCAAAGTAGTCCCAAGACATATCTTGTTGTTCAGAATAGTTGTTGATAAAGCCGCTAAAATCAAACAATTTACCCGCTGTAACAATATTCATTATCATGATAAAAGCCATTAATACAATAATTGTTCCATATCTTACTCTTTTATCCTTATAAAGATTAAGAATAAAATCATTTAACTTATAAATTATAAAGAATAAAACAAAAGTTAAGATGAAAACATACCACTTTGCACCAAGCTTAACACTTAATATGTTGATTGTTGGCATATACAATACTAAACAATAGTACTTAAGCAAATCTTTTTCTTTATCATATAAATAAAAGAACAAGCCAAATAAGACGAAGATTGTCGCAAAAGTGCCTGTTGAAGAAAAGCCGCATAAGCCTAACATACAAATAAAGAAAATATATAAATCACTATGTTCTCTACTCTTAAAATATCTAAATAAGAATATTGTAGCCAAGGCATGAATCGACATTCTAAAAGAATTACCTATAAAGCCAAAAATAATATTGTAGTAAAAATTATTCATAAATAAGACTAATAATATTGCCAAGGCAATTTTTAATAGCTTATTTTCAATCTTCAATTCTTTTATACTAGCCAAAGAAATGGAAATAAAGAATATATGTAATTGTATTTGAAAAATCCAATAATAAGCTGGTAAGAAATCAATATCGATATTTAGTAAACCAAAGCCCTTTTGTAAGATATAAATAAAAGAAGAAATAAAATAATTATAAGATTGGAAAACATAAGTAATAGTATCCTTATAGTTATTAGGTGTTGTGCCAAACCAAGGATGGGTGCTATTTAAGGCATTCGTGTCGACGTTAGCGCTTATATAGTTTATATAGTAGACCGCATCAAAACCATGAGGATCGCCCAAGGTACGATGGTAAGACATATATATTTCAAAAGCCAAAAATACAAAGAAAACTATAAGTAATTTATAATCAAGTTTGAAATCCAATTGTTTAATATTCTTAAAGATTAATACTAAAGTTAATACAAAATATAAACATAACAATATCACATAATAAATAGAAGGAAGATTATTGATCGATATTGGCCAACCAATGACATACAAGATAGCCATGGTAAAAGTAATGCCAATAGGAAAAGATATAAAGAAGGCTTCTTTCTTGAATAAATGAAGAAAGTATCTGCCTAACAACTCAAAATATAAAGCTAAAATAAACGCAATAAAAAAATATTTCATAACTAAAGTATATCATTAACTAATAGTGCATACTTTCTAGGATATAATTTAAAAGATGGTTTCCTTTATTAACAAGTTAAGCAAGAATATCGTAAAAGGCTGTTTTCTGGTATTTGCTTTAGTATACAGTATAGCTAATCTTCTTTTTACCACAACCGTAAATAGAACTGCTTATAATACTGAATTTAATTTTACCAGTATCTTCAATATACTTTTTTTAATATTCTTCATACTTCTTTTATACTATCTAATAAAACAAGATTTTTTTAGAATAAATGATTTTAAATTGTTAATCTTTTTTCTAATAATGTGCTTAATACTAGGGACTATTTGGATCTTAACAAACGATGTTGAATTGAAAGATTTAGACGATTCCTATAATTGTTACCATGCAGCCTTAAATATCCTAAATGGTAATTATGAATCATTAAGCTACGCTTCATATTTAAGTGTCTATCCTAACAATATTGGTTACTTCACTTATTTATTAGTAAACCTAAAAATATTTGGACCAACAGGAACTCTATATTCAATTAGATTTATTAATTTACTATTTGTCCTGATTGGTTATCTATCTTTATATGGCATAACTAATTTATTATTCAAAGATAAAAAGACAAACTACATTCTTATTTATCTAATGTTTCTAAATATACAATATGTCTTTGATAGCTTTATTATGTATGGCAATTGTCTATCCTACACTTTAGCTTTAGTGTCTATATACTATTTACTTAAGTATTTTGAAAACAATAATCTAAGATGTCTAATTTTTACAGCTATTGCCATCATATGCTCAATCACAATCAAAAATAATAGCCTAATTATTCTAATAGCTGAAATAATTTATTTACTTATCCATTTTCTTAATAATAAAAAAATAAGTATCATTCTGACAATCTGTTTAATGTTACTTGGAACCTATCTAGGCACAAGTGGCCTACAAAAATATTGGGGAAATAAAGTAGGTATCAACTATAACGATACAAAGCTACCAACTATCTGTTGGCTAGCTTATGGCGTAAACTACAATCAAGATAGGCCTGGATCTTATACTAGCCAATTTGAAAACTACCATGCCCAAAATGGCTATGTAAAAGAATATACAGAAAATGAAGCTAAAACATTTATCAAGGGTGTCTTTGATGATTTTAAAAACAATCCTGCTCTAATATTTAGATTCTATTCGCAAAAGTTCTTGGCATCATTTACTAGCCCTACTTATGATTGTTTTGATTACTACAAGGAACTTGACAATAATGGTTTAGTAAAAGAAGTTACAAGTGGTAATTTATACACTATGTTTACCAATATCTTTGATAGTGGAAGTAGTATTATTGCCATTGGATTATTGTTATTAATATTTAAAGATTATAAAAAAATTGAACTAAAACATACAATCTTAATGTGTATTGTCTTTGGCGGCTTCTTATTCCATGCCTTTTGGGAAGTAAAAGCTATCTATTTATATCAATATTTCATGTATCTATTGCCTCTTGGGGCCTATGGAATATCCAACAATATAAGGTAAAATATAACTTATGAAAAAGATTTTAAAGAAAGAAAACTTATTTACATTAATATTTATCATAATTGCGCTACATCCTCTTATTGAGCTTGATTATCTAATAGCCGATAAGCTACCATTTCCAAGATTTACGACAATTATTGATTTTATTGTCTTACCATTACTAGTATTATTAGTATTTTTCTATTTTGAACAAAATAAAAGGAAAACAATAATCCTATTTGGCATCTACACAATAATATTTGGCATATATTTTGTATTACATTGTAAAAACGCCAATATCATTCAAGGAAGTATACATTTGACTGAAAATTTCTACTTTAATATTAGTGATGAAATTGTTTATACTATTACATTATTATTACCACTTGTCTACGTATATGTATTTAACTTATCAAATATCTCAGAAGTAATTATTAAAAAGATTACTATTAGTCTATCATGTTTTACAGCTATCCCTATCTTTATTTCTAATCTATTTGTCTTTGGCAAGTCAACATATTCAGGCTATACAATAGCTAACTTCTTGTCATGGTTTTCACTTCCTTTTACAAGATATTGGCATCATCCAAGAAAATACGCCACTAAGTTCTTTTTCGAAGAAGGAAATACTATTGGAATTTTAATGTTGATGGCACTACCATTCTTATATTATTTCTTCTATAAGGAACAAAATAAAATTAAAAAAACACTAATTGGAATACTTATTTTGATACATAGCTTAGCTATGATTATCTTATCAACTAGAATCGCAACCTATTGTAGTGCAATTGTACCAGTAGTGATGTTAATAATATATGTATTCTTATTAATTATAAAAAAAGAAAAGCTACAAAAAGTTTATATCTGTTTCTTAATATTAGTTACCGCAATGTGTGCTATTATAATCCCTTATGGCCCGGCATATCAGAACCAACAAATAGATGCGGACGATTATGTATTTATTAAGGGTGATGAGAACCAAAGAACTGAAGCTAAAGGTTTATTAAAAGATGCGGATAAATTAGTTAAATGGAGCGAAGAATGGCGTAACTTCTATGTCTTTATGTTTGAAGACTATCAATTCCTTATGAATGTTACTCCACCTATTTATTACACTACTTGGTATAGCTATAAATACGATCCACAATTTTGGGTTGATTTAATCTTCAAATATGAATTAGAAGAAAGAGTAAATGGTAGACAAATCGAAACTATCTTTACTAAATATAAATGGAATGAACTAAGCAAAGCTCAAAAGCTTACTGGCTTTGGCTATGGTACATTTATGCGCGGCGGAATCATTATTGAAAGAGATTTTGTTCAACAATATTACAGTTATGGAGCAATAGGCGTAGTCCTTATTATGGGTGGTTGGATTGTTCTACTTGCCTATGCCGGTATAAAGCTACTACTTGGCTATAAAGATAATCATTGGAACTATCTTAATATCATTCTATTAATGGTAGTGTGTCTTGGAGTAGTATGTTCATATGTAAGCGGCCATACTTTTGATGAACTAACTACTTCAATGTTTATAAGCTTATGTCTAGGCTATCTTATTAAAAATCTAAAAAAAGAAAGAACCTTCTAACATAAAATAGCATATACCTTTAAATATGTTTGTTGACTAAATGGACACGATTGTGTACCATAAACATAGGAGGATAGTGTATGAATTTTTACTCAATCAGAGATTTAAGAACTGAATCTAAAAAAATGTGGTCTGATTTAAGCCAAGGAGATGAAGTTATACTCACAAATAACGGAAAGCCATCTGCGCTGATGATAGAAATTCCGGATGGATGTTTTGACCAAACAGTACAAGCAGTAAGACAAGCTAAGGCTATAATTGCTTTAAGCAATATGCGCGCAAAAGCAGCTAAAGAAGGTTTTATGACCGACGAAGAAATAAATTCTTTGATAGATGAAGCAAGGAAAAATAAATGAATATTGTACTTGATACAAATATACTTATATCGACAGCTTGGTCACCAGGAAGAAATGCAAGCGACATCTTAAATGCGTGTACTTTCGGTAAATTTACGATATGTTATGATTGTCGAATATTAGAAGAATACTATAAGGTTTTTAACTACCCGAAGTTTAAGTTCACGAAATTAGAAATAGATGCAATTCTTGATCCACTTATAAAAAATGGATTTTGTGTAATCGTCGATTCTATTAAAGATATTTCATTTGACAATGATGAATCTAATAGAAAATTCTATGAAGTAGCAAAATACACTAATGCAATTTTAATAACAGGTAATCTTAAACATTACCCTAAAGATAACAACATTATGAATGCAACTGAATTTTGTGAAACATATCTTTAGCATTGAACTCTATTAAAATTTACATTTTAAATTCAAATAAGAAGCAAACATAACAAGCTAGTAGTTAAAGTTTTATAACACTTACTTTACATCTTTTCTTATAGAAAGATATACCATATCCTAAGATATCATTTCTTCCTTCATTTATTAGATATTCATAATATCTTTTATCTTTGATTTGATTTATCGCTTTATCGCAAGCCTTATCAAGATCTGTTACTTTATCTACGCTTTTAATTTCAATAACTAATCCCTTATTAGGATTATCTAGTTCAACTAAGATATCCGCAAAGCCATCACCAGTTTCTTTATTAGAAGATACTCCCCAATTTCCATTACCAATTAGAATTCCCGTTAAGAAAGCGTGATAAAACTTTTCTTTTTCTATTTCACTTCCCTTTGGATCAAATACACTTATGGTCTTATCTAGAATGTTAGTAAGCATGTCTTCTATGACTTGACTATTACCTTCTTTAAAACCAATCCATAAAGAAGATAGTTTATTAGAATCATTTTGAATAGATTCTTTAAACCACTCTTTAATTTGTGTTTGATATACTTGCCTTATTTCTTCATTAGGAATCCTTAACTTATATATACCATCTATAGCTTTTCCTTCGCTAGTTAAATAACCAGTAGTAAATAAGACACTCCAAATATTATCTATTGAGTTATCTATTTCATCATATGTTAGTTCTAATTGGATATTTTTCTCAATAGATTCGCCATTTAATAATTGTTCAATCTCATCTCTTGTTTTCTTATCTGCTTTTTTAATAAAACGTTTTACTAGACCATTGCCACTAGAATTAATCCAATATGACTTAGGACTAGCATTTATATCGTTACATAATCTAGAAACATAGTTAATTACATCCCATGGGCAAAAGATATCGGCATCTCCAAAGCGATAACCATCATACCATTGTTTAATATCTATAATATGTGAATCTAAATCATAATCTTTAAGCAATTGTTTAACTTCATCTTCAGTAAAGCCAAATTGTTCATCAGATTCGCTATCGTCAATAGAAAATACTTTAAAGTTATTAAGACCGGTAAAGATACTTTCTTTAGAAACTCTTAGACATCCTGTTAAAACAGCTAATTCTACACAGTCATTTGACTTAAGAGCTTCTGAAAATAATCCTCTTATAAGAGATACCATCTCTTTATAGTAACCATTTTGAAAAGCTTTATCTAGTGGTACATCATATTCATCAATTAAGATAATTACTTTTTGATTGTAGTGTTTATAAAGTAATTCAGATAGCATTTGCAAAGATGATGGTAGTAATTCTTTATCTATTTTGTATATTCCGCCTTCTTGAGCGATAATGGCATTATATAAATCTTTTTCGTCAGCTTCCAACTTATCGCTTTCTTTTAGAAATCTAAAACGTTTGGCTTCCTTTACTATTTGCCTAATCAAACAATATCTTGCTTCCTCAAACGTAAGTCCAGCTACATCTTTTAAAGAAATAAAAATCACCGGATACTTGCCCATGTATTCATCACATAGTTCTTTATTGTTTTCAATATATAAACCATTAAATAATTCTTTTTTAGCACCTATTTCAAAGAAATGCTTAAGCATACTCATATTTAAGGTTTTACCAAATCTTCTAGGACGTAAGAAAAGATTAGCCTTACCTCTTTGTCTAAGTAATTGTTCAATTAATTTTGTCTTATCAACATAGTAATATTTACCATTTCTGATTTCTTCAAAATTTTCAACGCCAATAGGCATCATTAATTGATTTGCCATCTTCTCCTCCTTAATCAAAATAATTATAACTTATTTATCACTTTAATAATGCATCCAGCATAATCAAAAAGGCAAAATTAAAAGGACTTATATAAGCTTTAACTATTAAGCTTTATAAGTCCCTTGAATTATTAATTAAGGCTTATACTTCCACTGCCCAATACAACTTTAAAGTTGTATAAGTTTAAAAGTTCCTCATTAACACAAGTAATATCATAATCGACACTGCCGTTATCATTAATGCCACCAGCGAAGGTAACAATTTGTTTTAAATCATCAATAGGATTAGTTTGATCATAATATGCCTTAACATCGTCATAATTCAAACCCTTTTCGCTAGCTAGCTTTTCAATAGCCTCATAGTTATAAGAAACACTATTTCCATATGCACTCTTAAGTTTAGACCAATCGATATCACATGATGAAGTACCCTCAACCACCTCAATATTACATGAAATAGAATTAGTTAAATCAATTGTTACATCACCACTTGCAGTACTACTATTATCTCTAAATACAAAATAGTATACACCAGCACCAACTAGTGCAAGTACTAATAAGATAAGAAATATTACAAGACCAGTCTTCCTTTTCTTAGGCTTTTTAAATTCATTGATTGTTTCCTCAGGATAAATAATTTCAGTCTCATTTACTGGTTCAACTTTAGGCTCTTCAACCTTTATTTCATCCTTAAGCTCATCGAATTTATTTTCAACAATAGTTGTATCAGCCTTTTTAGGTCTGCCTGGTTTTCTTTTGGGAGCTTCTTCAATAGGCTTTTCTAATGATACTGTTTCACCAATTTGTTTGCCACAATTGACACAGAACTTAGCCCCATCAGCATTCTTGCTTCCACAATATTTACAAAACATATTAGGCAATTATTTTAAGAAACCAAAGCTGCCAACAATTGGAGCTTCCTTAGCCTTGCCCTTACAAATTCTAACGAAAGCAATAATTCTGCATACAAATAACACCAAGTAACAAACACCAGCACAAACTGGAATTACTACAGTTAGACATAAAATTAAAGCAATAATTACTAGTAATGCTTCACATACTGTAAACTTTAAACTTTCCTTAACGCAGAATCTTGCATATGGTGAATTGTTTGCAGCAATAACTGCAATAATAGTACCAGTAATGCTTAATAAGTAAGGTAACATAGCGAATACCTTATTTTCAGAAATATCCTTAGCATCAAATTCAGCAGTATGATCTTTTGGATCATAAGCATAGCCAACGCCTTGAGCATTTGGATTTAAATTAGCACCACATTCTACACAGAAATTAGAACCATCAGCGATAGTTTTTCCACAGTTTGGACAAATCATATTTTTAACCTCTCTTCTTTCAATTAAATTACTTTAAGAAACCAAAGCCACCAACAATTGGAGCCTCTTTAGCCTTGCCTTTTAAAATTCTAATAAAGGCAATAATACGACATACAAATAAGATGATGTAGCAAATTGAAGCGATAACACAAATTATTGTAGTAAAGATGCCACCACCTACTAAACCAGAATAGCCGTATGATAGAGCATAAAATGGATTGCTTGCGATTCTAGTTAACATCGATACACCACTAAATATTGTACCAAGTACCACTAAGATCGCTGTTGCAATACCAAGTAAAGTATTACATACTGTATACTTTAAACTTTCTCTTACATTAAATCTTGCATAATCTGACTTATTAGCGGCAATAGCGGCAATAATAGCGCCAGTAATGCCTAATAAATAAGGTAGTGCCGCAAATACTTTGTTATCAGAGATATCCTTCACGTCAAATTCAGCAGTATGATCTTTTGGATCATAAGGCTTATAAGCTTGATTGAAATTAGTTCCTTGCGCATTTGGATTTAAGTTAGCACCACATTCTACGCAGAAATTAGAACCATCTTCAATAGTCTTTCCACAATTTGGACAAATCATAGTTTTAATCCCCCTCTTTCACTATATTAAAATTTTATACTATTTAAAACCGTTTGAGCGATATTTTCGTCTAAAGTTATAAGTTGAACAAAAATATCATCTTTATATAAGACATAAACATAATTGTTACCACTATCTGTTTCATAAATAAAACTATAGCCCTTGTAGTCTTTATCGGTGATTTCACTTAATTCATAAGATTCCTTATAAGTATCAACCATCTCATCAAATTCATCACTTGTCATATCAGCACCAATTAAAGCACCTCTTACATCAACTAAACCATCATCGTTATATAACAATTGTCCATTCTTACATACCATGAAATTTTCAGGTAAAGTAACACTGCCCTCTTTACCATCAAAATAAGTTTCATATACTTCAGATAAATTAAATGTAGTACGAGGCTTATTAGACATCGTATATACTAAAGCTACAGCCAATAAAACACAAATAACACCTAAAACAATTGTCAAAACAGGAGCTTTCTTCTTTTCAACTTTAGTTTCAGTTTCAGCAACAGGCTTACTATCATCAATTTCTTGATTTGTTATATTTTCTTCCATAAAACCATCCTTTCAAACTAAATTATTTTATTACTAAATGACATTTTTTACTAACATATTGTCAAAACAATAGCCAAGATAAATATTCATTCTTGAAAAAGATTATATCCTTATTTGGTAATCTAATGAAATGATAATGTTGTAGATATGTGTGAAATCAAATTCTATACAGGCAAATTTATGGTAGACAAGAAATATTATCAAGCACTTCTAGATAGGCAAACAATATTAACTAGTAAACTATCAAAAAAAGAGATGGTTCATAATATCTTAATCGAAACATTTGATATAACTAAAAACAAATATAGCAGCATATTTAACAACATAATAACACTCAACGATTTATTCGATTAAGCTTTTATTTGGCTACAAAACGTATTTTTTCTCTTTCGTAGTCAAATAAAGAAAGCTTAACTTTAGGCAAAAACAACAAAAAAGGTTTAAGCAAACACCTAAACCCTCTTTTACTTATTTTCAAAAATGAATTATTTAGCGCTTGTATTAGTTACGCTATATACACAAGCCTTCTTAGATTCTGACCAAACCCAACCTTTACCGTTTTCATCTTCACAAGTTACTACCTTACTAGTTGATGAACTACCATCAGTATTTTCAGTAGTTTTATTAGTTGTGTTATTTACAACTTTATAGATAATAACTGGAGAAAAACCAGTCATAGTAAATGTAAGAGTTCCCTCACCGTTGCTACATTTGTTAGCTTCTTCATTATTTTCGCCAATATGAACTGCATAATATGTAGCGTTTGCTTCAATACCACTATAACCAATTGTGATTTGAACTGTAGTGTCATTACCAACAATTGATCTAGCTGCTTCATTAGGTGTTACATCAACTACTACAACAGCCTCTAAACCACTGACACCACTAACTAGTTTCTTATATTCCGCATCTTTTCCGCTTTGAACATTTTGATAAACATCTTTTGTTTTTCCTTCACTAGCATCGCCAGCTTTTGTTACAAGAAGTGCAGGTGAATTTTTATAGTTTTCACTATCTGTACTATTTACTAGATAAATAGTTCTGTCGTTAACATTAATTGTCCCAGAAGTAGTTACATCATTAGATGATGATCCAACATAGTTATCTTCCGCCATTGCAGGTACAAATACCGCAACTAGCATAAACATAGACATAAACAATGAAATAAATTTCTTTTTCATAATAATAAGTCCTCCCTTATAACGCCATTATACGACCAAAATTAAAAAATGGTTATAAAAGGGGCTGTTACGAAATGACTAATTTCTAACAGTCCTTTTTCTTTGGCTTT
>CAVCDR010000065.1:0-15110 GCA_963601025.1 Agathobacter sp. | reverse complement strand
CTTTATTGTTACGTCGTCCTCCAGGTAGAGAAGCTTACCCAGGTGATGTATTCTATTTGCATTCAAGATTACTTGAAAGAGCTGCAAAATTATCAGATGAATTAGGTGGTGGTTCATTAACTGCCTTACCAATCATCGAAACACAAGCTGGTGATATTTCAGCATATATTCCAACTAATGTAATTTCCATTACTGATGGACAAATATTCTTACAAACTGAATTATTCAATTCAGGCGTTAGACCAGCTGTTGATTCTGGTTTATCTGTAAGTAGAGTTGGTAGTGCTGCTCAAACTAAAGCTATTAAGTCAGTTTCAGGTTCATTAAAACTAGAACTTGCTCAATATCATGAACTATTATCTTTTGCTCAATTTGGTAGCGATCTAGATCCTGCTACAAAGGCAACAATTGATAAGGGTGCTAGATTAACCGAACTATTAAAACAAGCTCAATATTCACCACTTACCATGTCTGAACAAGTCGTATCTTTATTCAGTGCTAAAAATGGTTATCTAAAGGATTTAGCAGTTGAAAAAGTAAGTGACTTTGAAGCTTATATGTTAAAGACATTTAATGAAAAACATAAGGATATCTTAGATGAAATTGAAGATAAGAAAGTTTTAAGTGATGAACTAATAGCTAAATTAAAGGATACACTAGATGTTATTTCTAAAGAATATCTAGAGGTATATGGTAATTAATTATGGCAGGTAACAAGTCAGCAATAAAATCACGTATTAAATCAATTAATTCGACTAAAAAGATTACTGGCGCAATGGAACTTATTTCTAATGTCAAATTAACCAAAAATCGTAATGCGATGGAAAAGAATCGTACTTACGCTGATGCGATAGAGGATATGGTTTCGAGTATGCTTTCTGGTGAACTAGTTAGTGAAAATGATTATTTAACTTCTAAAGATGCTAAAGAAAAACTTTATTTTGTCTTTACAAGTGATATGGGACTTTGTGGTGGCTATAATATCAATGTTTATAAACTAGTTTTAGCTAATGTTAGTAAAGATGATTATATCTACTTTATTGGCAATAAGTATTACAGTCAACTTTCTAAAGAGGGATATAAAATTCTAAATGAACAAATAGGCTCTGATGAGGCTGATTACACAACGATTAAAAAGTTCGCTGATAGTGCACTTGAGATGTATAAACAAAATAAGATTAGTTCAATCAATGTCATTTATACCCAATTTAAAAACAACATTAACTTTAAAGCTACGGTTAGTTCGATACTTCCTGGTGAAAAAAGAAATGATAAGAAAGAGTATAAACAAATTGAATTCGAACCTAATCCTGATGAAATATTAGTTGACTTAATTCCAATGATGGTTGAGAGCCAAATATATTCTAAGTATTTAGAGTCTAAGACTAGTGAACATGGAAACAGAAGATTTGCGATGGAGAGTGCGAATGATAACGCTAATGAATTAACGGAGAAGTTATTACTTGCATATAACCAAGCAAGACAAGCGGCAATTACACAAGAAATAACAGAAATTGTTTCTGGTGCTGATGCCCTATAGGAGAAATAAATGGAAAATATTGGAAATGTAGTACAAATCATAGGACCAGTAATTGATATTAGATTTGATGGAGAAAACCTTCCAAAGCTTCATAATGCCATTAAGATTGAAAAAGGCAACGATGAATATTTAACCGTTGAAGTAGCTCAACATATTGGCGATGATATCGTTAGAACAATATCTATGGGCTCAACTGATGGCTTAAAGCGTGGTACTAAGGCAATTGATACAGGTGCTGCGATTAGTGTGCCAGTAGGTGAAGAAGTACTAGGCAGAATGTTTAATGTCCTTGGTGAGCCAATTGATAATCTTGGTGAGGTAAAGGCTAAAGAATATATGCCAATTCATAGAACAGCACCAACTTTTGCACAACAGAAGACAACAGCTGAAATCCTAGAAACAGGTATTAAAGTTATTGACTTACTATGCCCTTATGCAAGAGGTGGTAAGATTGGTTTGTTTGGTGGTGCTGGTGTAGGCAAAACTGTACTTATGCAAGAGCTTATTCATAATATCGCTATGGAACATGGTGGTAGATCAGTTGTTGCGGGTGTAGGCGAAAGAACTAGAGAAGGTAACGACATGTACTTTGAAATGAAAGAATCAGGAGTACTTGATAAGACTGTTCTAGTTTATGGTCAAATGAATGAACCACCTGGTGCTAGAATGAGAGTTGCTTTAAGTGGTTTGACAATGGCTGAATATTTTAGAGATAAAGAAAAACAAGATGTATTATTGTTTATCGATAATATCTTTAGATTTACCCAAGCTGGTTCAGAGGTTTCTGCCCTTTTAGGTAGAATGCCTTCAGCTGTAGGATATCAACCAACGCTAGCTACCGAAATGGGTCAACTACAAGAAAGAATCACTTCGACAAAAGATGGTTCTATTACATCAGTGCAAGCTATTTATGTGCCTGCTGACGACTTAACCGACCCAGCTCCAGCTACAACTTTCTCACACCTTGATGCTAAGACGGTACTTGATAGAGGCATCGCTGCTTTAGGTATTTATCCCGCAGTAGATCCACTAGAATCAAGTTCAAGAATGCTTGATCCACTAATTGTTGGCGAAGAACATTACAAGGTTGCAAGAGGTGTTCAAGAGCTACTTCAAAGATATAAAGAACTTCAAGATATCATTGCGATTTTGGGTATGGATGAATTATCAGAAGAAGATAAAATCATCGTTAATAGAGCTAGAAGAGCTAGAAACTTCTTATCCCAACCATTCTCTGTTGCAACTCAATTCTCTGGTCTTGAGGGTAAATATGTTAAGGTAGAGGATACTGTAAGAAGCTTTAAGGAACTTCTTGAGGGTAAATATGATGATTTACCTGAACTTGCATTCATGTCTATTGGTACAATAGAGGAAGCAAGGGAAAAAGCGAAGGAATTATCTAATGATTAATGCTAAAATCATTACTCCAGATGGTTTATATAAAGAATTTGAGACACCATTTTTAAACATTACTAGTAAAGATGGTGAAAGAGGTATTCTTGAGCATCATGTGCCTGTTTGTTTTATGCTTGATATTGGCAAAATTGAAACTAATGAAAAGGGTGAAGACAAACTATATGCCATTGGTGGAGGAATGTTCTATTTTGAAAAAGGAAAGGCTAATATTTTAGTTGATACAATTGAAGCTAAAGAAGATATCGATGTTGACAGAGCCAATTCTTCTAAAGATAGAGCACTTAAAAGAATCGAAAGCAAAGATCCTAATTTAGATTTAAAAAGGGCTGAATTAGCTTTAAAAAGAGCCTTAAATAGAATAAAGATTGCTGGCTAGGCAATCTTTTATTTTTGCTAGACATAATGATATAATATCCTAGTTATCGGAGGACAAAATGCCTATTAATACTAAAACAAATTTTGGTGAAGTGAAAATATCTGACGAAGCAATTGCCTCTTTAGCAGGCAGTACTGTTTGTGAGTGTTATGGAATAGTTGGTGTAATATCTAAATCATATGTTAAAGATAGTTATAACGCTCTACTTAAAAAAGATAGTTATTCTAAGGGTGTTTTAATCACAAGAAAAAACAATAATTTAAAAATCGACATTTATGTTGTCGTTTCAGCAGGAATAAAGATTTCAGAGGTTGTATTAGAAGCTCAAAAACGTGTTAAATATACAGTTGAGCAATCAATTAATATGGACGTTAGTGAAGTAAATATCCATGTTGAAAGAATTAAGGAGATCTAATATGAAAGTCTTAAACGGAAAAGATTTTAAAGAAATGGTAAATTCAGGTGCTGCTAACCTAGAAAATTACCAAGCAGAAATAAATGCTCTAAATGTATTCCCGGTTCCTGATGGTGATACTGGTACTAATATGTCAATGACTTTTTCAAATGGTGCTAAGGAAGCAAATGGCTGTTTCTCTAACAACATTGGCGATGTAGCGAAAGCTTTATCTAAGGGCCTATTAATGGGAGCTAGAGGTAATTCTGGTGTAATTACTTCACAAATCTTTAGAGGTTTTGCCCAAAGTGTTGAAGGTAAAGAAGAAGTAAGTGTTGCTGATATTGCAGAAGCGTTTGAAAATGGTACAAGAGTTGCCTATAAAGCAATTATGAAACCAGTTGAAGGTACTATTCTTACAGTAATTAGAGAAGCTAGCTGGTATGCTCATAAAGACTATAAAGAAAATAATAAGATGGATGTTAATGAATACTTCACTAATCTATTAAAACATGTTGAAGTTTCTTTAAATGGTACTCCCGAATTACTTCCAATCCTAAAAGAAGCTAATGTTGTAGATAGTGGTGGTGCTGGTCTAAAGAGAATTGTTGAAGGCTTTGTAGCTTATCTTGATGGTAATCCTATAAAAACTAACGCTTTAACAGTTGAACTAGCTAAAAATGCTCAATCATTATTCTCTAATGAAGAATTTGGCTATTGCACAGAATTTATCTTACGTTTAAAAGATAACTATAAGAAAGATTTTGATGAAAATATCTTAAAAGACAAATTAGCTAAAGATGGTGAATCATTAGTTCTTGTAAAAGATGAGGATTTAATCAAGGTGCATGTTCATACTCTTCATCCTGGTGATGCCTTAAATATGGGTCAAAGATATGGTGAATTCGTTAAGATTAAAATCGAAAATATGCAAGAACAACATTCAACTTTAATTAGTGAAAACGATGCTGCACCAAAGAAAGAAAAGAAAGCTATTGGCATTATCGCTGTAGCTTCAGGCGAGGGCATTACTAATCTAATGAAAGAATTAGGTGTTGATAGTATTATTTCTGGTGGTCAAACAATGAATCCATCTTGTAATGATTTCTTAGATAGAATTAGTGAATTAGATAATTGTGAAAAGATTATGATTTTCCCTAATAACTCAAATATCTATCTTGCAGCTTGCCAAGCAAGAGATTTAGTTGATAATAAGGAAGTTGTTGTAATTGATTGTATGTCAATTCAAGCATGTCTAAGCGCTTTAGCTAGATATAATCCAGAAGGAAGCTTTGAAGACAACGTAAAAGACTTTAACGATGTATGTAAGGTTGTAGAAGTTGCAAGCATCACTTATGCTGTAAAGGATTCTACAATTGATGGCGTTACTTTAAAAGAAGGTGACTATATGGCTATGGCAAATAAGAATATTGTTGCCAATGGTACTGACCTAAAAGAGGTATGTCATAAATTATTTGATTCAATTATTGATGATGATAAAGAACTAGTTACATTAATTACTGGTAAAGATTCTAACGAAGAAGTAACTAATGAAATAGTAGATTACATCGAAAACAACACTGATTGTGAAGTAGATGTTATTAAGGGTGATGTACCTGTTTACTATTATCTAATTGGATTAGAATAATCCAAAACAAATAAGATATGAGGGTTCAAGATAAAACTTGAACCTTTTTTATTTGTTAAGCTTTTGACTTTTGTAACATAATAAGCCTACCTATCGTAATATAATTAAAGCGTGAGAAAAGTATATGATGAAAAAGATAAAAAGATAATGCTTCTGGTGATTAACTTGATTTTGATATCTTTAATTATCTTAGCTATTTGGAATTATTCAACAAATGTTAATAGTAATCAATTAGAAGACAACAAATATAGTTTTATGTTGTCTATTCAATCACAAAAGAAGCTTACCCAAAGCTATCTAAGAAATGAACAAGGTTATGTAAATAACTGGGCTAAATACATTGATGATAATGATATGAATCTTGATGAGGCGATGACCTTTCTTAAGACTATAAATATTAATTCTAATCGTTATGTGCATATCGTTGATGTAGAAACTTATGATGCGTATTCTAGTTATTATGAGATAGGTGATAATCAAATAGATACTTACACTAACTATAAAGATTACCATAGCAATTTTTCTAAATACTTTAAGAACATAATTGAGAAGATGTACAAAAATGAAAGCGATGTAGTTTATGTTCTTGGAAAGTATGCTTTAAAAGAAAATGGTACTTATTGTATTAGTGTTGGCAAGAAGGTAAATATTATCACAAATAATGGCGGTAAAGATTATCTTTTATTAAGAATTATTCCTACTGAAAGCATTCTTTCTTCTTGGGATATGCCTGCTCAATATGGTGATAGTCAATTAGCTCTGATTTCTTCTGATGGTGATTATATAGTAAAGACTTCAGAATTTCTAGGCGAATCATTTATAAGCTATATCGCTAAGTACAATTTTGATAACAATGTTGGTGAAAAAAGTATTTTTACCAATAATTTAAAAGCTAACACAATGAATACTTTGTATTATAAAAACGCCGATGGAAAAGATTGTATATACTTTTATACAGCTTTAGATGATAATCGTGATTTATACATTCTAGGCAGTATTCCATTAGACAATTTAAAAGAGGATGATGATTTAATAAATGTAACATTTTTAAGCATTTGTTTGTTTGTATTATTAATGGCTATCGATTCAATGTATTTTATTCAAATAAACAAACGTTTAAAGGATGCTTTAAACTCAGCCAATAAGGCTAATCTAGCCAAGACGGACTTTCTTTCAACGATGTCTCATGATATAAGAACACCAATGAATGTAGTTATTGGCATGAATGATTTAGCTTATAAGTATATCGAAGATCCAAAGATCGCTAGAGAATACCTAGATAAATCATATAATGCCAGCAAACAGCTTTTAACTTTAATTAATGATATTTTGGATATTTCTAAGATTGAATCAGGTAAGATGATTTTAAATATGGGTACCGTTTCTTTAAGAAAACTTGGCCAAGAGATATATGATTTAATGGCTCCTTATGCAAGCAATAAGATTGTAAATTTGGAAGCTGATCTAAATAAACTTGAGGATAAATATGTTGTTGGTGATGAAACTAGACTTAAACAGATCTATGTCAATTTAATTAGTAATGCGATTAAGTATACTCCTAGTAATGGAAGTGTAATCTTTTCTTTAAGTTCAAAGGAAAAAATGGGCAAATGTGAATTATCTTTTATGGTAAAAGACAATGGTGTTGGCATGTCTAGTGAATTTCAAAAACAGATGTATTCTTCTTTTGCTAGAGCACAAGATTCGCGTACTAGTTCAACTAGTGGTTCGGGGCTTGGACTTACGATTGTGAAAGAAATAGTTGATTGTATGTATGGTGAAATTAAGTGTGATAGTAAATTAAATGAGGGCACTACCTTCACTGTTAATCTATTATTATCATATACACATGATTTAGAATACGTTAAAGACGATAATAGTGAAAAGAGCATTGAAGGTTTAAGAATATTAATTGCTGAAGATAATGACTTAAATTATGAGATTATTGATTGTCTATTAAAGGATAGAAAGACAATTAATTCGCGTGCTAAAAATGGTCAAGAATGTGTTGCTTTATTTAAAGAAAATAAAGATGACTATGATTTAATATTGATGGATATTCAAATGCCGGTTAAAAATGGCTATGAAGCATGTAAAGAAATTAGAGAAATAGACCGTCATATTCCGATTATTGCGGTCAGTGCTAATGCGTTTGTAGAAGATGTAGGGAAATCATTATCTTATGGTATGAACGATCATATTGCTAAACCGATAGATATTGATAAACTAGTGAGTGTTATAAAGAAGGTGCTATAAATGGAAGATGAGATTTTAAGATTAAAAGAATTAAGAGAATTAATTACTAAATATAATTATGAATATCATGTTTTAGATAAGCCAACTATTCCTGATGGGGAATATGATATGCTATATCGAGAACTTGAAAATCTAGAGGCTAAGCATCCGGAATTAGATGATCCAAGTAGCCCAACTAAAAAGGTTGGCTACAGTGTCTTAGAATCATTCACTAAGGTTACGCATACTATTCCAATGTTATCTTTGGGTGATGTCTTTTCTTATGATGAATTAAGACAATGGTCAAATAAGATTACTAGTGTTTATGGAAATGTAGAATATTGTGTTGAATATAAAATTGATGGTTTAGCGATGTCTTTAATCTATGAAGATGGACTATTTAAACAAGCTGTCACAAGAGGTGATGGTATAGTAGGGGAAGATGTAACACACAATGTTAAAACAATTAAGTCTATCCCGTTAAAAATACCATATAAACAAAGATATGATATTCGTGGTGAAGTATATATGCCTAAGAAGGCTTTTTATAAGCTTAATCAAATTAAAAGGGATAATGGCGAAGAAGAATTCGCTAATCCTAGAAATGCGGCAGCTGGTTCAATTAGACAACTAGATTCTAGCGTTGCGGCTAAAAGAGGGCTTGATGGTTTTTGGTATCATATTCCAAACGATGTCAACGCAAGTACTCACTATGATTCTTTAATGTTTGCCAAAAAATTAGGCTTTAGAGTAAATGATACTTTAAAGCTATGCAACAATATTGAAGAAGTAATTGAAAGAATAGAGGAAACAGCTAAAATTAGACCTGATTTACCATATGAAATTGATGGCATGGTAATTAAGGTTAATAGCTATAAGTTGCAAAGAGAACTTGGTTTTACATCACGTGTACCTAAATGGGCTATTGCCTATAAGTTTCCAGCTGAAGAAGTAAGAACGAAAGTTGAAGATATATTTATTACGGTAGGTAGAACAGGCAAATGTACGCCAAATGCGAAGTTTTCACCGGTTAAATGTGCTGGTACAACTATTGGCTACGCCACACTTCATAATGAAGACTATATCAAGGAAAAAGATATTCGTGTAAACGATACGATTATCGTTAGAAAAGCTGGTGATATTATTCCAGAAGTTGTAAGAAGTGTAAAAGAAAATAGAGATGGCAGCCAAGTTCCATATGTTTTCCCTGATACTTGCCCAGTATGTGGCGGCAAGTTATATCGTTTTGAAGATGAAGCTGCTCACTTTTGTATAAACAGTGATTGTCCAGCTAGACTAGTCTTTGGCATTGCCCACTTTGCAAGTAGAGATGCTATGAATATTGATGGACTAGGTGAAAAGAAAGTAGAGACTTTCTACAATAATGACATCTTAAATAGTTTTGAGGATATATATAAATTATTCAATAAAAAAGATATTATATTAAACATTGAAAAGATGGGCCTTAAGTCTTATGAAAATTTAGTTGAGGCCATTGAAAATAGTAAGAAAAACTCTTTAGAGAAACTATTATTTGGTTTAGGTATTAGACAAGTAGGCGAAAAGGCTGCTAAGATACTTGCGAGTAACTTTAAGACTATGGATAATTTAATGAACGCAAGTGTTGAAGACTTAAGCAATATTAAGGATATTGGTCCTATAACAGCTGAAGGTATTGTTGATTACTTTAAGGATGAAAATAATATTCGCATTATTAATGAACTAAAGCTATTTGGTTTAAATATGGAATATATTGATAATTCGATAAAAAATAATAGTCCATTTAAGGATAAAACGGTAGTTTTAACCGGAACACTTACTATCTATACAAGAAAAGAAGCTAGTGAATTATTAGAGAACTTAGGTGCACATTGCGCAAGTAGTGTTTCTAAGAATACAGATTATGTAATTTATGGAGAAAGTGCAGGTTCTAAACTTACTAAGGCTAGAGAATTGGGTGTTACAACAATAAGCGAAGAAGAGTTTAGAAACATGCTATAATTGATGGGTATGAAAAAAGAAGAAATTAAAGTTTTAGCTAACAAATTAATGTTTAATGTCACAGATCAAGAAGCTTTAGATATCGCAAATGATTTTGATATGCTAGAAAAAATGTTAAGCTTTTTTGATGAAATTGATACTGATGGTGTAGAAGAGATGATCTATCCATTTGATAATGAAACAAGTTATTTTAGAGAGGATGAAGTTACAAATGTCTTGCCTCAAAAGGATGCGCTTTATAATGCTCCTAAACAAATTTCAGGACATATTGTAGTTCCAAAGGTGCTTAAATAATGAGATTAGATAATCACGATAGTGCTTTAAATTGTTATGAGAAGGTAAAGAAAGCACATGAAAAATTAAATTGTGTTGTTACACCTGTAGAACCTAAAAAAGAGGGCATCGCTATTGCCTTAAAGGATAATGTTTCTACAAAAGGTATTCTAACAACAGCTTCATGTAAGATACTAGATAATTATGTTCCAGTATATAATGCTACAATCGTTGATAAACTAGAAGCTAATGGTTTTGTTACAGTATGTAAAGCTAGCATGGATGAGCTTGCAATGGGTGGTACTAACCTAACGGCTTTAACCGGACCTGTTAAAAATCCTTATGATTTAACTAGAATATCTGGTGGATCAAGTGGTGGTAGTGCAGCATTAGTAGCAAGTGGTGCTGTAAGTTGCGCTATTGGTTCTGATACTGGTGATTCTGTTAGAAAACCAGCTTCATTTTGTGGTGTAGTTGGTGTAAAGCCAACATATGGTAGAATTTCTAGATATGGCATTATTCCTTATGCTAGTAGCTTAGATCATGTTGGTTACTTTACAACTTGTATTGATGATGCTGCTAAAATGCTAGAAGTATTGGCAGGCAGAGATGATAAAGATATGACTTCTTCTTGTTTACCTGTGCCTAATTATACCGAATTATTAAATGGTGATATTAAAGGTAAGAAAGTATTAATCTTTAAAAATGTTGTAGATGCAATTTCTAATAATGAAGTTAAAGAATTGTTTAATAAAGTAATTGCTAATATAAAGGAAGATGGTGCAATTGTTAAGGAAGTAAGTTTTGATGAAACATTACTTAGAGCTATATTGCCTACTTATTACATTATTGCCAATGCAGAGGCTACAGCAAATCATTCTAATTTAGATGGCATTAACTTTGGTGAAAGAGTTGATGGCAAATCAATTGAAGAAATAATGATTAATTCACGTAGTGCTGGATTTGGCCCTTGGATTAAGAAGAGATTTATTATTGGATCTTATGCCTTATTTGAAGAAAACCAAGAAAGAATCTTAAAGAAAGCGCATAAAATTAGAAGATTAATCGTTGATGAAATAAATAGAGAACTAAAGGATGCGGACATTTTAATCGCTCCTGCTGCACCTTGTGTTGCACCAAAAATTGAGGGTACAAGTACTGATGAATTATCTGAAGAATATCTTGTTGCTGATAATCACATGGTTATTGGTAACTTTGGCGGTTTTCCTTCATTAACTTTACCAATGGGCTTTGTTGATAAACTTCCAGTTGGTGTTAATCTAACAGCTAATCCATTTAAGGAAGATGTATTATTTAATGTTGCAAAGGCTATTGAAAATAAAACCGGATTAATGGGTATTACAAAGGAGGACTAGAAATGGAATATGATGTAGTAGTTGGTATTGAAATCCACCTTGAATTAAATACTAAGACTAAAATGTTTTCAGGTGCTCCTTATAAGTTTAAACAAGAAGCTAATACATGCACCAATGAAGTTGATTTAGCTTTGCCAGGTACTCTTCCTTGTTTAAATAAAGAAGCAGTTAAAAAGGCTATAGCTTTATGTAGTGCTCTACATATGGATATTGATACTCTTGTTAAGTTTGATCGTAAGAATTATTACTATTCTGATTTACCAAAGGGTTATCAAATTACCCAACAATTTCATCCAATTGGTTCTCATGGCTATATTGATATCTATTTAGATAAAGAATATAAGCGCATTAGAATCAATAGATGTCATATGGAAGAAGATACTGCAAAGCAATTTCACTTAAATGAAGTAAGTTTAATTGACTATAATAGAAGTGGCGTTCCTCTTTGTGAAATAGTATCGGAACCTGATATTAAAAGCGGTAGAGAGGCTCAACTTTATGTTGAAAAGCTAAAACAAACTTTTGAATATTTAGGCATTTCAGAAGCTAAGATGGAAGAAGGCGAGATGCGTTGTGATGTCAATGTTTCAATTATGCCAAAGGGATCTAATGTTTTTGGTACTAAGGTTGAAATTAAAAACTTAAATAGTATTGCCAATGTTAAAGAAGCAATTGACTATGAAGTTAAAAGACAAGCTGAAGTATTAGAAAGTGGCGAAAAGGTCATTCAAGAAACAAGACGTTTTGATGAAAAGACTATGAGTACTGTTTCAATGCGTAAAAAAGAGGGTACTGTTGACTATAAATACTTCCCTGAACCAAATATTCCACCAATTAGAATATCTAAGGAAATGATGGATGAAGTATTAGCTAATATGCAAGAACTTCCAGATGTTAAGCATAAACGTTATTTAGAAGAATATAAGCTTAGTGAATATGATGCATCAATAATATTAGCTAATAAACATCTTGCCTATTACTTTGATGATGCGATGAAGTATGCAAAAAATCCTAAGAATTTATGTAATCTATTAACTAGTGAACTACAAGGCCTATTAACCAAGAATAATTTAGATATTACTAAAAGTCCTATTAGTAGTGAGAATCTTGCGTTATTGTCAAATGTTATAGATAATAATGAGATTTCTAGTAAACAAGCTAAAACAGTATTAGAGGTAATGTTTAATACTTCTAAGTCAGCTAAAGAGATTATTGAAGAAAAAGGCTTAAAACAAGTTTCTAATGAAGATGAAATCTTAAAGATTGTAGCTGAAGTACTTGATGAAAATCCTCAATCAATAACCGACTTTAAGAATGGTAAAGATAGAGCCTTAGGTTTTATGGTTGGTCAAGTAATGAAGAAGTCAAAGGGCCAAGCTAATCCTAAAATGGCTAGTGATTTATTGACTAAAGAGTTATCTAAAAGATAGAATATAAGGTATGGAAAACGTAAAAAAACAAAATAGTTCAAATAAAACAGTTAAAACTAAAAAGAAGATGTCAAAAGGTGGCATAGTCTTACTTGTTAGTTCACTAATTATCTTGGTTCCTTGTTTAATATTTGGAGGTATTCTTCTTAAGTCAGCACTTGAAACAGGAAAGCCAGTTGTTGGAAGTAGATTTGATAATGATTTAGAGCCTGCTATTACAAGTTCTAATACAAGTTCACTTACCACTACAATAAAAGCTATTAGTGGCGTAGAAGATTGTGAGATTGTTTTAACTAGTGCACAATATCGTGTAAATGTTAATGCTCAAGATAGCTTATCTTCTTCAGAAATTGAAGCTTTAGCTAAGAAAGTATATGATGCGGTAAATAACGAATTACCAATTTCTACTTACTTTACGGCTACTGATAGTAAGAAGATGTATGATTTATCAATCAATGTTTACAATTATGTAAAAGAAGATGATGATAATATGATTTACTATATCTTGACTAAGAATTCTAAGATGAGTGAGTATTCTATTCAATGTGTATCAGAACCTGTTGATGAAGAGCTTGCGGAAGAATTAAGAGGCGAGAATGTTACTGCAACAGATGATCCTGTAGCGACAGAGGATAGTGAGTCTTTAGATTAATTAAATACCTCATAGAAATATGAGGTTTATTTTTATGAAGAATGAAATTATAAGACTAGAGTGTATTGATATAACGGTAGATGGCCAAGGTGTTTGTAAAGATAATGGATTGGTTGTTTTTGTTAAGGAAATGATTCCTGGTGAAATAGCTGATGTCAAGATTATTTCTGATAAAAAGAATATGGCCTATGGCATAATTGATAAGCTAATTGTTTCTAGTAAACATCGTATAAAACCTGATTGTCCTATTTCTTATAAGTGTGGTGGATGCGATTTTAGATATATTGATTATCCTTATCAATTAGAACTTAAGAAGAAGATACTAGAGTCTACTTTTAAGAATGCTAAAGTTGATATTAAAGTAAATGACATTATTCCTTGTGATAATCCAATTGGTTATCGTAATAAGGTCCAAGTACCCGTAAGAGATCATAAGTTTGGCTTTTATCGTAAGTTTTCAAATGATATTGTTGAATTTGATAAGTGCTATGTACAAACTAATTTAGAAAATGAAATCTTAAATGATATAAAGAATCTATTACTCGAATATAAAATTGATTCTTATTTTAGACATATTTTAATTAAACATGGCCAAGGTACAAATGAAGTAATGATTGGCTTTATTGTAAAGGATTTAAAGGTACCGAATTTAAATGAAGTAGTAAATATACTTACAAGTAAGTATGATCAAATAAAGTCCGTTATATTGAATTTAAATACGCGTAATGACAATGTTATCTTAGGTGATAAAGAAGTTGTACTATTTGGCAATGACTATATCGTTGATGAATTTGAAGGCCTTAAGTTTAAAATAGCCTTTAAATCATTCTATCAAGTTAATTATCATCAAATGATTAAGCTTTACAACAAAGCAAAAGATTTGGCTAATGTAGATAAAGATAGTAGATTATTAGATTTATTCTCAGGCATTGGAACTATTTCTTTATTTATGTCTAAGTATTGTGAAGAAGTAACGGGTGTTGAGATAGTTAAAGAAGCTGTAGATAATGCCAAAGACAACGCAAAGTTAAATAACATAACAAACGCTACTTTCTATTTAGATGATGCAAGAGCTGAATTAAGTAAATATCTAAAAGATAAAGATGTCTTAATAGTGGATCCTCCAAGAAAGGGTTTAAGCAATGATTTAATAGATTCTATCAAAAAAACAAACATCAATAAGATTGTCTATATTTCATGTAATCCCGCAACACTAGCAAGAGATTTAAAACTTTTTGAAGATCAATATAAATTTACTGATGCTTATCCTGTGGATATGTTTCCTTATTCAACACATGTCGAGACGGTAGTATTGATGTCAAAAGTGACTGGAAAGGCTTGAAATAAGGAATTTTTAGAGATTGATAAATTTTGCCGCATCTAATCCTAACACTCAATATAGGCTTTTTTCACTCGATAGGAATTTATCTAAGGGGTCAGGTTGTAACCGCGGAATAGATGTCAAAAATTGAGACAGTGGATTAGATGTCAGACATTTTGCAGAGAATGTGTTTGATAATCCGTGATGTAACAAAAGCATATATTTAACTAGCTAAAACGTGATTAGAGTGGATATAATCCTTTTTTTATATTGGTTAGTGGAAAAGTCAATATAAATATGTAATTCCCTACATATTTATATTAGCCTTTCCAAAACATAATGAATATTCCCGCTTAAAGCATTATTTTTGAGATTTTTTCACCTAATAAACCGATATCGTGAGAAGAAATAGAAAAATCTTCTAGTAACCATTGTCGTATTACATTAT
>CAVCDR010000064.1:0-2047 GCA_963601025.1 Agathobacter sp. | reverse complement strand
AATGTTCTAGATATGGCAGTCGGTGTTATTATCGGTACTGCATTCTCTAGTATTGTTAATTCACTAGTTAATGATATCTTTATGCCACTTATCGCTGGACTTACTGGCGAAGTACAATTCACTGACTTAAAGATTGTCTTAAAAGGTTTAGGCGATAGCGCAGTTACAGTAAACTATGGTAATTTTATACAAAACGTTGTTAACTTCTTGATTATCGCTTTATGCTTATTTTTGGTTGTCAAATCAATCAATAAATTTAAAGCTTCTTTAGAGCCTAAGAAAGAAGAAAAGAAGGAAGAACCTAAACAAAGTGATGAACTTAAGGCTCTAAATAAAATTATTGAAATATTAGAAGACAACAATAAAAGATAGCGAAAGCTATCTTTTAAAATATCAAATAGCTATCGCTTTTAATATAAACTTATCTGTCACAAAATAATGCGATGAATATCTGATTATTAAAGATTTTTACTCTTTAAGAAAGCCTTGTTTTGTATAATAATTAAGTATAAAAGGAATGTTGTCTATGAGAAAACCACTATCTAATTTTTTAAAATGTCTAATATTATCATTACTATTTATTACTATATTACCAAGTAATGTTTTGGCTGAAGTTGAAAATGCTTATGCGTATAGCGATGATGAAAATGGTAATAGAACCTATTACAATAGCTTAAATGATGCCATGAATGCTACAAGGCGTGGTATTACTATTATCATGAATAAAGACTGGGTGATTACTTCGGCTATTGATATAGTAGAAGGCACTACTAGTAAGATTGAAATGAATGGCAAAACTATTAAAAGAACAGATAGTAGAACCGGTATGGGGCATAGTGGTGAAGTTTTTACTTTACATGCCAATTCTAATTTATATTTATATGGCAAGTTAAACAGTAATACTAACTTTTCATTTAAAAGAGTTAGTTCTAGTGATAATCCGACTGAATCGATTACTTCTGGTGGCTTAGTAACCGGTGGCTATACCTATAATGGTGGTGCTGTCTATATGAAAACTAAATCTAAATTATATCTAGATAATGTAGCTTTAGGTGGTAATGAAAGTTGGAATACGGGCGGCGCAATCTTTGTTAATGGTGAAGATTGTGAAATCCATATGGATAACGCCAAGATTTCATATAACTATTCTAGAACCAGTGGTGGTGGTATTTGCTCAGATGCTGATGGAACGCGTATTTATATGAATAATGGTTCTACTATCAGCCATAATAGTGCCAATAATAAAGGCCATGGTGGTGGCGTTTGTTTTAGTTATTCTTGGTTTTCGTTAATAGGTGATGGTACATCTAGTATAACGAACAATACTTGTGAAAATCGTGGTGGAGGAATTTATGTTGAAGCTAGAAGGTTTGGTTCTGATAGCGGTTCTATTGAAAAACTAAATATTTCAAATAATAAGGCTCTTGAAGGTGGTGGCATTTATCTAGACCAAAATAATATAAAGGTTAAAAATTGTACTTTAACTAACAATGTGTCTAAAAATGATGGTGGTGCTATTTATAATAATGGCAATAACTATTATAAAGATATTACCATTACCAACAATACAGCTAATGTAACCACGACTGTTAATGAATTTAATTTTGGTGGTGGTATATATTGTACAAAATATTATGATATTACTTTAGCTGGAAAGATTTTGATTTATGACAATCAGGCTATGAATGGCGTATCAGACGATGCATCTTTTTATAACAAGGGAGAATTTGTAATTGGTATAAACGGTTGGTCTAAAGATGATCTTTATTTAAATGGTAGTGACGCGATTAGTACATCAGCTTATATTTATGCGAATAATATTGATTCTAGTTCATTTGTTGGTTTAAGGTCTGGAAGAGGGGCTAATGTTGCGCTTATTAAAAACTTAAATGAATATACTTATGGAGAGGTCTTCTTCTTAAATCAAGGCGATAAATATCATTTAAATTACAACGCTAATAGTAAAGAACTTTGGTTAAATTCGGGAGGTGCTAAATACACCCTTTATGTCGATAATGAAAAGTATGGTGAATATGATTATAACCAA
>CAVCDR010000063.1:0-31362 GCA_963601025.1 Agathobacter sp. | reverse complement strand
CCAGGTTAGGAGTTTCACCTAACTATTTAATATGCACCGAACCGGCGCACCATAACTAAAATTATAAGCTATTTAAAAGGTAAATCATCAACGATTAATTTAGGTGTTCGACTTTCTTTTACCACAAGTGGTATAACCACTATACCTATACTAACTAATCCTAACGAGAATATGACAAGAAAACGATAAGGCTCATATTCTTTAAAAAGACGCATAAAGCTAAAATCAATAATTGTTATCGCTAAAGAAGATAATAATAAACTAACTATCATTTTCTTACCAATTAATTCTTTTAGACTTTTATTTGGAAAAATTAATTTTAGTATTATTAAAGTTATTACAAATAATAAACAAAATAATAACAGCCAAAACAATAAGAGCCTTAAGATAGGACTTAGTATTAACTTAAATAGTGAAGCAATAAGTTTTATTAGTATTGTTCCAATTAACCATAATGGCAAAGCTAATAAAGCTTTAATAATAAAAGGAATTCTTTCGATAAAAGTCTTTTCGTTTTTAACTTTTAATGTAGTTTCAACAATTAGATTATGATCATCATCATTTCCATCTTTGATATTCTCCAATAAATCAGTTGGACTAGAAAAGGCACTAGCTAAGAAAAGTCCAGCTGAAGTTGCTAAAGCGGATAATGCAAGCGCAATCTTTTTGTTTTTCCCTTTTTTCATTTAACTTTATTTTAAATTGTTTATAGTTTATTAGTGCATATTTTTATATTTATAGCTGCATAGATTAGAATTATTAATTCCGTAATAGGCATGGTAAAAAATAAAGCATCTTTACCAAAAGTAGCAGGCAATAAATAAATTAGAACGCCACTTAAGATAAGTCCTCTAAATACCGAAACAACAAAAGCTTTATTAGGCTTTGAAATAGCTTGAAAATAGTAAGTAGAGAAAATATTAAATGGTAAAAATATAAACGATAAAGCATATGTTCTGATAATGGTTGGCGCCATTTTTAATATCGAATCGGTAGGCTTCATAAACATATAAATATAGGCATTAGGAAATAATAGGCTTATACTTGTCCAAAATAAGGCAAAGACAAAACAAGTAATTAAGGCATACTTTAATACTTCCTTAATTCTATTTGCTTGTTTAGCACCATAGTTACTTGAAATTAAAGGTTGCGATGCTTGTCCTACGCTATAAGCGCAGCATTGTACAAAAGTGGAAATATTAATAATTGGTCCATATATCGATAAGGCGTCACTACCTAAATATTTCATGATTTGATTATTAAATAAGATAGTAAGAATGCCCATGGCTGTATCAATAAAGAATGTTGAAAAGCCTGTAATAGTAATATTTTTAAATTTATAAAAGATACTATTAATCTTTACTAGCTTTAAAGTATTCTTTTGAGACTTAAAATGTAATATCAATACCACAAAAGAAATAAGCGATCCAATTGACGTAGCAAGTCCAGCACCAAAGATACCCATATTTAAGATAAAGACAAAGAAATAGTCACCAAAACAATTAAATAGGCCTCCTGCTAGAACACCAATTGTAGCTAGTGTTGGGTTATTATCATTTCTTAAAAAGGCTGCCAACATTTGATTAAATAAGAATATCGGCAAGACAATCTTAACACTCTTTAAATAATCGCAAGCAAGCGCTAATAATGTTTCATCAGCCCCAAAGAACAAGAGAATTTGTTTTTCAAAAAGAATAAATAAAAGCCAAGCTACTAAAGCTAAAATAGTAGATTCAATAACAGCACTAGTGAAATATTCATTGGCGCTAGAATCATCTTTACTTTTACCTTTGATAGTTGAAAAAATAACACTACCGCCAATTCCGGTTAATAGTCCTAGACTATAAATAATATTCCATACCGGCGCTACAACTGCTAAAGCTGCCGTACCATTGGGACCAACATATTGTCCTACAATAATCATATCCACAATTGAATAAATTGAAGTAATCATTGCTGAGCCAAAGGCTGCCCTTAAATATTTTAAATAAACTGGTTTAATGTCGTCTTTTAGAAAATCCATATTTAACCTCCAAATAAAAACCGGATAAAAGACGACGAAGTCATCTCTTATCCGGCATAATCATTCATTCTAAATGACACTTCCTCCAAGTGACAATTAATATCTTAACATATGTATTTTAACTGTCAACTAGTCTAGAATGTATTCCATTTGATACTCTTTAACTTTCATATCCATTTTCTTATAAAAGGCTATAGCACTATCATTTCCTTCCCAAACATTTAAGGTTACTTCATAACATCCTAAACGTTTAGCTTCTTTTTTTACATGTTCAAATAAGGCCTTACCTACGCCCTTACTTCTAATATTTTGATCAACACATAAATCATCAATAAATAAAGATTTAAAAGGAACCATCGTTGTAGAAAATGGTACTTCTTTTAATTCACAAAATGCATAGCCTAATACTTCATCATTTTCTCTTGCAACATAAATAGGATTGTTATCATCATTAATCATACGTTTTAACATTTCGTTAGTATATTTAGTCTTACCTGGCATAAAGATATCAGGACGAATCTTATGATGAATCTCTAATACTTCATTTAATAATTCTAATATCTTTGGCATATCCTCTTGTTTAGCTCTTGCGACTTCCATATTATTCTCCCTTTAATAAATCCAATAATTCATCTTTAGACATTGAAGTAAGTGAAGTATTAGCCCCTGATAGTATTTCATCAGCCAAGTTTTTCTTATCTTCTTGTAGTTTCAATATCTTTTCTTCAATTGTGCCTTTAGCGATTAGCTTATAGACCGTAACGGTTCTTTTTTGGCCAATACGGTGCGTTCTATCGGTAGCTTGTGATATTACTGCTTCATTCCACCATGGATCATAGTGAATTACAATATCTGCACCAATTAGATTTAATCCTGTACCACCAGCTTTTAATGATATAAGGAATACTTTTACATCATCATTATTAAACTTGTTACATAGTTCAAGTCTTTCTCTTTTATCGGTTGCACCAGTAATCTTATAATAGGCAATATTTCTTTCTTCAAGTTCCTTTTCAAGTATCTCTAACATTGAAGTAAATTGTGAAAACAACAATAGTTTATGGCCACCATCAATTGATTCTTCAATAAGTTCTAAACAAGTATCTTTTTTAGCACTTGTGCCATCATACTCTTCAAGGATTAAAGAAGGGTCACAACATATCTGTCTAGTCTTAGTGAGTTCCGCTAATATGGCAATCTTATTTCTAGTAAATTCTTTAATATCGCCATCTTCAACAAGCTTACTAATCTTAGAAATTTGGGCATCATAAACACTCTTTTGTTTACTATCGAAGTTAGCGTAATAAACTTTTTCAATCTTATCTGGCAAATCCTTTAAAACATCAGCCTTTCTTCTTCTTAAGATAAAAGGCCCAATCATACGTTTTAAGATATTTGATACTTCTTGATCCTCACCATTTACAATCGGAACTTCAAAGTTTTTCCTAAAGTAATCATACTTATATAAATAATCAGGCATCAAATAATCAAAGATGCTCCATAGTTCGGATAATCTATTTTCAATTGGTGTACCCGTTAAGGCAAAACGTCTAGTAGCATTTATTTGTTTAACACACTTTGCCGCACCCGTATTTTGATTCTTGATATATTGAGCCTCATCTATTACTTCTAAATCAAATTTAATATTTTCATAAGTTTCGATATCACGTTTTAATAAGTCATAAGAAGTAATCAAAACATCAAAGTCACGATGATTAATAATAATGCCGCTACGTTCACTCTTATTTCCTACAACCATGGCCACCTCTAAATTAGGCGCAAACTTATTAAATTCAGCATACCAGTTATAGACAAGTGAAGCGGGCGTAATAATTAAAGTATGAATCTTATTTTTTATTTCTTTGCGATACTCAATTAAAGAAATAGTTTGTAATGTTTTACCAAGGCCCATTTCATCAGCCAAAATGCCCCCAAAACCACAATCAAATAAGACATTTAACCATTTAAAGCCATGTATTTGATAACTTCTTAAGGTTGCGTTTAATTCTTTAGGAAGCTTATAATCACTTTCATCAATATGTTCAAACTTATCTACAAACTCTTTAAAATTACTTGTTCGATCAACATCTACATCACTAAACTCTTTTAGTTCATCATCTAAAGCTAGTGCTCTATAGCTAGGAACATTTATATCGCCCTTTAATAGCTTCTTATCGCTGATATTTAACTGTTCCTTAAGACTTAATAGACGATTTAAGTCTTTATCTTCCATATCAACAAATTCACCAGTACTTAAACGATGATACTTTTTCTTTAATTTATAACTTGTAAGGACATCTAATAGTTCTCTACTACTTAAATTAGACATTAAATTTAGATTTAGTAAATCGCTTTGAATATTGACACCAATACTCATCTTAACTTTTTTCTTACTTCTTAAATTATCAAAAGCGTTAGTTGAATAAACTTCACCATATTCTTTAAAGTCATCAATGCCACTCTTTAAAAATTCATATAAATTATCATCGTTATCAATGACGTATTCACCTTCATAATCAATAAAATATGTACCAATTAAATTCTTAATGAAAGTTTCACGAGTACTATCTCTTTCCGCTTTATCTAAATCATCACCTAATACATATTCTTTATCTTTATATAAAACCTTGCACCTTAAGACAACTACCCCATCATCAACATCCAAGTAAAATTTAAATATGGGTCTAATAGGAATATGTTCATTTATAACTTCTTCATTTTCAATAATTAGATTAGGAAAAGATTTTAACTTTGGTAAATAATCATAATAAAAGTCAGCTAAATTACTTTTGCCTATTTTGATATCACCATAATCCGAAGAATTTATCGCATCTACAGCCTTATTGTCACAAATTAAACGCGAAAAAGAGTTTTCTAAAGCACAATACTTATAATCTTTACCATTTATACAATCAATGGCCTTATGTTTAATATTGATACCATTAAAAACATCTTCTTTAAATAATGGTTCAATAACGATATCACCATCATTATTCATTAATCCTAATTTAATCGTATTTTTAATGGGTTTAGAGTCGTTTGTATAACTGTATTCAATTTCTTTTCCATAGTATAAATCAAATATCTTATCAAGCAAGTAACCACTTAAGCCAAATGAAGATTTCTTATAATTTTGGTAGATACCTCTATCATTTAAGCTATTGTAGATATCTTTAATTTGAACACAAGTAGTATCAATCAAATTAAAGACAGGTAGATATTCATCCATAAAAGTTTCTTTAGAAAAATCAATAGAAGCTTTAGTAGAAAGCTGAATTATTCCACCTTTTTTATATTCCTCAACCATCTCATATAAGTCTTTGACATTATAGAATTTAGTATTTCCAATTTTAAACTTAAGAGTACAACTACTTTTTCTATAGATATCAACATTAAAAACTGGAATTAATTTTAATGTTTGAGCACGATTTGTTAAAGAAGTCTCATTTTTACTGCTAGATAAAGTATCCAACAACAATTTACCAGCATAGTTAGTATAATCAACTTCATTATTTTTAAAGAATCTATCAATTAATATAAAACATTCTAGACGATTAAGACAAATATCTTCTTTTTGTTTGCGATCGAAGTAATAGCTATAATTGCTCATGCATTTACGACAATAACACGAACACCTTGTAAGCTCATCTTGAGTAAAATCAATATAAGCTCTATCTTCGCAAAAAATAGTTGTTTCAAATTCAAAAAACTCACCATTATCCATTCTAGATAAATCTAAAATACGATAATTAGGATGACTATCAATTTCTTTTATGGCCTTATCATATAAAGCTTCACTAATGTTGTAGTGGCTTGTAATCTTTTCCATATCCACAAAAGAATTTGGATCATTAGTAAACTTAAAGGCTTTTTTAAATCCTTGATCAGGCATATTAAAATCAGGAAAAGTTTTTTCTATTTCATACATTGTAGCTGCCACGTGCTTACAAAATTTATTTACCTCATGATATGGGCAAGTGCATTTAGTGCTAGTAATATCGCCCTTATTATTTATGGCGATAATAACTTTATAATAGTTATCTAAAGAGCCTTCAACTGAAGCCGTATAAACATTATTATCTTTTGATAAATACTCTACTTTGCCATCTAAAAAGTACTTTCTGCCTTTTTCTAAATCCCAGCGATCAAATTTATTTTTCCAATTCATAAAAGCATTCTATCACTAAATAAGTTTTTCTTTAAATAGCCAATATAAATAAACAATAGAACTTAAAAACCAAGTTATTGGGTATAACCAATGGGTTAAATACAAATTATGAATGTAGTTGCCAATAGTCATTAAAGTAATAACTCTAACTGCACACCAACATACTAGCATTACTACTACTGGCATTACAGGTTTACCATAGCCTCTTAATATAGCTGATACAACATGAGAAAAGCCTAACAAACAATAGAATAATGATACTGTTCTAGCCCTATCGACGCCATATTTAATTACTTCAGGATTTTGATTAAACAAGGAAATTAAGTTTGGTGAGAAAACATAGACTAGTACACCAATCATTTCCACTATGACAAGGGAAACAAACAAACCAAACCTAATACCTTCTTTAACTCTTTGAAATTCTTTAGCACCCTTATTTTGGGAAATAAAGGTAGTAAGAGCCATTGAAAAAGAAGTAACTGGTAAAAAGGCAAAGCCATCAATTTTAGAGTAAGCACCAACGCCGGCTACCGCAATTGAGCCAAAGGAATTGATATACGATTGAATCATGATATTGGCGATATCAATAACACATATTTGAATACCTGTCGGTAGACCATATTTAAATATTTCAAATAAGTCTTCCTTAAAGAAACGAATCTTTTTAAATGATACATGAAGCATTCCTTCTTCTCTTATTAGTTGAATAAGACAAAGTAACATACTAACGCACTCTGATAATACAGTAGCGATAGCTGCACCACTTACATCCATCTTAAAGCTTCCCACAAATATTACATCTAGTACTACATTTAATAATGATGAAACAATCAAATAATATAGTGGATGTCTAGAGTCACCACCGGCCCTTAAAATACCTACTAACATGTTATACATAATTAATGGGAAACTACCTAGAAAGTAGATTCTTAAATATGTTAAAGATAAAGGATAGACATCACTTGGTGTACCCATCATATTTAGTAAGGCTGGTGAAAAGAAATAGCCAGAAAAAGTCATTAAGATGCTAAGTACAATGCCTAAAGCCACTGTTGTATGAATGGCATTACTTGTGCGATTGGCATTATTGGCTCCAATTTCTCTAGCAATTATTACACTTGCGCCAGTTGAAAAGCCCGTAAAAAAGCCTACAAACAGATTAGATAAAGAGCCAATCGAAGTAATTGCAGCAAGTGAAGTTTGACCTGAAAAGTTGCCAACAATCATCGCATCGGCCGTATTATAAAGCTGTTGAAAAAGCTGGCCAACAAAGATAGGGCCAGCATAAGATAAGATAAGTTTTTTAATATTGCCCGTTGTCATTAAGGACAATGAATCATTTTTTGCCATACAGTAAATAGTGTAACACTAAATACTCCTAAAGATAACCTTTCGATAAAACTTTTCCGTAAAGTCTTTCCCTTTAGCTTTGATAAAGGCGTCAGTACTTGGACCGCCATGCTCAAGCAAGTTATTACAATAGTCTTCAATAACCTTTTGTTTAGTATTTAAATCAGGTGTGTTACATTCTAAAGAATTATTAAGATAGATATTTAAATAAGCATAAGCTAAATCATCAAAACGTTTACTTAAACTTATATCACCCTTTTTATCAATACTCGTCTTAAGTAAGATAGAATCATACCAATTAGGCTTGTGGGCTTGTTCAGGAATATCTTGATAATCATTTAATAGAACATTTAGCTTAGTAATTAAGGATTTTTGTTTAGACTTATCCAAACTCATATCAAATAGCTCTAAAAGAATATTATCATTACCAAATCCTGTAATTCGATCATAAGAAAATTCATCAACATCTTTATAAATAGGATTAATAACTAAAGTGTCCATCTTAAACATTGGACTTTTGGCTTGCATAGAAGATATAAAACCAAGTCCAAGAGCTAAATGGCTTTTACAGATGACATTCATGCCATTTAAATCAAATGTTTTAAATTCGCCAACATCATCTTCTTTTAAAGGATAACAAGAATTGATTAAAGACAATAATTTATCAATCATTTCTTTTTGGCTTTCTTTTTAGCTTCTTCAGCATCAATCTTTTCCTTACTGGTTAAATGATATAAAGGAATAAGAGGAATGATTAAAGGTGTCTTATCAGCGTAGTCATTATATTCTTTCTTATCACCATAATGTTTGATATGACGAGTTTCAACTCTTTTTGCGCCCGACATCATAACAACAACAATTAATACATAGCCAAGTACTACAAGAATCCATTGTTTACCATCTACTGCACCAATACCTGAAATAATTGAGCCTGTCCAAAATAAGATTTCACCAAAATAGTTTGGGCATCTACACATCTTGTATAGGCCATCCATAGCTGGCATATTAGGATTATTCTTTTTAGCCTCACCTTTTTGTTTATCAGCTAAACCTTCAATAATGATACCAATTAAACTTATGATAATACCTATTGTTAAGAATGTATTATTACTAGCACCATTTAACAAACGATAAATAGGTCCAGCTGATTGACAAACATACATAGCGCCCATCATAAGCCACATAATGATTGCGACAAAGAAAGGAACTTTGACATCGCCACCCACTTCAGCCATCTTTTTACGATAACTTTCATTCTTTAATTCTCTTACAAGCAGAAAGCCGCCAAGTCTAATACCATATACCATAAATAGGATACTCTGCACTATATACAAGAAATTAAATCCTTGAGTTAAAGATACAATAAGCATTGTCAAACCTATACCTGCACTAGCAAGGCCATAGCCAACAGACATAAACCAAACAAATCTTTTAAAGCCAATGCTACAGCATACTAACGCTACTACAAAAAATAGCCACATTTTATCAGGAAACATCATAATTAAAACTTAAGTCCTTTTTCATATATTTCATTAATATATTCTTTAAAGCTTCTTTTACCAGTTTGAATTGAAGCCACCATATCTTCAGTCATAGTCCACTTACCAAATTTAATGACACCTTTTTTCCAAGCTGGCGCAAAGAAAATAATCATATCAAATAGAAATGGTGGAGCATATTTAATAACTGGTGTTTTACCGGCGGCCTTAAAAAACATCTCAGCAATCTCTTTATAAGTATAGATTTCATGTCCACCTACATCATATTCCTTATTGTCATCACACATATGTTCGACAATATAGTCGGCAAAATCCCTTGTATCAATGACATTGCATTTAATTTCATTTTTAGTTTTAAGTAAAGTAACTTTACCCTCTTCTACCTTAGGTTGGAAGATATGGGCAGTATCATAGAAATAACCAGTAGGTCTAAAAATTGTATAAGTAAGTCCTGATTTTCTAAGTTCTTCTTCAAACATTGCTTTGGCGTCAAGCATTGGAATATGTCTTCCCTTATCAGCCTTTAATACAGATACATAGGCAAAATGTTTAACACCAGCACTCTTTGCCTCCTCTAGTAGGTTCTTGTTAGCGCCATAGTCAATGTCATAAGCTGTAACCTTTTCAGAAGCTTTTGTTAAACCAACAGTAGTGATTACAACATCAACATTATTACAACAGCCCTTTAGTTTTTCTTTATCAGTCATATCGATTTGTAAAGGTGTAAAGCCTTTAAAATCCATTTCTTTAGTTACCATATCAGCCGCAATAACATCATGTCCAGCATCAACTAAAGATTTAAGCACGTCACTTCCTAAGTGACCAAACGCTCCTGCTAATAATACTCTCATTTTTAATTCTCCTTTATTTCTAAATCATTAAGACCATTTTTATCTAAACTTTTTACGCCAATATAAAGTGCACCTTGGCCAACTATATTAACAAGCTCCGCTGCCCAATTCATATAGCTAACCGTAAAATCTTTACTTGATAGATAGCCCATCATAAGTGAAAAGATAAATGATATTACAAAGCACACAATTAATCCTTTCTTTTTCATTTTCTTGGCAAGCATCCCCAAAGATAAGTCCATGCCAAATAAGCCAAGTATCATGAGTACCACAAAGATCATGGTTCCCGAAAATACAGCTGGTGCAACAACCAAAGCTTTATTTTTAGATTGTGGTAAATACATCATACAAAGCATTGCCATTCCCGCCATTACAAAGCCAATAGCTTGTAAAGGAAAGAAGAGACTATTTAATCTTTCAAAGTCACAAATATTTAAGGCGTATAACAATTTATATATAGCCTTTAATACACCAGCTAGAAAGACATCAATAGTACCTGCACAAAATAAAGCGTAGGCACCCTTCGACATCTTGTTGTATAAATTTTTTTGAAGTAAAAAGATTGCCATCCCAAATAAGATAACAGGAATAAAATCTACTAAAGCCATTGGAATTGAAAACATAAGTCACCTACTTCTTCTTTTCTTTTGAACGCTTATCATTGATAATCTTCATTTCATTTTCAGTGATAAGTGTCACATTATTTTCTTTAGCCCAAGATACACAACCCTTTAAAACAACTGGTAAAAATACTCTAGGCACATTTAAGATTGTCTTTAAGGCATCATCAGTAAATTTAACAGTATCATCCGCTCTATCGGCAGCATATCTAACAGAATCAAGAGTTTGAGGTCTAATAGCCAATAGTTCTGGAATCATATGACTACGTTTACAGTACCAGAAATTCTTTGAATCACGATAACCAAAATCAATTGGTACATGAGGAAAATCATTCCATTTAACACCGTTTATAATCGCATCAGAATATTTCTTTTTCATTAAGATTTTATCTACTCTTAAAATAAAGTGGGCACCAAATTTAGAAGTAATGCCATTAAAATCATGATAAGGTCCCTCATATCCACTTAATTGTCCTGGTTTATCATTAGAGGCATTATCTAAATTGTCCATCCATGTACATTCAATAACTTGGAAACAGTCAGAAACAACCATTGGACGCTTATCACTTGGGTCTTTTTCTTCTATCATACTTTTCTCAAGCTTAAAGTTACACTTTGGCATCTTCTCTTCAGGCTTATCGCCTGGCCAAGATAATTTTACACATTCCTTAAATGATTTACGGTCATCATTCACAAAGTTGATGGCACATTTTTTGGTACGCAAAATGTTTTGGGCAGTATTACTAGAGTTACGACATTCTAGTAACATCGCATAATAATCTTTGCCCGCAATATAGTATGGCTGTACAAGTGAATAAGGCCCTAAATTTGTTGAACCATCTTCGCATAATGTAGAAATTACCACTGTAGGCATGGGAAAAAATAATGAAGTTTGATAAAAATTATCAACTATACGTAAATCTTCAAAACTGCTCATAATTGTCCTCCTAGTTTAAAAGTTTTAATATAAACGGTTTAATATCTTCAAAAGATACATCGTTCCTAGATCCACCATTTAGAATCACTTCGCTTAAAAAGATATCTAAATTATCAATAGTAGAAACATTAAACTTCTTAAATAAAGCATTAAGATAATCACTTAATTGCTTAATTAAGACATTATGTCTTGATCCCTCAAAGGCTATTGAGCCCTTATAATCTTTCCAACATAATTCATAGATTGATGTATATTCCTTCAACATCATAAAAATGCTTTCGATGCCACTTACTAGATTATCCGCATTAGCTAAATCATTATTAAGCTTATTGCTTAATGAAAGCCAATCTTCCCACATAATCTTAGCTACAAGGACATCTTTAGATGGAAAATAATTATAGATTGTACCTGTGGCTATATTAGTCTTAGAAGCTACTAAACGTAAGGTCATCTTTTGATAACCCTCTTCTAGTAGTATCTTTTTGCCTTCTTTAAGTATATTTTCATAAACATTTTCTATAATCTTTGCCATCTTAAATCCTTTTTATGAACACGTTCATTAAAATCATGATAATTCTTTCACAAGATTATGTCAAATATTTCACAAAACAATTTATTGTTTATAGAAAATTAAGTTTATATAATAAAAACATGAAAAGGACTCTAAAGGCTTTTACTATTGCGGAATTATTGGTTGTAGTAGCAATCATCGCAATATTGGTAGCTATCTCAATACCTATATTCTCTACTCAACTAGAAAAAGCCAGGAGAGCTGTTGATATGGCAAATGCTAGAAATGTGGTAGCAGTACTTAAAAACGGCATGAATAATGGTGATATTGAATTTGGTAATTCAAAAACAACAAAAGGATACGAAACTTGTGTAGCTATTGTAGTATCTAAAAATGGCATGAAATGTTACGCTAGCGGTACAACAAAGATTGAAGGAATAGACTTTGATAGTGGTGATACAAGCTATGCCAGAGTTGTAAGTTATTTAAGGAAAGCTGGAATTGATAACTATACCCTATCTTCTAAATCATCAAAAGATAATGGTTGGGCCTTCTATGTAGTTATTTTATATAATGATGGAACTTCAAGAATTGGTAGTGGTGTAAATGATGATTCAAATCAATATGGTGATACCGAAAACTTTGAATACTATACGGATTATTGGAAAACAGCTGAAAAATCAAATATTGAAAAGGCAATGGGCTTATAGTTTATAAGCCTTTTTTATCCCTTCTAAAACCAATAAATAGAAATATAAGAGCCAATACTAAAATTGGAATATAAATAAAATCTGGTAGATTAACTATCATCTTATCAATTACAAATGTAACGGCATAAATAAGTATGCCAATAATACCAAAACTATTCATTAAAGAACCTCATTAAACGATTTTTATAGTCACTAGCTTCATCATATACACCATGGCCATAATTATCATCATATAAATAAATTATTTTGTCTCTTGATTAGACCTGGGAGTAGTAGAAGGATTTTGTTTAGAAGGTTTAAGTTCTTGCTTAGTATCAATTATTTCCCTATGATCACCCCTATTACAAAAATAAGTAAAAACTAGTTTACTATTATCACTTGTTCTAGAAATAACATAGTATCCTTCTTGTAAAGTAACTTCTTTTCCACTAATATAAATTATTTTAACTGGTCCCCCACCGGTGAAATTAGCATAAAACGCTTCCTTATCTTCACAATTTTCATAACTATTTTCAAGTAGATTATAGTAAATTTGTAATTTTTCTTTTTCTACCAAAACCATCTCATTATGTTTTATTTTATTAAAAATTGGAAAAGAAATGGCTACTAAAAGGCCAATCATAAAAATGGCAATTAAGCTACTAACAATCCAAAATCCCTTTTTAGTATTCATCATATCCTATCATTTATTCTATCATTCTTATTTATTTCTAGATGAATCCTTATTATAAAAATATTTCATTACATTAGGAACGATGATAAGAGTATAAATAAAGAAAACAAAGTATTCAATAAAATAGCCAACTGATCGACTAATTAAATTTAATAATAAAGGCGAAATATTTACCATCCAAATATATAGTGGGATAAGCGCAAAAGTCCCAATTATAAAACGATCACGATAGTCCATCTTTCCTTCGAAATCAAAGCCTCTTCTTTCAAAATAACGACATATAACATAAGATGAAATTAGTCCTATACCTTGATAAGAATCACCTTTCATCTTGTTTGGATCAACTAGTAAACTACCATCTTCCAAATAAGCAAGTGGATATGGTTTTAGCTCATAATATAAAACTAACGCAATACAAATTATTATTCCAACAATTAAGAAAATCTTATCTCTTTTGATATCTTTATCAGTCCATGATTCTATCTTACTTGCAAGAAACATCATTAAAAGCGTAGCACCAAAACCAACTATAACATCTTGGGGTGTATGCACGCCTAGATAGTTTCTAGCAAATAGGACACATAATACTAATAACCAAAAAATGATTGTTAATACTTTTTGGCCGTGTTTCTTAAGCCAATAGCCAATGCCACCAAAACAACTAGTAGCCATTGTTGAATGTCCACTTGGGAAAGAATAGCCAGTTGCAGTAACTTTTGAGTCACCATAAGGCAATATTCTAGCATCTCTAATCCAAGGGCGATATACACAAAAAGTAAGCTTTAAAAAGCCATTAGCGATATTGCCTAAAGCAAAACCAAGTAATAATTTTTTGCCACCTTTTCTATCTAGTACCCAATAAAGCATACACAATATGGCGATTGGCCAAAAACTAATCGCAAATTCACTAGCCCACATCAAAAATGGAGCTAAGAAAGATCCTACTCCATTCCTAAAGTTTTGTAGTAATAATAAATAATCAATATCCATTACTTCCCCTTAATCAACTATATAGTAAAAATCAAATGTAGCAGCTGTACTATCCATTTCACTAGCGTTAGCCTTGATTCTTACATACTTATCAAACCATTCAACGGTAAAATCATCTTTGGAAACGGTAGCCCCATCATTTTCTAATGTAAAGTCATAGCTATTGATTTTTTTATTGTTTTCATATATTTTAGCTCTACAACTTGTTGGCCCATAAGGCATAACAGGCTTACCTACCATATATACTTTCACATCATAGTCATGGTATGAAGATTCTAACACTTCCGTTAAAGCATAACTATTAACATACTTTATATAGCCAACAATAGCTAACAAAATAACCACAACAGCACAAATAATCCATTTAACATTCTTTTTCATAATAACCTCACTATTATATGTTTATTTTGAAAGGAAAGAAACCAAGTTTTCAATTTCCTCTTCACTCATATCACAATTCAACAAATACGTTTTAGCATATCCACTATAATCTAATTTTTTAGTCTCATCGTCAACTTCTCTACCAGTAATATGTTCAACAAAAGTATTAAAATACAAGTCAACGATTGCATTGTATTTATCTAAATCATTTTCTTTAGTTATACCAAAATAATTTTTATACGTTTCCATATAATCTTCACATAATTCATCATAACTAGCTCCCATTAAAGCTTCAACGATAAAGCATACAAAGCCTGTGCGATCTTTGCCCTCCATACAATGTATATAAGCTGGTCCATCATTTTCCATTAAAAATCTTAGACCATCCGCAAAACTATGTTGATAATTGATATTTGATATATCAGAACTCATCGATAATAAGATATCCTTATTATTTTCATAAAGACTCTTGGCATAGTTACTACTAAAAGTACTATCGCTTAAATAACTTTGCATATCATTGTCTGAATCAGCTAAATCAATAATCGTCTGAATATTGTTTTGTTCAAGAAGCTTATCAGCATAGATAGCTCTACCTCTACTATTATCAACCGGGCTTGCACCTCTATATAAGAAGTTATCCTTTAAATTACCACCCTTTAAACTTCTAAAGTTGGCAAACTCTTCATCACTATCATATTTACTTCGATCAGTTTCATAAGAATGTCCTAAAGCATTTTGGGTAGCTAGATATTTACCTTTACTAGCTAAAGTAATCTTTACTGTATTGCCATCTTTTAAGCCAATTAAAGACCATAAATCGCTATTATTATTGGCGATCAAAACATAATCATTTTTAGGATAACTAACAACAACCGTTCTTCCTGTTTTTACATAATAGCCATTGTAATATGGAACATCTTCATATTTTTCGCCATTAGAAAATTCAATATTTAAGCTATCACCAAATTCAAAACCCGCTTTAGTAAAATCTTCTTCTTTTAAATCTAAGTCAGCACAATCAAACTTGGCATCCTTATGTATAGTAGCCGTAATACTATTATCACTTTTACAAGCACTTAAAAAAGAAATCATTATAAGTACACTTAAAACAAGTTTTAATATCCGGCATCCCTTTTCCATATTTTTATTATATTTGTTTTCTTTTATATAATAAATAAAAATAGTGGAGGAATCTTATGTGTACTGCTTTATCTTATAAAACAAAAGGAACTTATTTTGGTAGAAACTTTGATTACGAATTTTCTTATGGTGAAGAAATTGTTATTACACCTAGAAATTATAGTTTCAACTTCAAACATACAACTTCTATGGATAGACACTATGCCATAATTGGCATAGCCTATGTTCAAGATGACTATCCTTTATATTTTGATGGGATGAATGAAAAAGGATTGTGTATTGCAGGCTTGAATTTCACTGGAAACGCTAAATATTCTAAGCAACTAAATTCTAATAAAGAAAATATAGCATCATTTGAATTTATTCCCTTTATATTAAGTAAGCATAAAAGTATTAATGAAGTAAAAGAAAGCCTAAAGAATATTGAAATAGTAGATACTTATTTTAGTGATAATTTACCTAATTCCCCTCTTCATTGGTTGATATGTGATAAGGAAAATAATTGCATTACAGTAGAATGTACAAAAGATGGTTTGTTTGTTTATGATAATCCGGTTGGTGTCTTAACTAACAATCCACCATTCTATATGCAGATGTTTAATTTAAATAACTATCAACATTTAAGTGAAAAACAACCAGTTAACACTTTAAATAAGGATGTTAAATTAGACAATTATTCTAGAGGTATGGGGGCTTTAGGCTTACCTGGTGATTTATCTTCAATGTCAAGGTTTGTAAGAGCCACTTTTACAAAAGCTCATTCTTTAAGCAAAGATGACGAAAAAGCTAGTGTAGCACAGTTCTTTCATTTATTAACATCCGTCGAACAACAAAGAGGCTGTTGTGAAGTAAGTGAAAATAAGTATGAAATAACTATCTATTCTTCTTGTATGTCTACAAGTGAAAATATCTATTACTATAAGACTTATGATAACTTTCAAATTTCTGCCATTAGTTTAAATAAAGAAGATATCAATAGTAATAAACTAATTAAATATCCATTACTTCAAGAAAATAATATTCATTACCAAAACTAGATAAGCAATGCTTATCTAGTTTTATTTAATAGTCCTTTTATCGTTTTATCAATTAGTTTAATATCTAATGGCTTAGCAATATGTGCATCCATGCCAGCATCTAAACAAGCTTTCTTATCATCCATAAAAGCATTAGCTGTCATAGCGATAATTGGTACTTTAACACCTAGTTCTCTAATCTTTTTACTAGCTGTAATACCATCCATCACAGGCATCATCACATCCATAAAAATTAAATCAAAGTCATCTTTATTCTCTTTAACAATATTTAAAGCTTCTTTACCGTTTTTAGCGCAGGTAATAACTAAGCCCTCATTTTCAAGAACCATCTTAGCAATTTCCATATTTAGGCCATTATCTTCAACTAACAAAGCTTTTAAACCTTTGATGTTTATATCTTGTTGCTTGATACTTTCTTTTGTAAAACAAGGTTCCTTATCAATCTTAAATGGTATTCTAACCACAAATTTAGTGCCTTTATTTTCTTCACTAGTAAGACTTATAGTACCAGACATCTTCTCTACTATATCTTTAACAATTGATAAACCAAGTCCTGAGCCTGAAAAGCCGGTCGTTGTTTCTTTATTTTCTTGCGTAAACGGTTCAAAGGCATGTTTGATAAATTCTTTCGACATGCCAAGTCCACTATCTTCACAAATAAATTCAAATAAGGCGTAGTTTCCATCGCTACTTACCTCATTGCAATACATTCCTACATAGCCATTTTCTTTGTTGTATTTAATAGCATTAGAAGCTAGATTCATTAAGACTCTATTTAAATGTATTTCGCTGCCAATTAACCAATGATGGACAATATTAGAACCGTTAATACCACCTTTAAAATGAATATTATGTTCCTTAGCATTCACTTCAACAGTCGAAATAATTCTTGTAAAGACATTATCTAAATGGAATGGTTTATTATCCAGAACCATTGTACCTGATTCAAGTTTACTAATATCTAATACATCATTTACTAGTTCTAATAAGTAATTAGCCGATTGAAGCATCTTATCCTTAAATTCTTCTCTTTTTAAAGGATCATCTTTAAACTTTTCAGAAAGTGTAAGGATACCAATAATACCATTTAATGGCGTTCTAATATCATGAGACATTCTCCTTAAGAAATCAGTTTTAGAAATATTAGCTTTTTTAGCTTCAATAGCCGCAATCTTTAATTGTCTTTGCAAATCAAGTTCATGTTTCTTTTCTTTGGTGATATCTCTAGAAACATATAACACTTTTAAAACGTTGCCTTTTTGGTCTCTATTTTTGACAATAAAACGTGATTCGTACCAATTGCCATCAACATCTAAGTGTTCGCCAATGATGGTGTCAACATCACTTAATCTTTCGTTTAAAGTATCTAGATATAGAAATCTTCTTACAGAATCTTTCATATCTTCGACAACCGATTTTTTAATCGCATTATCAACAGTTTTATCAAAGTTACCTGTTTTACCATCCTCCACCTTATCATTAAAACCTTTTACAACTTCATAAGTATGCGTTTTTACATCAATTAGATAAGTTGTTTTATAAAGCGTGGCTAAAGTATCAATTATTTCACTATGTTTCTTTTCACTAACTAAAGCATTTTTTAATAACTTATGCTGAAGAAGATCTTCTTTTACCATATCATCAACATCGTAGTGATAGCCTCTTAAGATATAGCCATTTTCAATCGCATGACCTACACCACCACATCTTACATATCTTTTTCCTAATACAGGATGGTTCCATAAATATGTATTTTCATCATTTAGACCCTTTTTCATTTTATCTACCGAATCTAAAACTGATGGCAAAGCTTCATCGCAAATATTGTCATACCAAGCAGTATACATTTCTTCTTCGCTTAAATCGCCATTTAAGCCTAAAAGTTCGCGCATTCTTTCATCAGCTCTAAGTTTACAAGTGCCATTATTTAGCAAAGTAATACTCCAAGTCCCCATTTTAGAAGAAGAAATAATATCTTTCATTTCTTCTAAAGCTAAATAAGTGTCGTTTAATTTATTCTTTTGAAGATTATTTTCTTTTACAAAGCCACTAATATCAGTAATGGTTCCATGATAAAAAATTTCATTATTAGTTTTAACGATTGAAGCTGTATCACTTACCCAAATATAACCGTTTTTACTCTTTATACGAAAGATAATATCCACATCATTAATATCGCTTTTTTCTTTAATGCGCTTGGCGTACTCTTTAACTGTTTTCTTATCATCTTCATAAAGCATATTGATAAGTTTATTATCAAATTGTTTCTTGATTTCTTCTTTACTAAAACCAAGTATGCTTAAAAAACGTTTGCTTAAATGGATAAAAGGAAGGCCATCTTTGCATGAACATTGATGATAGCCTCCAGGCATATTTTTAATAGTAGAATTTGATAAATTATTTAAGCGTTCAAGTTCTTCATGATGCTTAATAAAATCCGTCATATTGTTACATATACTAACAATAGCTAAACGGCCATCTTCATTCTTAATTACTTTGCCTTCATCAATAATCCAAAGCAAAGTACCATCTTTTTTAGACATACGATATGAAGTTTTATAGACAAAACCTTCATAGAAATTGCCATTATTCAAGTCATTTAAAACTTGCTTAAAATCTTCTTTATAGATAGTATTGATAACTTTTCCATCAATGCCTTTTATTAAATCATCTACATTATCATAGCCTAACATAGAGGCCATTTTCTCATTAGCACAATAGATTGGAAAATCATTCTCACAAAAAGCACCAATTACACCAGCGTCATCTTTAAAAGATAACTCATTTACAGTTGATCTAATTTTTTCTTTCGAAATATTTGTAAGCATATTATAGAATCCTTTATGTCTATATTTTACAACTAAATTATGATAATCTTCCTTCTTTCATCCTATAAACAACATCACATACGTTCATTGTTGAACTCCTATGTGAAACAAGAATAATCGTCTTATCTTTAGTCTCTTCTTTTAATGATTTTAAAATAATACCCTCATTTAATGAATCAAGGTTACTTGTTGGTTCATCGAGTAATATTAAATTAGAATCATGCAAGAACGCTCTAGCAATACCAATTCTTTGTTTCTCGCCACCCGATAAACTATCACCTAGTTCAGCAATCTTAGTGTCATAACCATTTGGTAGACTCATAATAAAATCATGAATTGAAGCTTTTTTACAAGCCTCTTTTATCTCATCAAGCGTTGCATCTTTTTTAGCTAGACCTACATTATTAGCGATAGAATCATGAAATAATTGTGTTTCTTGACTAACATAGCTTTCTAAATCTCTTAGCTTTTTAGTAGGCATTGTTTTTACATCTTCTTTATCTATCAATACATTTCCCTTATCCACATCATAAAAACGCATTAATAGTTTTAACAATGTTGATTTGCCAGACCCACTAGCTCCATGTATACCGCTAATCTTACCTGGCTTAAATTCAATTGAATAATCACCAAGTATAAGCTCATCATCATAGCTAAAGCTTACGTTATTGATGCTCGCTCCAGCAAATGATTCGTTTCTTGTATAATCACCATTATTTTCTTCGACCATTGGTTTTTCTTCTAGTAGTGATAATACTCTTTCGCCACTAGCAAGCGTTTGATTTAAATTATTCGATAAACTAGCTAAGGCAACAGTTGGACCAAACGAAGACATCATAGCTACCGTGCAAATAATTACGTTATTAAAATCCATTAAGCTTTTTTGATATAAGCAAATGCTTAATGTAAACATACCTAAAGAACTAAGCATAATAAATAAATTAGTAAATGATCTTTGGCTTCCTTCAGCCTTACTTAACTTTTCTTGAATATTGGATAAGTTTTTAGATAGGTTACTTATTTCTTTTTCTCTTTTATTGCCACAATTATATTGGATAGTTTCATCTAGTCCTCTTAAAGAATCTAAAACAAAACTATTTAGATTACCAAATTCATTACGATATTTTAGGCCTATATCACTTCCCTTTTTGCCATTGTATAAAGGAATTAAAACACCAACAACGATATAAGCAGACAAAGCTAATAAGCCACAATAGATATTAAAGTTTCCTATAAATACAACCATAATTAGTGAAGTTAAGATTGCAATGGCGATTGGTGATATTGTATGCGCATAGAATACTTCAAGTAATTCAATATCAGTTGTAATAATAGATATTAAATTCCCCTTATCTTGGCCATCTAATTTAGCTGGACATAGCTTTCTAAGCGCAGCAAACACTTTATGACGAATAATCGCTAATAATTTAAAGGCAATAAAGTGATTACAATATTGTTCAATATAGTGTAATACACCTCTTAAAACCGCAATAACTACCATTACTGTAAGAATTGTATGAACATTTGTAGTATCACCATTTATCATAGCGCATAAAGCTGTACTTGCAAGAATTGTTAAAAAGATAGCACATAAATAGCCAATAGTACCTAGTATGATAGCGGCTAACATAATTAAAATAAGAGGCTTAACTAGGACTATTAGGCTAGTCATTATTGATATAGCGCTTCTTCTTTTATTCATGGTTAACCTCCTTTCCATAGTTTTCTAAAGCAATTTGACTATTATAAATAGTTGCATAATCACCATTTTGTTTAATTAATTCATCGTGTTTACCAGATTCCGTAATTCTTCCGTCTTTTAAGAAATAGATAGTATCACTAGAAACAACATTGGCTAAACGATGTGATATTAATAATACTGTCTTTTCTTTAGCTAAGCCTTTAATTACTTGCATAATTATTTCTTCGCTTTCAATATCAATGTTTGATGTAGCTTCATCAAAAATATAAATAGAAACATTTTCTTTAAGTAACGCTCTAGCAAGTACTAATCTTTGAGCCTGACCTCCAGATAGGTTACTAGCCTTTTCAAGTAGTTTAGTATTTAGTCCATCTTGTGTATTTAAGAAATCCAATAAGTTAACTTTCTTAAGTACAGCTTCCATTTCTTGTCTTGTAGCATCTTCTTTAGCCATCTTTAGATTATCTTCAACCGTGCCCTTAAATAAATAACTATTATGTTTAACAAGTAAGACATGTTTTAATAAGCTTTCTTCATTAATATCTTTTAAAGGCTTATTATCAATCAATATTTCACCACTATAGTTTTTATTTTTACCACTTAAAATAGCAGCGATAGTACTTTTACCACAGCCTGATTCGCCAACCAAAGACACAAAACTATTTGAAGGCATATTTAAACTAATTCCTTTTAATATCTCTCTACTTTCATCATATGAGAAATGTACATTATTAAAACTAATATTCATTGGTTTATCTTCTAATGCCATATCTTTGACTTCATTTTCATCTAAATCAAGTATTTTAAAAATCTTATCACTAGCCGCCATACCATTCATGGCAATGTGAAAATATGATCCAAGTAGTCTAAGCGGTAAGAAGAATTCACTAGCTAAAAGAATAATACATAATGCTCCACTTATTGAAATATCACCTTTAGAATATTCCAATATTGTTGTAAGCATGCCAACAGCAGCTCCACCATAAGCTACAATATCCATTACGCTTGTAGAATTAAGTTGCATCGTTAATACTTTCATAGTAATGCGTCTAAATTCTTGTGACTCCTCATCCATTTCTTCAGCCTTCTTTTCATCAGCTTGATAGACTTTTAAAGTGGTTAGACCCTGTAGATTTTCCAAGAAAGAATCACCAAGGCCAGTATAAATGCTCCAGTATTTGTTTAGTAATTTTTTAGCTATCTTTTGTACCACCACAATAGAAATAGGAATTAATGGCACGCATATTAAAAGTACAATACTAGCTTTAAAGCTTATTCTTTTTAAGATAATAAATAAAGTAATTGGTGCAAGTAAACTATAAAAAAGTTGTGGCAAGTATTTACCAAAATAAGTTTCTAGTTGTTCAATACCTTCTGTTGATACTTGTACTATTTCACTTGTAGCAACTTTTTCATTATAAGAAGAGCCAAGTCTTAACATCTTCTCATAAATCTTTTCTCTTAATATTCTTTTTACATCACTACTAGCTAGATATGTAGATCTTGTAATAGCTTTATCACATAAATACTTAACAATAATTACAATCGCAAATTTAATAATTGCCACCTTAATTAATTCGTAATTTAATGTTTCATAATATAAATTTTCAATTAAATCAGACAAAGTAAAAATCATTACTACTTGGCTAATTAAATTAAGCCATTGAAATAATATGGTATAGATAATATATTTCTTAGAATGATCTAATAATTTAATTAGTCTTGTCTTTATCATTAGCCTTTTGTCTCCTTTTTTCTTGTTTACTAGTTATTAAATGCCACATCGCAAGCATAGGATGATAAATAATCATCCTAGGGCCAGAATAACGCATTACAGTTCTAATTTTTTCACGCATTTCCGGTTTATAACAATGCACCTTACAATTAACACAAAATGTTTTTTCTTTCATAAAAGGACATTTTTCACTACGTAGTTTTGCGTATTCTGCAAGTTCCTTACATTCAGGACATAAGTCATCTGCATGATGATTATGTTTACAATATAGTCGTATCATCTCTTCCACAACCATTTGTTCCTTTAATCTTTTCTTTTCTATATTCAAGGGTTACCTCCATCATTTTTAAGTGACTTAAATATTATAACCAATCAGTTAGCCCTTGCAAACTAAAAGCTGTCTTTAAACAGCCATTTATTAAAATATAACTTTGTCAAAAGTTAATTATTGTTCCCTTAGAAAAGATAACTTTGGCATCTTATTCTCTTGAATAATTGTTTTAAGCATTTCCGCAAAACCTTTTGGATCTTCTATTTGATATTGCATATGATTATAGTCATCAAATATCGGATAGTTGCCGTATGGATAAGCCTGAATTACATTATCACGATATTTAAAATGGTCTTCAATATTACCGAATTCAAAATAAGTGCGTTCTTGTATAGCTTTTGATAAATCAGGAAAAGGCTTATCTTGTAAGCTATCGTTTAATTGACGATGTAAATTACCATAAGTTAGCTTTTTTCCAGCTTCAATAAAATATGGTTTTATAGAATCTTTATCGCACCACATTATCTTTTTTAAGGTGCCGCCTTTTGACCAATATAAGCTTTTAATTGCCAAATATAAAAATGGTGTCATAATATGTCTTACACTCTTTTTAATTTGGGCAAATTGGCCACCATCTAAAAACACATGTTTAATATTTATTTTTGTCTTAGATAAAAAGGCAACTGCTAAATCAACTCCAATGGAAGATGCTACAACAAGTTCTAATGTATCTATCTTTTCATTTTTTAAAAACTCTTCAACTTGTCTAATTTCATCTTCTTTACTTATATATTTTTGTTTCTTACAATAAACCGTTGAAGTTGGTGTTATACAATAATAATCATCTTTTAAGTATTTAATAATCGGTTCACTACTTTTTCCTACTACACCCATGGCATGGAAGAACAATATTGCCGGATTATTTCTATTTCCATATGTTTTAAATATCATAGTTCCTCTTTTCTAACACATTCTGTATATAAAAGCGAAATCCTTGATGGCATAAGTTTAGAATAAACGACTGCCCAGCCATGTTTATCTAACCAATCAACATATTCATCAGGAGTCCATTGATGTTCAAATTTGATACCAGCTAGTTTTAAGATCTTACTCCAAATTTTGCTTATAGTACCATTATTATGCCCAACAAAATTAGGCGCAATCATAATTCCATCTTTTTTAAGTACTCTATCAATTTCTTGCAAGGCCTTATTAGGATTTGCCATTACATGTAAGGCATTAGCGATTATCACGACATCAAATGAATTATCTTTATAAGGAAGATTTGTCGCATCAGCCACTTCGAAAAATAAGTTATTAGGATATTTACCCTTTTTAGCTTCTTTGATCATGCCATCTGAATAATCGGTCGCAATCATTTTCTTAGAAAAACGTGCAACATGTTTTGCCAAAAGACCAGGCCCAGTTGCGATCTCTAAAACTTCCTTGCCCTTGATTTGCGTAGGAATTCTTTGATACATATATTCATAATACTTTTTGTCCATACGCATCGCCTTTTCATATATAGGTGCGTATATATCCCAAACTTTTTTATTCATAATCAATGGTTAGCAAGTGCTAACTATAATGATTATACACCAAAGAAAACAATTTAGCCCAATTTGATAAAGCATGATTATCCCCCGTGGGGCTTATATTAGCTTAGCTAGATAAATATAATTTTATAGAGGTATTGAATTATGCATATTCCAGAGAATTATTTATCGCCATCTACTTGTGGTGTATTGGCTGTTGCCATGGTGCCAGTATGGGCGCATGCAACAAAGAAAGTAAAACAAGAAGTTTCAAAGGAAAAGCTTCCTTTATTAGGTGTAGGTGCAGCTTTTAGCTTTGTGGCTATGATGTTTAATGTGCCAATGGTTGGCGGTACAACAGGTCATGCCACTGGCGCCGCTTTATTGGCAATCTTACTTGGCCCTAACGCAGCAGTCTTATGTATGTCGGCAGCCTTACTCTTACAAGCTGTTTTATTTGGTGATGGAGGTATTTTATCTTTTGGGGCTAATTGCTTTAATATGGCCTTTATCATCCCCTATTTAAGTTATTTTATTTATAATTCTCTAATTAAGAATAATGCATCTAATAAAAAGAAGATAATAAGTGCTGCAATCGCTTCCTATATAGGCTTAAATGTAGCAGCTTTATTTGCAGCAATCGAATTTGGTATACAACCATATTTATTTAAAGATAGTTTAGGCAATCCTCTATATTGTCCATATGGTTTAAATGTTTCAATTCCTTCAATGATGTTAGGACACCTATTGGTGTTTGGCTTTATTGAAGCTATCTTTACAAGCGGTGTTTTAGCTTATGTTTTAAAAACCGAGCCCGAACTTATAAATGATTCAAATATTAATAGCACCAAAAAACCTTTATACTACTTATTACTTGCTTTAATAGCACTAGTTCCAATTGGACTATTAGCTAGTGGCACAGCTTGGGGTGAATGGGGAAATGAAGAATTAAGTGAGATGTTAGGATATGTTCCAAATGGCATATTAAATGGTTTTTCTTTAGAGTCTTTATTCCCTGATTATTCAATAAGTGGTTTATCTAGTGTGCTGGGCTATTATCTAAGCGCCATTATTGGAGTTGGTGTTTTGATTATCATTTTCAAATTGTTCGCAAATAAAAAGAAGAGCGTTTAATGTTGCCGGAATGGTTAAATGAGAAACAAGAATATATTCCCGTTAAAGACAGTTCTATCTTTATTGATAGAACTCTTTTAAATATAAGTTCCTCGCTAAAGCGTTTTGATTATAAAACACTAACAAGCAGAAAAATAAATCCAGCCATCTTTTTATTGTTTATTTTTATTACTATCTTAACTATCTCCTTAAGCAATAATCTTCTATATGTTTATTTAGTATTGTCTTTATTAGTAATTAGATTGGCATTGTATAAAGCAGAAGTTATAGTTAATGTCTTAAATAAGTCTTTTAAGGCTTTAATTGTATCAATAATTATCCTAATTCCGTCTTTATTTATGGGCTATATAAGCACTTTTATAAATATAAATATCAAAGTCTTTATTTCAACAACCCTTATCGCCTTATTTAATTCAATCTATATGACTAGTGATGTATGTTCGGCTTTTAGAAACTACAGAATATCTAATTTATTTATTTATATCATTGATATGACAATTAAGTATATTGTGATATTTTCTAAATCAAGTGAAGAACTATTATATAGTTTAAAGTGTCGCACAATTGGTAAAATAAATAAGAAAGAAAGTACTGTTACAAATATTGTTGGTAGTGTTTTTATAAAAGGAAAATACGAATCAAAAGAAATGTTAGATGCAATGAAGTGTCGTGGTTTTGTTGGTGAATATCCAAAATATAAAGCAAATTCTTTAACAATATATGATTATTTGTTTATAGTATTAACGATATTAGAAGTTATCGTTTTCGAGGTCTTATGATTAAGTTAAAAAATATTTCTTATTCTTATAACAACATACCCGCTTTAAAGGATATTAATCTAGATATTAAAGATGGAAAGTGCCTAGTTATTATGGGCAATAATGGTTGCGGTAAAAGTACCCTACTTAAAATCATCAATGGATTAATTTATCCAGATAGTGGTTACTATTATTTAGATGATGTTTGTATTGACAAGAAATATCTTGATAATAGTTTAAATAGTAAAACTTTTCATCAAAAGATTGGTTTTATCTTTCAAAACGCTGATGCCCAATTATTTTGTAGTAACGTATATGAAGAAGTGGCCTTTGGGCCAAGTCAAATGGGCTTATCTAAGCATGAAGTAGAAAAAAGAGTAGAAGATATTTTGAAACTATTAGATATCGAAAAGCTAAGAGATAGAAGCCCTTATGAATTATCAGGCGGTGAAAAAAGAAAAGTATCTTTGGCATGCATACTATCTATTAATCCTGATGTTTTAGTATTGGATGAGCCAATTGCTTCTTTAGATAAAAGATCTAAGGATTTCTTATTAAATCTTTTATTAGAAATTAAAAAAAGTAATAAGACAATGATAATTTCTACTCATGATATTGATTTTGCCAATAAGGTTGCTGATGAAATCATTGAAATAGATGATGATCATAAATTAGTTAATCATCAATAGAATTGCCAAAGTCATCATATAGTTTAAATTTTTGATAGAAGTGAAAATCACAACAATCACCACCATAGCCAAGAGTCTTGGTTCTAGAAAAACCAATCTTCTTAAGGCCACCATAAGTAACATCATCAACATCGCAAAATAGCTTACATAAATCAGCGCAATCATTTTCTACACAAGCATCATGCCATAGACATTTCTTGATAGTTACATCATAATAGCCTTTACCTTTTAGCGTTTCGCTTACTTGTAAGTCGGTAGTCTTCATTATCTTTAAAAAGATATTACTATAGATATGATAAAAGCCAGGAACTTTTTCCATTCTTGATGTTGATTCATGCTTTTCTTTAGCAATCACATCAATCATGTATTTTCTTACTATTTCAGTTGCGTTTGTATAGCCCAATTCCATTAAAGCTTTATATAAAGCGATTCTAGGATAGATAGTTTGCTTAAGTGTCTTTATTTGATTCTTTGTCTTATTTTTAGTATTAGAAATAATTGCATTTAATATTCCTTCTTGTTTATCAAAAACAGTCTTACCCTTTTCGTTACCTAAATAATCTATCAAGAATTTATTAATCTTTGTTTGTTGTTTTATTTTCATATCTTCATCATACAATAAAAATCACCTAGATTTATTCCAGATGATTAATACAATACGCTCTTTATAGTCTTTAATACTTCTTTAACATTTAAAGGCTTGCTGACATGGCCGTTCATGCCTGCTTCAATAGCAACCTTTTTAGTTTCTGTAAAGGCATCAGCAGTTAATGCGATAATTGGTGTATTAGCAATAGAGGCATTAGATAATGTTCTAATTTCTCTTGTAGCAGTAAAGCCATCCATTCTAGGCATTTGAATATCCATTAGAATGCAATCGTATTCTTTAACTTTGGCATAACGCATTTTAGCTACAGCAATATCGCCATCATCACACACATCAACCACAAGGCCTGTATCTTTTAAAAGTTCAATCGCAACTTCTTGATTTAATTTATTGTCTTCAACAAGTAATACTTTCTTACCAGCAAGACAGCTATAGTCGTCTTCCTTGTTTTTCTTTTCTTGTTTAACTCTAAATGGTTTAGATAAAACATCTCTAAGTTCTGACATGAAAATAGGTTTAGAACAGAAGGCTGATACACCTGTTTTATAAGCTTCTTCTTCTATATCTGCATAATCGTAGGCTGTCATAATTATAATTGGTGTTTCATCACCAATTATCTTTCTAATTTGTCTAACTGTCTCTAGACCATTCATTTTAGGCATACTCCAGTCAATGACATATACCCCAAAGCTATCATTTCTACTTAATGCAAATTTCGTTCTTACAACAGCTTCCTTGCCACTTGTTGTCCAGTCGCTTCTAAGCCCAATATCACTTAGCATTTCGCTTATTGAGCAACAAGAGTTCATATCATCATCCACCACAAGTGCTCTAACATTTTGTAGTTCTTCTATTTTTTCATAAACAACAGGATTACTGTTTAATCTAAATTCAAAAGTAACCACAAATTCTGTTCCTGCATTTGGTTTACTTTTAACTTCAATAGAGCCATTCATTAAATTAATAATATTTTTAGTAATTGCCATACCAAGCCCTGAACCTTGAATTTGGCTTACTGTTGAAGTTTCTTCTCTTGCGAAGGCATCAAAAACATGCTTTTGGAATTCTTCTGACATACCTATACCATTATCTTTTACATGAATTTCATAAATGGCAAAGCCCTTATGTTTTGTTGGTTTTTGAATTAAGCGTACAGAAACCGTGCCGCCATTTGGTGTAAACTTGATGGCATTGTTTAATAGATTAATCATTACTTGATTCAAACGTAATCTATCACATATTACATCTTCATTAACAACACCTAATGTATCAAAGAATAAATCAATGCCCTTAGATGCTACATCTGGTTGCATAATTGTTCTAATATCATGGAAAACATCAGGAAGATGCACTTCCTTTTCTTCGATTTTAACCTTTCCACTTTCAATTCTGCTCATATCTAAAACATCGTTTATTAAAGATAATAAGTGATTACTTGAAGTAGTAATTTTCTTTAGATAATCTTTTACCTTATCTTCATTTTTAATGTCTCTTCTTGCCAAAGCGGTAAAACCAATGATGGCATTCATTGGGGTTCTAATATCATGAGAGATACTATTTAAGAATTTAGTTTTAGCTTCATTGGCGTGTTCTGCCGACATTAAAGCCATTTGTAAGGCTTCATTCTTTTCTTTTTCAGCTAATACTACATCATTAACGTTCTTAAAGGCCATGACAAAGCTATTAGAAATATCACCAGCTGTAGAAAAGTCTACTTGGTAATATTCTTCTTTACCATCACAAAATCTCTTATATACAACTTTATAAGTATTATTTTCCTTTAGTTCTTTTAAGACATTATCAATCTTTGTCTTTTCAATAAATTCTTTTCTAGATTCATCACAAACATATCTTTGGCCATAGCCTTCTATCTTACTAGAATAGTTATAAGATCCATCATGTTCAATAAAGCCGTCTTCTAATGCTTGGGCATCTTCTATTGTTTGAATAATGGTACCAACAAGCGTCTTACTATCAATAAGCCACACACTAGAGTATTCACTAGCTAAACCAAAAATGGCTTTTCTTTGTCTTTCTAGGCGTCTATTTCTTTCATCTAAATCATCATTGATATATACCCAAATAGAAATATCTTTTTCTTTTTCAACATCTGAATATGAAGAAACTTGTAGTCTTACATTGACTCCATCGTTTTTCTTATAAGTGATTTCATAAGTATTACCTTGATTAATATATTCGTATAAAGAATCATAAGCAAATAAAGAATCAAATTTAAATTGATCTTCTTTAATAACCAATTGATCACAATATACTCTTAAAGCATCCAAGTACTTACCGCTTTTATCTTTAACCATTTTTCTAAAGTAGCCAGGTCCTAAAATATCCTTGAATAAATCAGTTCTTCTGTCTACGATATATACGCCCATATATTTAGGTGCAATTAATTTCAGAAATTGTTCGCTATCATGTTTTTCTTCTAAAACTCTTCTAATTTCCTCATCTTCGATATTAGAATTTTTAAGAATATCTACAATATAGCTTTCATTTGCATCTTTGTTTGACATCGAATCCCCTTTAACAATAATTAATTATTTTAAGAAATAAAACGATTATTTTCAAACATTTAGTAGTCCTATTTACAATATTCTTATAATTCTTGATTGTGTAAATCAATCTTTTATTAGTTTAGGATCTAAATATTTAATAGTTTTAGCTGGTACTCCAATAGCTACACCATAATCTGGCACATCTTTTGTTACAACGGCACCAGCTCCTACTACTGCGTATCTTCCGATTGTTACACCTGGACATATTGTTACATTCATACCAATCCAAGCATTTTTCTTAATAATAACTTTGCCATAAGAATAAGTTTTATGTCTATCATACATATCATGATTGATAGTTGCGATTTTAACTCCAGGAGCCACCATTACATTGTCTTCAAATTTAATGCCACCAGATGCTGATAGAATAGCTGAATGGTTTATAAATACATTCTTGCCAAATGAAACTCTATTTCCGAAGTCACAAATAAATGGTGTAAGAATACGTACATCATCAAGTTTTCTATCAAATAGTTCTTCAAGATATTTAACATAAGAAGAATCGTTAGGCAACACACTATTAGCTTTAGCACATAATGTTCTAGCGCGCATCATTTCTTCTATAGCTTCTTTAAAATAACTTTCCGTGTTATTAGTTGGACCTCCATTATCCATTAATTCATATACATAACCTTGTTTATAC
>CAVCDR010000062.1:0-7161 GCA_963601025.1 Agathobacter sp. | reverse complement strand
GGTATAAAACTTCAAAAGGTGTTAGCTACTAAAGCTGAAGTAATGTGCATAGATGCAAAACATCGTCATATGGCCTTTACTATACCTGAAGAATATCGAGAATACTTTAGAAAAGATAAGGATTCTTTAGACTTACTATTTATAGCTTCAATCGCTTGACCATCTATATATTGATAAGCCGTTTTACGATAGACATTTAATCCCTTATAAACAATATCTTGTGTTTTAGCATCCTTAAGATTTTCAATCTTACCCTTTCCAAGCGACAACAACAGTATTCTTTTTTCTTCCATAATAGTCCCCTTACATCATATTTGTTTTTAATCTATGACTTAATAAAGAATTTCTAACACTTGTATCATAAGTTTTAATTGCCTTACTAATTGCCATATCATCGCCCACAAAAAAGCATTCTTGTTTAGCTCTAGTTAAACCAGTATAAATAAGATTACGATTAAATAAAGCACAATTTTGTTCCGACAAGAAAGGCATGATTATACACTTATATTCACTACCTTGTGATTTATGAACACTCATACTATAGGCAAGTGTTAGATTGCTCATTTCTTCTTTATTATATGCACAAGAAACCCCATTTTCCCAATTAATGAAAGCTGCATCGTGTTCTATTTTGACAATTTTACCAACATCACCATTTAAAACATCATCCATGTTCTTCCAAGACATAACTCTATCCCCTGCTCTAAAAGCAATTTCGCCATCTTTAGTAGCTACCTTTATAGTATCTAAACCTTCTTTTAATGGATTGATGGCATCTCTAAGTAAAAGATTAAGTTTGCTAGAAACCATCTTAAACTTTCTTGCGCCCTCATTTCTAAGTGGACAAAGTGCCATAACATCATCTTCGCCATACTTTTTAACATTATCTAAATATAGCTTAACTAGCTTATCAGTATCGTTGTCTTTCATATTTAAAAGATGACAGTTCTCATCAAAAAGTAAGTCATCATTTTCATCTAAAATTCTATTAGAATTCTCAATAATTGAAGAAGTCTCCTCTTGTCTTTTAACAGCCGTTAAAGTACTAGTCATAATCATATTAGACTTGATAAGTTCATTTAAAACATTGCCTCTTCCAACAGAAGGCAATTGATTAACATCGCCAAGTAATATTAAAGTAGAGCCATTAGAAATCATCTTAAGCATCTTGGTAAAAGTATCTTGATCAATCATTGAACATTCATCAACAATCACCAAGCCTCTATCTATTCTCTTTAATTCGCTTTCTTCACCAGGAATCATCTTAATGGCACTATGAATAGTACTAGCCTCAATACCAGTCTCTTCTCTCATTCTGCTTGCAGCCTTACCTGTAGGAGCCATACAAGTAATAGGCAAAGAACTAATAGTTCTATAAACATCGATAATACCTTTAATAACCGTAGTCTTACCTGTACCAGGGCCACCTGTAATAATAGAAACTCTATTTTGTAAAGAAGTTTTAATGGCCTTCAGTTGTTCACTAGCAAAAGTATAGCCATGATTATTTAGATTAGCTACTAAAGCTGAAATCTCTTCATTAACTCTAGCACTATTGGCATTATTGATTAAAGAATTTAATTTTCTAGCCGCATCAACTTCGTTTTGCATATCCTTTTTAAACATGATAATCTTCTTGCCTTCATAATTGCTTACATAAAAAGGAGATTCTTCTTTCTTTACATTATTTTCAATAACTTTATCAAACATTTCAAAAGTTACACCATCATTTATTTTCTTAATAACCTTAATGCCAATTGATTCATAATCAAAATATAGGTGCTTACTCTTTTCACCAATATTAGCTAAAATATTCTTAGTACAAGCTAAGATACAACCGTTTATATCCTTCTTGCCAATGATTCTAGCGATTCTACCGCACATATCAAAACTTAATCTACAAGTAGACATACAATCGTATGGATTATTTAATTTATCAAGTCTATCAATACGATAGTAATTTAAAATTGTAGACACAGTAGCCTTTGAAATACCGCTTCTTTCACATCTTAAATCAAGATCATAGTTATAGATTTTATTTAGCTTGTTTAAACTATTTTTCATTTCATTAACAAACTTTTCATTGCTGCCCTTAGGACAAAATACCGATACTAAAGAAGTTAAATTGACATCCTTAAAAGCCTTCATAAAATCATTTTCATGAGTCTTTAATAGATTATCTAATTTATCAGTTGAAATTAAAGAAGTATTAACTAAGGTTTCAATAAATAAGGCCCTAATATTCTTAATAGAAGTTGGCCATAAGAAATGCCAATCATTGCACGTTAAATGTTGTTTACCAGACTTGCCCTTTACCAAGTCGCAAGTAACCACAACCTTTAAACCACTGGCTTTAGGTAAGTCTTTACCAAAGACAAGACAATTATTTAAATTCTTATTATATTTATCTGGATAAGCATTCTCTACCTTATCATAAGTACTAATGCAAGTGTTCTTGAATTCACCATTATATTGTTTAACCATGCCACTAAATTTAATCATTTCGTTCATAATATTTTCTCCTTTTCAACACTCCATCATCATACCGACTATTTAAGGTATTTAATAAGGTATTTTATTAATAGTTTTGTACCCTAATTATTAGGTTTTAAAAATTGTATAAAGATAGTGTAAAAAAAGAAAAGAGGACTTATTATTATGGCAAATAGAATTGTATTTGAAACTAAATTATCTAAACCTTATTTTAAAAAAGTATCTATTGATACCACTTTTCCAAAAGGCTGGTTATACAAACCAGAATTGGCTATTAAAGAAGTAAATGATATGTATAAGATTAAAACAGACGCAACTGAAGATCCTTTCGAAGTATCTTCGGCAGCAAATAATGAACTTGGTGTAAAACTAAGTGCTTTTAATCTAAAGAATAAAGATGGTAAAACTGTTGAATGTATCTTTCAATCTTCGAAGAAATTTGAAAAAGGTGGCCCATACCTTGATTTATTAGATGTTCCATCTAATGTCGCAAAGAAAGATAAAAGACTTAGAACAAGTGGAAACTTGGTAGCTTTTGTATTAAATGGAAAAGAGTATCCGCTTATACCTAGAACAGCCTTTTATGATTTTATTTACATTAGTGCTTTATTAGAAAATAAAGATTTATGTGAAAATCTAGATAGCTATAATGCCTTTAGCGATATCTGGTTTAATCCTGAAAAATCATCAAATTGCCAAGCTGAGGCAATGGCTTTATATCGCGGTCTTAAACAAGCTAATAAATTAGATAAGGCTATAGCTAGCTTTGATGAATTTGTCGATGAGGTGTTTATCTCTAGATAAAGTCAATTTCTTTTGTAGTCATTAATTTGTTTTAATATTGGTCTATTTTAAAACATAGCTTTTATTGTGCCTAAACAGTTATTTAGGAGGATTGTCGCCAAACAAAGTTCTAAATAACTGCCTAGACTTATTTATTATAGCTAATTATTCATACCAATAGTATTCATGTAATTACGGATTAATAGATATAGTTGTAACAGATGGATTTTTTAAATATAAACCATAATTCTGGAATAAAATTTGTTATATCTTATTTCATAAATGTTCTTATGTTAATGAGCTAATTCATCCTTAGTCTTAAGTGGCTCAATATACATATCCGCAAGCTTCTCAAGTTCCGGCCCCATTTGCTCAAAAAGCTCTGGATCTTCGTTTGAAATATTAAGCACAAGCTCTAATTGTAGTTCTAGTATCCAGCACAAACATTGGACGTTATTAAGCTCATAGTTTAAATATTCATCCCAGTATTCATTTAAAGGAACATGTTCCTCGCACATTGTATTAATTAATCTGCCAAAATCCTCAAACTTCTTTTCTCTAACTTTTTGCATAAGTAAACCTTTAGTATCAGCCATAAGTTCATCAATTTTCTTGGCATGCACATTATATTCTTCCTTTGTTTGTAAAGAGAAAAAGTCTAATTCTTCAGCATCTCTTGAAATCTGTCTAAAAAGTTCTAGTCCAATATAGTCAATAAAATCTTTCGCAATATTAGGCTTATCTAATTTCTTGGATAACGCCATAACATCCAGTCTTGGAAACCAATCACGATTACTAGCGTGCACGAACAATTTATATGACAAATCTTTCTTACCAAATTGATAAGCACAAATTATATTCATTATGTCTTCTTTACTTACGTATCTATCACAATCAAATTCAATCGAAAAAATCGGCTCACAAACCTTATCAATTACTATGTAGTTTAGATGCATTAAATTACCATCCCTATATGATCTAGAATGATTTAAGGCTATTAAATCATGCAAATCAATATTCCTTGTAATATGTTTATCTAGTTTCATACTTTTTTAACATCCTCTCCTCAATTTTCCGATAACATTCCAAAGCGCTTCATTAAAGCTTTCCCTAAGCCATGATTCATATTCATCATTATCAAAGATATATTTATAGCCATTATTAAAAAGTTCTTCTATATAATCATCTATTGGTGTATCGCCAACAAATGCTAAATCACATACACAAGAAAATATTTCACCATCACCATTTTTTTCATTATCAAAAATTACATCTTCCCAATAATTCGCAAATTTATTGATTATATTTGCGTTTTTCATATAGCCTTCTTTTTCTTGTAAAGAAAAGAAATCAAGATTATTAATAATATTGCCTACTTGAATAAACAAATCATCAGATATATATTCCATAAAATCATGGAAACAATGTCCATCTTTAAGTTTATCTTTTATCTCAAAAATATTTAAATTTGAATAACATTTACTTCTAATCGCCCACAACAACATCTTATATACACATGTAGCTATAACAAAGTTGTGTCCATCCTTTGATTCATTAATGATATTTCTAATATTCAATAGTTTAGTATTAACAAATCTATCACTTTCAAAAACGAAAGATAAGATTGCATCTTCATTTTTATCAATGATTTCAAAAGTAAGATACATCAAGTTACCTTCACGGTAAGATCTAGTATTATCTAGTTTTACAATTTTATTAAGATTAAGAAAATTAATAATATTTTTATCAAGTGCCATAAGTTATACCTCTTTTCATTTATGCTATATTTATACCCAAATGAAAAGAGAATTGGCATATGTAGATAGTAATCTTAACTTTGCAAGCTACAACAATATGTTGCTAAAGCTTCAATGATAAGGATGTTATAATGTTTTTATGTATCAAAGCAACGACGATAAGTTTAAAAGTATTAAATATCTAATACTAGACGTTTTGACCGTCTTTCTAGCATTTGTTTTAGCCTATCTATTAAGACATCAATTTACTTTCCTATATCTAGATATCTACTCTAGACTAGCTATAAACGTCCTAATAGCCCAGATAGTATTAGCTATTATAATTGATCCCTATAAGCAAATAATCCAAAGACCCTATAACAAAGAACTATTAGAGTCTATTAAATACGTAATATATCTAACCTTCTTAGTATTGATATATATGTTTATATCACAATCATCATTTGCCTTTTCAAGAATTTTCTTACTATTATTCTTTGTAATAGGTATTATCTTTGTATTTATCCAAAGAAGTATTGTCAAACATTTAAATCGTAAAAGACTATATTCAAAAATAGATAGCCAACATCTAGTAATAATCGGGAATAAAAAAGATATTGAGAAAGCTATAAAAAAAGTAAATGATGATATTTATCTCAATTATGTAATAAGTGGTGTAATCTGTTTTGATTGTGATCATAATAATATTTCTAATATCACAAACATCAAAGACTTTCATGAATTTGTCTTAAACAATGTCGTAAATGAAATCCTACTATTTTATAGTAATGATGATAAATACTTAAAAGCTCTAAAGATGTGCAAAGATATGAATCTTACAATACATAATGTAATCTACGAAAATGATACTTATGATACAAATTCTTATATCCAAGATTTGTTTGATTATACTGTTCTTACTAGCACCAATCATATTGCCAGTAGTATAGACCTATTTATTAAAAGATTATTTGATATCTTAGGCTCATTAGTAGGTCTATTATTTACCATAATCCTAACAATTATAATTGGACCAATAATCTACTTTTCCGATAATGGGCCTATCTTCTATAGTCAAATAAGAGTAGGCAAAAATGGTAAGAAGTTTAAAATGTATAAATTTAGGTCTATGTATACAAACGCTGATGAAATTAAAAGTAAGTATATGAAAGACAATATCATGGATGGACCAATGTTTAAACTAGATAATGATCCAAGAATTATTAAAGGTATTGGTAGTTTTATAAGAAAGACATCGCTTGATGAATTTCCTCAATTCTTGAATGTCTTAAAAGGTGACATGTCTTTAGTTGGAACACGTCCTCCTACGGTAGATGAATATGAAAAATATGATTTTCATCATATGTCAAGATTATCAATTAAGCCTGGCATTACAGGTCTTTGGCAAATTAGTGGACGAAATGATATATCTAATTTTGAAGAAATTGTAAAGCTAGATAATGATTATATTAATAATTGGTCATTAAAATTAGATATGAAAATTTTATTTGAAACAGTATTTGTAGTAATAGTGGGAAAGGGATCAAAAAATAGATGAGTGGGATATTAAATAAATATGATGAAATAACTAACAATAAATTTGTAATAGCGATAATGATGTTTATCTTTGTCATTCCAATGGGAATACTAGGAACGCTATACGCTATATTGCCAATGTTTAAGATTAGATTATTACTTGGACTTTTGGTAACCATTAAGTTTTGTATCCATCTAAAAAATAATAAGGAATTCCCTCCTATGTTAATAATAGGAATAATCTATTGTCTAGGAAGAATTATTAGAACATATGTGGCAACAGACATTCTTAAAAGTAGTATGTTTGATTACTCTTCAATTGTTATATTACCTCTTATGATGCTTATTGAATGCACTATTGAAAGTAATACAAAAAATTTAATAGAAAGCTTATTAATATATATCGAAACAATTCTATTCTTAAATATGTTTTGTATAATCATTCCACAATTTGCTGCACTATTTGAAGATTCTTCTATACTTGGATATGATAATTATCATTTTGTTTATTTTTGTTTAGCTTTAATCATTCCATATATTTATTACTATATTAATAAGAATAAAATCCTTATTTGCACATGAAGGGTAAAAATCTTTAATTATTCCCTAGTGG
>CAVCDR010000061.1:0-13982 GCA_963601025.1 Agathobacter sp. | reverse complement strand
AAACTTATAGGTTTGTTATATTTAAGCATTTTTTTAAAAAGGTATATTAGATCAGACTCTTCTTCATAAAGCACACTATCGCTTATATATTTATTGGCATATCTTTGTTTGCCAATAACAATTGTTTCCTTTTTAATATGATTTAAGATATTGTTTATTTCGTTAAGCCTTGTCGAAAAGATAAAGATATTATCATTTAAATTAGCCTTTAAAGCCGATTTAGCAGCCCTTAGATAATCATCTACTTCGCCAAGTATAAAATCATCTATTTTATATTCATTTTTAATCCCACTAATCGTTTTATTTAATGGCCTTTTAAACTCCATTTGTTTAACATTTATATTACACTTTAGAATTTCATTTACGGCATAACTTGCGAAAGTAGTTACCTTATTAGGCTTAATGACCTTTTTATTTATTTCCTTTAATGTATTATCCAATAAAGCTATCTTAATTGGCTCAGCATTATTTATATCTGATTTACTATATAAGCTAACAGCTTTAACCAAGTTATCATCAAAACGTAAATAAAACTGTCCTGGATTATTTAAATAGTAGGCATCCTTGGTCTTAATTATGTCATTTGAATCCTTTTCACTTAATACTTTTAAAGCTATCTTAAAACGGCTATTAGACCATATTTCATCATCAATAACCCCACTTGGCCTTTGAGTAGCCAATATTAAATGAACACCTAGACTTCGACCAATTCTAGAAAAAGATATTAATTCTTTAATAATGGCAGGATTTTCTTTTTTAAGTTCCGCAAATTCATCCACCACTATAAGCAAGTGCGCAATCTTTTCCATGGCATATTTATCTAAATCACACTCTAGATAATCATCTAGATTCATAATCGATATACCTGCCTTATTAGATAATTCTTTAAACATCTTCTGTCTTCTTTTACATTCAAAATCAATTGAAACCATCAAACGTTTTAAAATATCATTTTCCAAATTATTGATTGAAGCAATAATATGTGGAAGTCTTTTTCCTTTGCAAGATAAAGATTCTTCAATACCACCACCCTTATAATCAATTAGAATAATATTTAAATAATCAGGTCGATATCTAATACATAAAGACAAAAGTAAAGATACAATCAACTCACTTTTACCAGAACCTGTTGAACCCCCTATTAAACCATGAGGGCCATTTTTGCTTTCATGTAGATCAAAACTTAATAGTTCATTTCCCACCATTGAAAAATCAGCCCTTAATCCAACTTGTTTCCTATTATAATTTTCAACTATTGAAAGATTAGGATAGATATCCTTAAAACTAATAGTTTTATTTAAAAAATTAACTTTTTGATACTTACTTAATAGTTCGCATTCTTCTTTATAAGTTGTATCAAAAAAACTATAGGTAAACTCTAGTTTATCATCGCCATAAATGATCCCTCTATTATCTAAATATTCGATAACTAGTTCGCTATTTTTTGATATATCATCCATTTTATCTACAAACATTAATACACTAATCTTTTCATTAGAAAAGTTATATTCAAGTCTATCTGTAGATAAAAGTACCAATGGTAAATCAAGTCTTAAATTATCTAATTCTTGAAGCTCTGTCCTTTTATTAATGGTTAGACGATTGTTATTGTATATAAGTTGTGGAAGGCCAAAGAAATCAGAATATTCACTTAATTCTTCACTATATAAGGCAAGATAGAAGTCTTCAAAATGATATTTACTAGAAAGTTCTAACAAAAATCTTTTTACAAGCTTTGTAATATCATTTGTAACAATACTTACATTATGATATTTCTTTAAATCTAAAAAGTATGGATAGTTTTCAATATGCTTTAAACGATACCTAATCCCATTAAGTTTCTCCTTTATATCATCATCTTCTTGTTTATTAAAAGAAATCTCCTTATTTAAACTAATATAACCAATACTAAGATTTAGAAATTGGCTACTCTTATTAGTTATATAAAATAAATTATCTTCATCTATTTCGCCATTAAAGAAATAACCATCTAATTCCTTAAGATAATCATCAATATCTTTATTTAAAGATAAAGAATAATCATTTAAATAATCTAAATACTTCTGCTTATTCGTTTTAATTTCCCTTAGATTTTGACATTTCTCACTAATTCTTGAAACAATTGGCCAAAATACGCCACTTATAAGCATACTAGCAGGCATTAAAATATAAACTAAATTATCATTAATATCCGCTCCATTTAGATAATTGTTATAAACATTAATACCCGCTATGCCACACATCGCCAAAGTCATTGTCAAACTTGGACCAATTTGAAAAATTAGCTTCTTTTGTTTAATCCGTTTAATCTCTTTATATTCATCAATCTCCTTAATATCCAATTGTTTAATTTCCTGAAGATAACGATTTTTAATAATAGGCTTATGATTTGAATAATGATAAACATTTTCTTCAAAACATTTCTTTTTTAGTTTGATATCAACTTTAAAATTATTGATATATAGATATTGATCATTATAAATAAAGCGAAAGTTATAACATCTAACTTCATCACCATTTTTAAGCTTCTCACCATTATAAATATGACCATTTACAAGTAAGAAATCAAAGTTTGTCATTAAACTTTGATCTTTATAAGCTAAATAATATTCTTTTAAGTAAAGGTCATGACAAACAATGTTGCCCTTATTACTACAAGCTAAGACAAAGGGACTATTTTCATATAAACAATAATCATCTATCCCTTTTCCACTTTTATAAACCAATATCTCAATATCATTAAAAACATCCTGGTTTTTGACAATATATTTCTTTATTTCTAACTTCTTTACTTTTTCCTTATCCTTAAAATAGAAACCTTTTCTTAAAGAAATATAATAGACATCATTTTCTTTATAAAACTCTATACCTTTATACAAATAAGAAGGAACATTATCTAAATCAATATTGGTTAAATTATTATAGTCTTTAATTGTTACAAACATCTTAGCCACTACTTACTAGAATATTAATAGAAGTACTATACTTGCCATCGCTTGTGCTTACAACTATCTCGCAAGCTCCAAGTTTATTAGCCTTTACAACACCACCACTAACACTTGCTACACTACTATCTTTACTTTCATAAACTAAATCATTTGTACTATAACCACTAGGTAACGCTTTTATTTCAATGGTATAACTATTTCCATTTATTACTACCACTGAATACTTATTAAGCAGTATCTTATCAGAACTAATTACAGTTGTTTCCTTGGATTTTTTAAGCTTGTCTTTTCGCGTACATTTATCAACTAATACAAAGTTTTCAATATGGGTCTTATTACCTAATATTTGATTTTTTTCGTTTAAAATTTCCTTTTTATACCAAAAACCCAATTTATATAAAAGCGTCTTTGAAGTATTGATTCTAAACTCCAATAACCAGTTTAAAGATATATCACCACAAGTCTTAACATCATTATTTTCTTTAGATAATTCATCTATAGCACTATAGTCCAAATCACTACTTACAACGTTATGATTCCCTTCACTATCATATAGATGCAAAGTCGTAGATACACTAGCCTTAACGCCCGCATCAAGTTCAACATCCATTAAATATTTACCTATCGCCTGAATATTAAAGTTTAGGCCTAAAACCGCCTTACTAGTACTTCCAATCTTAAAATCAATATCACGGTCATTATCATTTATAAGACGCATATTGCCATCTTTTATCTCAAAACCACTAACCTTATTATTGGCCAATACAATTTCTACTTTACCTGATGTATATATCTTAGCTAATACATCAATATTAAAATAAAGAGTTGGAATGCCACTAATCGGTGTCTTTATTTCACAAATCTTAATACTAGCTTCCACTTCATCATCATATTTACTAGTAATCGATTTTACAGCACTTAAAAAAGAGTTTGCATCCTTATTCTTCAAATCTAAATAAACATTTTTATATCGACCTATAGAAACACCAATTTCTTCAACCGTTTTATAACTTACCTTAAAATAGGCATCATTTAGTTTTCCTCCCTTATAATCCCATTTATAACTTGGTTTTATACCACTTACCGCAATATCAAAAAACATATTAACTCCATTGGTATTTTTGGATATGCGGGCATTAATACTTGATTTAGAAAAGTTGTAAGAAATATTATAGCCCTTACTTTTAAAAGATTTGGTTTTCCTAGAAGCCAATAAATCGCGATCATTATTTATATAAGCGCTATCTTCTATCTCTCCTCCTGGTATATCAATAGCTTCATCCATATCTAATTCAAAGCTATCTTGTAGATGTAGTTCCTCAATAATTTCCTCAAACGAAACATCATCTAAATGATACTCACCATCTTTTATACCTACCACTTTTTTATATAAACCATCATCTTCTAGAAATAAGTAATCACCTATCTTATAATCACCATCAGTATTTAAATAATTATTATTGTATGCATAACCATTTAAGTAGTTTACTTCTTCTTTTTCCTTTATAGAATATTCGCTCTTAAATTCTTTATTATTAATAAGCTTTACTGCTTCATCAATCACCAATGAAGCTTCATCTTCGCTAATCAAGCTATCATCTTTTAATCTTCTTTTAATCAAACGTTTATTACTAAAAAAGTCTTGATCTTCAACTAAATTACAAATACTTTCTTTTAAAAAAGCATAATCCAAATATTCTTTAATATCATCTTTACTTACTACACCATAAGTAATTAGACTATTTAAACTATCTTGGCCATCTATATCTATTCCTGACTTAATAGCCAAGACATTTAAATAATCACTTGTTAAATAAGGATTAATTGCCTTGCAGGATGCACATGTAAAACATATACAAAAGGCTACAAGGCAATTAATAAGCTTTCTAATCAAAGTTTGATGCGTTATTTGTCAAAGTAGATTCAAGTGAATCATATGAAGATACGGTGTAGTCTAAGAATTTAGCATATTCTTCAATAGTCTCACTCTCATCAATAAATCTTGACGAAAACCTTTGGAAACGTTGAACAATGGCTTCGCCAGCCGTTCCCTTCCATACTGAACTTAAATCATTCATCATTTTTGATACACTATTTAACGTATCATCCAAGCTAGCATTAATCGAGCGCATAGTTCCTGCCGCACTACTTACATCAGCTAAAGTAATTCTAATATCTTCCATAAATTATCCTTTCAAACGATTTGCCGCACTAGTTAATTCATCTTGTGTTTCACGATACGCCCTAGCGCTAGCCTTTAAAAAATCAGCATATTGGCGAATTATTATTGATAGTTGTCTAAAATCCTCTTCATAAGACTTAATACGACTATTAAAGGCTGTATTATCCTTACCACCCCAACTACCAGATAGTTTATCAACCTCTGAATATAAAGATTGATAAAGTCTTTGATAATCACCATCTGCACTCTCAACTCTAGCCGCCGTATCCTCTAGTCGACTAGGATCTACATTAATTAAGTTATTCATCTTTTTACCTCCTACAACTTTATTACAAAAAATAAATAAAATTCCTACAGGAAAAATAAAAAAAGATGATTATTTACAAATCATCCTAAGTTGTAAGAACTAAATATCTCCAATATTGAAATATAAGTTTTTGTAGTACCAAAGCCTGTGATAGCTGGTAAATAAATAATAAACACCAGTATTGAAAGAATAAGGAAGGTTTTTGTGACTACCTTACCTAAATTATTTTTAGAATAGATATTTCTACAAAAATAGACAATACTAAGTAACATAAAACAAGATGTTGGATAAAAATGATAGGCAAATACACAACGCTTTACAAAAGATACCCATGGAAGTAAGGCGCTTAAGTAGCCAATCACGATAATATATGCCACTTTATTTTTATTTCTAATTAAATCATAAATTGTATAGATAATCGCAACCAATCCAAACCAAGTAATAATAGGATTAGTAAAACATGATATTGTATGATATACACCATTACTATCGTTTCCCACGTAATACCAAATAGGCCTTAAATCTAATAGCCATTGCCACCACTCACTTTGATATGGATGAGTAGCCTTTAGATTTACATGATAGTTATACATGTATACTATTTGATTAATGACATTTTTAATACTAAAACCATCTCTTGTGATATGACATGGAATATAAGCTATAAAATAAACGATTGCAGGAATAATCACAAAAAATAAGATACACCATAATAATGTATAAATAATCTCTTTAACATTTTTATTTTCTTTATATTCAATAAATAGATGGGTAAACAATAATATTGCCAAACCAACCGCGCTATAACAAGCTGTCCACTTAGTAGATATACCTAGCCCCATAAATATACCGCATATAAATAGATTAATTATTTTCTTTTTATATTCTTTACTATTTAGATACTTAATCATAAATAGATACATCAACAAAATAAAGAAAACACTAAAGGGCTCTAGAGTCGCAATCCTTGAGGTTGTTAGATGCATAAATTCAATATTCATCAACAGTGTGCCAAAAAAGGCCCATTTCTTATCTTTAAATAGCTCTTTAAGAATTAAATAGAAAATAGGAACCATCATTATGCCAAAGAAAGCACCAGGAAGACGCCAAGCAAGGGGATTATTGCCAAATAGCTTAATTCCCAAGGCAATAAAACAAGTTCCAAGTAAAGGATGTACACTAGCATACATATACTCGCCACTTGCGATTTCATTGGCATTTCTTACATGATATACTTCATCAAAATAACTTTGATCTAAATAAATTGGATTAATAATAACCTTATCTTGTTCATCAATTAATAGACTTGAAGGATATTTTGCATCACCCATATCTTTATAAATTGATAAAGAAATAAGTTCACTCTTACCCTTCTTCTTAAAGGCAATCTCACTTATTGAAGCATTCTTATTATTACAAGATAATCTTACATACTTATATGAAAAATCATCATAGACACTGTTATAGGCATAAATACTACCCTTTTCAAAAGTTTTTATTTCATACCATTCATATAAATCATTACTACCATATAAGGAAACACCATTAATACCATTTTGATAAGTATCAAGATTAGAATTATTATCGCCTTCATTATAAAAAAGGGTTACACAATCAAAATCACTATCACTTAGCTTGAAAATTATTTCATCTAGACTAGTAGATGGTTGCCAAGTAGTATTGGGCATGATTGTATTACCCAAGGCATATAAAGAAACTATACTATAAGCTAAAGTCAAAAAGATAACACCAATTATTTCTTTAGTCTTTTCTTTCTTTGAAAACTTACATACAAGAAAACATATTATTGTAAGTATTGCGACATACAATAATATGTTTAATAATGCTTCATCCTTAAATAAGAATAAACTTAACTTATTCATACTTAAGAATTATATCAATTAGTTACGATAAACACTCATAAGTTCTTTAAAAAGTTCTTGTGTTGAAGGTGGTGTATAAGTAATCGCATTAGCACCCGCATTGATTGTCTCTAGAATACTTTCATTAGTTTTGCCACCCGAGGCAATTAAAGGAATATCCTTATAATTTGAACGTATCTTTCTTACTACATCTGGTGTATCTTTGCCACATGCCACATTTAAAATAGCGGCACCATGACTTATACGGCTTGAAATATCAGTATCAGGGCTTGCCACTGTAATAATAACTGGAATATCTACTGAATTACTTACAGCCAACAGATTTAAATCAGATATAGGCGCATTTAAGACAACGCCCATAGCACCTTGAGCTTCAACGTCTTTTGCTAAAGAGACGGTTCTTAAACCCTTTGTCGTGCCTCCTCCCACACCACAAAATACGGGGATATAAGAAGATCTAATAATGGCTTCACTAATGGCTTGTTGAGGAGTAAAAGGATAAACCGCAAAAACCGCATCCGCATCACAGTTTCTTATAATAGCTAAATCAGTAGTAAAGACAAAGCTTTTAATTCTTCTACCATTGACAATAATGCCACTAGCACCATATACCGCTTCAGGAATCTTTAAGATATGATTTCTTAAGCGACTTTCAACATTAGGTATTTGTTCCTTAACCATAATAATCATCACCTCTTCTATTAAAGGCCATTACAATATTTTCAACTCCAAAGAAGATTAAATAAACAGCCGCAATATAACATACAACCTTAATACTCATAAATGATAATGATGGGCTAAAAAACATCACAATACCAAGTACTATACCAATTATATTCAATATCATAGATAAGAGATAATAAAATGAGCTAGAGAATTTTCGCATAAAGTTGGCTCTTGTAAGTTTTGATACACAATGCGCAATAAACCAAATAGGAAACAAGATAGTTAAGGCCCACTTACCTACATTTGGCCTAGCAATTATCATCGCCCCACACATTACACTTAATATACCTGATATTAATGATAAAGTAGGTCCAATTCCCACAAAACGCGATAATGAAGCATACTTCAATAGATCTTCAATACCAATCACCACAACAATTATTCCATATACCACAACCGCACTTGTAAGAATCCCTTCAGGATGAATGATAGTCACAACACCCAATACAATTAAAAGTAAACCAATAATTAAATCATTCCAACGTATACTATTTTTTAACTTCATTTACTTTTCCTCCACTTAGAATGTTCATAAATTCCTCGCCTGTGATTGTCTCCTTTTCATAAAGATAATTAGCTAATTCATCCAATTTATCACGATTATTAGACAATAGTTCATAAGCTTTCTTATGTTGTGTTTTAACTACTTCAACTACCTTTTTATCTATCTCTTTTTGTGTACTCTCCGAACAAATTAAAGAAGTATCACCACCCAAATATTGATTATTAAGAGTCTCCATTGCCACCATATCAAACTCTTCAAACATGCCATAACGAGTAATCATAGCCCTAGCTAGCTTAGTAGCTTGTTCAATATCATTACTTGCGCCAGTCGTGATTTGCTTAAAAACAAGCTCCTCAGCGGCTCTACCACCCGTCAAAGTAGCGATTTTATTTTCAAGTTCCTCTTTATTCATTAAAACTTTATCATTTTGTTCAACCTGCATAGTATAACCTAAGGCACCAGAAGTACGAGGAATAATCGTAATCTTTTGAACAGGTGCACTATCTGTTTGCAAGGCAGCTACTAAGGCATGTCCTATTTCATGATAGGCAACAATTCTTTTTTCCTTATCACTCATAATTGCGTTTTTCTTTTGGTACCCCGCAATAACAACCTCAATACTTTCTTCTAAATCGGCTTGGCATACGACATTTCGATTGTTTCTAACTGCACGTAAAGCGGCTTCATTAATGATATTGGCAAGTTCAGCACCTGAAGTACCAGCCGCCATACGCGCAATCACATGGAAATCAACATCATCAGCTATCTTAATCTTCTTAGCGTGTACTTTTAATATTTCTTCTCTGCCCTTTAAATCAGGAAGTTCCACTGGAACTCTTCGATCAAAACGACCAGGACGAGTTAAAGCCGGATCTAATGATTCAGGACGATTAGTTGCGGCCAAAATTATTACCCCATTATTTCCCTGGAAACCATCCATTTCCGTAAGTAATTGATTTAGGGTCTGTTCACGCTCATCATTGCCACCAATCTTACCATCTCTCTTTTTGCCAATCGCATCTATTTCATCAATAAAGACAATACATGGTGCCTTTTCTTTAGCTTGTTTAAATAAATCACGTACTTTAGAAGCACCCATACCAACAAACATTTCTACAAATTCTGAACCCGACATAGAAAAGAAAGGTACATTAGCTTCGCCCGCTACCGCCTTAGCTAACATTGTTTTACCTGTGCCAGGTGGCCCAACTAATAAGACGCCCTTTGGCATTTGCGCACCCACATCAGAATACTTCTTAGGATTATGTAAGTAATCTACGATTTCAGCTAAGTTTTCTTTAGCCTCATCTTCACCTGCCACATCATTAAATTTGATACCATCACTTGATGGTACATATACTTTGGCATTACTTTTTCCCATATTAAAGGCCATGGCATTGGGACCACCAACTTGTGACATTAGCTTCTTTGACATATATTGACCAAAAGCCGCAAAAATCGCAATTGGCAATATTACACTTAACAAGAAACTTAATATAGGAGAACTAGTGCCACTTTCAATATTCTTGGTAAAAGTGGCACCCGATTCATACAATCTTTCAGTTAAATTTGGATCATTCATTTCCCCTGTTTTATAGATTTGTGAATTATCCTTATCTGTAAAAACAATCTCTGAATCACTTACTTCAACACTACCAATCTCCTTATTTTCTATCATCTTCATAAATGTTCCATAATCAACTTCTTGTACTGCGGCACTAGAAATTAATGGTGCAACTACCATATTAAAAATAAGGACAACAAGTAAGGCTATACCATAATAATAAAGTAATGGCTTTTTAGGTGATTTTACTTCTTTCATAAACACACTCCTTTTATCATTAGAAGCGTACACCTTTTTTCTAAACTGAAAGTAAACTATTACCAAAATAAAAGACCTATACATAACTTTAAAAGTTATATAGGTCAATAATCACTTTAAATAAAGTTCTTAATCATTATCACTAGATAAACTACTTAAATATTCTTCATAAGCAGCTCTATCAAGCTTTCTACTAGAAACTTCCTTACACAAAACAATCTCTCTAGCCTTATCATTATTCTCAACACAAGTTTGTAAAGTTAATAGATTATCCTCATTAGTAAAATCAACACCTGTATCATAGAATTCAACATTCTTAATCTTCTTTTTATACTCTTTAAAATAATCATCACTATATTCTGTAAGATAATACTCTAAATATTCCTCTGGATAAAGATCTTCGCCTTCTCCTACAAGATTACAATAGAACACTGAAACAACCTCATAAGTTCTAACTTCATCCTCAAGAATTAAAGAAACATATTTGTTATCCTCATAGTTTTTTTCATCAATTAATTTAGTTAAAGGCGTAAACATTAACTTTGAATTATCAAGTTTATTACCATCATCATCTAATACTTCAAGACTAGAATAAACAAAGTGACCATAAAGAATAATATTCTTAGAATCTAAATCACATTCATAATCCATAAAAACAGAACCAAGTTCTGAATATTCATTAGTAATCCAATCTCTTCTTAAATAAAAATCATTATCCACGCTTTGTACGAAAGGTAAATCAATTAAATTGGAATCAAACTTAATTACACCCTTAAAAGAAGAACTATAAGCGCTATATTCGTCATATTCCTCAATGCAAGCAATATCCTCTTTAGAAATAATCTCAGCATCTTCTTCTTCAACTACCGTACTATCATTACTATCTACAGTTTTATTTGCATTCTTATTAACTAAAAAAAGACAAAATACGCACAAGACAATAAAGCAAACACCTACTATAACTTTTCGCTTATCATTTTTATTCATAAAATCTCCATATTCCCTTATTAAACCAAACAAATAATTGTTTAGCTTAATAAAGAAATTAGGCACGAAATTCATGCCTAATTTCTATTAATAATTAGTTTGCAGAAGTATTAACTACCTTCTTAGCAGTAGTAGTAGAACTTGAGCTTGAACTAGAACTACTAGAATCACTAGATGGAGCGGTATACTTTCTTACTTGTAGTTTTGTTGTAGCAAGATCAGTAGTGTAGTTATCAGGATTGAAAGCCAATGCGAATTCATAATCCTTACCAATCTCAAATCTTTCTTTACCTTCTTCTGTCTTAGATTGAAGATATTCTTCACTTAAAACAATAATAGTAGGACCGTTTTTTGAAACAGTATAGTATTTACGATCAATTGTTTCGTAATCACCATCCGCATTCTTAACACCTAAAGCAACAAAATCACCACTTAAGCCATTAGACTTAATAGTAGCAGTACCCTTGTTGTTCTTGTAGTAAATAGAAGTGGCAGCTACAACCTTAGCAGTAGCCTTTTCAATAGTTAATGTAGCAGATAATGAGCTTACTTCTTTACCTTCACTATCAACTAATTTATAGTTGCTAGGATCAGCTTGTCCTTCTTCTACGCTATAAGGAATCTTTACAGTTACTGTCCAATCGCCAGCATCTTTATATCTATGATCTTTGTCAGTTGGATTAAATACCTTTAAATCAAATGGTTCTTCACTCTTTATAAAGCCATCTACATCGAAATCAGGTTCATGTCTTTCACCATCATAAGGGATAGTTTTATCATCCAAACCCATTACTGTTAAAGGTGCTTTATCAATTGTTACTGTTACCATTCCATAAACATCTTGATAGTTATCATTTGTACCATGATCAATATGATAATAAACATAATATGTACCAGCATTCTTACGTGTTGGTTCATCAACTTCCATTTCATTTAAGCTTTCATAAACAGTTTCAGGATCGCCTTCTCTATTAGATACTTTGAATTTAACTGTTGCACCTGTAGTTGAGGTACCATCACCTGTTGGAATAACATCGCTAGCAGTAGCTAGAACTTGTTCTTCACCGTTATATACTAAACGTTCACTTGGAGTAATAGTGGCACTTGCATAATTTCTAACAACTTTGAAATTGTTGATTACATCGTAAGTATAACTTCCACCATCATAATATTGAGTGATTGTTAGTGCAATTCTATAATATTTGTCATAATCGTTAACAAGTAATACATTATCATCTAAAACGCTTTGATAATCAGTGCCCACAAGTTTTTCTACTTTAGCAGAAGTGATAACTCTTTCACCCTCAACAAGAGCAATTGTATTATTGCCATTAGTTACTGAAACAATCTTATCAATAATTTGTTGAGCAGTTAGACCATAGAAAACATCACCATTATCATCAAGATAATAACTATCTAAATTAATTTTGAAATCATTAGAGCCCAATTTTACAACATAGATTGTTGTTTCACCGCTACCTTCATAAAGAGAATCTGTTGAAGTAGCACTTAATTCTACTTTGTATGTTCCATTACTCAATTTCACGTTATCAGCATCAATAGTAAGGTTGCCATTTGTTTTATCAAATGCAATACCTTCTGTGTATGATGATGATGCATTCAAAAATGTTACCTTAGCATCATTCCATTGTGTATTAACTTTAGGATCGGATGTCACAGTAAATGGTAATACAACATCATGGCTCTCGGCTGTTACTAAATAATAATTGTCAAAAGTTGCAGTTGGTGCATTGATTGTTATAACGGTTTTACCATAAATTGTTACACCACTTACACCATCTTCACTGTAAACATAATGTTTATCATCTTTTAATAGATGAAGATAATATGTACCTGGTTGCGTTTTTGAAGCATTCACATATTTTCCGCCAGCTTCCCAATCAACAGTTGCTGTATTAGATGAATCTGTTGAAAGCGCATATTTGTAGTCACATGATTCTTTAGCACACTCTATCTGAAACAATGTTTGAGATGAGCCATTATATATTATTTTACTAGAGGTAGGTGTTATGTTTAGCATTCCTAAAACGTTTTCCTTAGCACTAACATCAACAATACCTAGTGTTGCTACCATGAAGAATGAAAGTAACACCGTTAATATTTTTTTCATATCTCTTTTTCCCTTCTATTTAAAAAATATTACTTCATGTTATTTGTTTATTTTATTTACTCTTATCTTCTTTATTTGAATCTCTAATAATAGAAAACATTTAACTTAAACAATAAAATTATCTATAAAAGACAAATAGAGATTACTCGTACTTTTACAAAACACATCTTGTATTAATTATTATTTCTATTTGACAAGATAGCTTTTTACAAATATTGATTACTATAAGCATTTGCGCACTATGTTTATAAATAAACAATAAACGTAAATTTTAATAAATCAAGAATTAAATAACTATGATGTTCCCTATACCCTAATAACTAATTCAAAATATAAGTTATAAAAATAAAAGAATTTCAAATAAATACCGAAATCCCTCTTTTGTATTATTATCTTTAAATGCTCAAGAGGTATCCAATAAATACCCCCCCCCGCTATGTGCGAAGAAAGCATTTTTATTTGCCTATTAATTTTATCAAGAAATGATATCT
>CAVCDR010000060.1:0-6803 GCA_963601025.1 Agathobacter sp. | reverse complement strand
ATGTAAAAGAGAATGAAGTTAAAAAAATAATTAAAGAATACTATGATAAATATAATTATCTAATTGATCCCCATACAGCTGTAGCTTTAATGGCGGCCAAAAAAGATAATAGTAAAAACAAGAAAGTTATTTTATCAACCGCTTCGCCATTTAAATTCTCTAAAGATGTTTATAAATGTCTTACCGAAAAAGAAATTAATGATGATTTAAACGCTATTGAAACACTTGAAAAATATACCAACTTAAAGGCTCCTAATAGTTTAAGCAACTTAAAAAATATGGAAGTTAGATTTAAAGAAGTTATTGAAAAAGATGATAAAGATATCATAATCAATAAGCTAGGAGTTAATCATGATTAAATACAAAGTTCCTGCCACTAGCGCTAATCTAGGCATTGGCTTTGATTGCCTTGGTATTGCCCTAAATATCTATGATTACTTTTCTGTTGAATATAGCAATGAATTTATTATTGAAGGTTTTATTAACAATAATATCAACAACAATCTTTTTATCAAAAGTTATAAGAAAGCTTGCATCTATAAAAATGATGAAATAAAACCTATTAAAGTTATTTGTAAAACTAATGTGCCAATAAGTAGAGGTTTAGGCTCAAGTAGTTGCATGATTGTAGGCGGTTTATATGCCTATAGTGTTTTAAATAATAACTCTCTAAGTAAAGAAGAAATGCTAGACTTAGCTACCAAAATTGAAGGCCACCCCGATAATGTAGCACCATGCATATATGGCGGCTTATGTGTAAATAACGGTGAAGAAACATTAAAGCTTAAGATATCTAATAAATGGCACTTTGGGGTTTGGATTCCACCATATGAAGTAAAAACAAGCGAAGCTAGAAAGGTGCTTCCTGACTTATATAAAAGAAAAGATGTCGTATCTAATGTAGCCAATGCCATAGTGGGTATCAAGGCTTTAGAAACCTTTGATAAAAACAATATCAAATACTTATCTAAAGATAAGATACATGAACCCTATCGTAGAGTTTTAATCAAAGATTTTGAAGATTATGAACAATTAGCCTATGATAATGGTGCCTTATGTTTTCTAATATCAGGATCTGGCAGTACTTGTTTATCAATAGCTGATAAAGATTTAGTGATTGATAAAAATATCAATTTTAAGAATGTCAAAGTTGACAATAAAGGAGCAAGATGTCTAAAGAATATTTAATTGTTAACAAAGAACTATTACCTAAATGCTTTGAAAAAGTCGTAGAGGCAAAAAATATGTTAACTAGTACAAATTCTAATATTTCAAGCATTTGTAAGGCATGCGGTATATCACGTAGTACCTTCTATAAGTATCAAGATAAGGTCTTCTCTTATGAAGAAGGAAATAAAGAAAGAAAACTAGTATTATCTTTAACTTTATATCATAAGACTGGTGCATTGTCTAAAGTATGTGATGCCCTAACAAAATTAAATGTATCAATCATCACCATTTCGCAATCGGTACCCTTAAAAGGCGTTGCCCCCGTCATGGTAAGTCTTGATATAACCCATTTAAATAAGTCCATTGATGAATTTAAGGTAGATTTAAAAAACATTAAAGAAATAAAAGATTTAAGAGTTATTTCTTACGAATAATTGCGCACTTTTATCAAAGTGCCAATTTTTATTTTTAGGAAAAGTAATAATATTAATTTATGGAAAATAAACAAAGCCTAAAAGAATTTATTAAGTTTAATATCGTATCTTTTTCTGTTACCTTATTGCAACTTCTTTTAGCTAACCTATTACCTTATTTATTTGATGATTGTCTAATTAAAATACCAACTTTTCTAAATAAGATATTTTATAGTAGTAACATTCCAACAAAATATATCATTGATAACTATGTTACTTATGCCTACTTATTACCTTTCTTATTATCTAATTTATTAGCTAATATCTACGCCTATTTTGTAAATATGAAGGCTACCTTTAAAGGCAAAGGCACAAGAGCTGGTTTTATAGCTTATGTATTAATATTACTTGCCCTAATACTATTCTCTACTTGGCTACAAGGTGTTATAGTAAGCGCACTATATACAACAAAGTTTGCTTCATTATCTAGAACAATCGCTTCTTTAACGGTAGGTTGTATTCAAATGATAGTATTATTCCCGCTTGAGAAATTTGTATTATTTAAATAATTAATCTTCAGGAAGCTTTAAGATGTGATCACCATCTTTACATGAATAAAGTAAATTATAACCAATTATCTTTTTGTTTGTAGCGGTATTATCATTATATTCAGGCGCAACCCATAGATAGCCCGCAATCAAATCGATAGTATTTCCATCAATTTCAAAAGAAGTAAGTCCAGGCTTACCAAATTCATTTTCTTTACTCTCATCATATATTTCGGTTTGAATAAAATCATATTGCAAATTTGAATAATAACTTCTTACATTAGACATATCGGTAGCCACCTTAGCTTTATGTAATTGATTCGCAAATGCAGGAATAGATATCGCCACTAATACCGCAATAATCGCAACTACAATTAATAATTCAGCTAATGTAAAACCCTTATCTTTTCTCATTATTTTAATTTTACCAAAAGAAAAGGCCATATGGCCAATTCTATTTATTTAATACTTTTGATAAGAATTCCTTTGTACGTTCATTCTTTGGATGATCAAAGATATCTTCAGGACTTCCTTCTTCCGCAATAATACCATTTTCCATAAATAACACTCTATTTGATACATGCCTTGCAAAGCCCATCTCATGGGTAACCACAATCATGGTCATGCCATCTTTCGCAAGTCCTTGCATAACATTAAGTACTTCGCCAACCATTTCAGGATCTAAAGCACTTGTTGGTTCATCAAATAATAGCACTTCTGGATTCATAGCTAAGGCACGGGCAATCGCAACTCTTTGTTTCATACCACCTGATAATTGATCAGGTCTAGCATTAATATAAGGTGCCATACCTACCTTTTGTAGATACATCAAGGCATTTTGTTTAGCTTCTTCCTTATTTTTCTTAAGTACTAATGATTGACCAATAATACAGTTTTCTAAAACGGTCATATTATTAAACAAGTTAAACGATTGAAAGCACATTCCTACATGGCTACGATATAAATCTTGTTTAAAGCTCTTGTCAAGAATTGACTGCCCATGATACATAATATCGCCAGAAGTAGGTGTTTCAAGTAAATTGATGCATCTAAGCATCGTTGATTTACCAGAACCTGAGGCTCCAATAATACAAGTAACATCGCCTTTATTTACCTTAAAATCAATATCCTTTAAAACAACATTTGCACCAAAGGCCTTTGATAAATGCTTGATTTCAATAATTGGTTCCATTACTTGTTACCTTCCTTATGATGTTCATCAAAATTGCTTCCCTTTGAAGGATAATTTAAAGTTCCAGCCGTAGGCGCTAATTGGTCTTCACTAGCTAATGTATAAGAAGCGGAACCCGCAAGTTTCTTTTCCCAGAATCTTAAGATAAAAGATGCCAATAAAGTCATGCATAAATAGCCAATCATTTCAATAACTGCACTAGGGAAATACATATAAGTAGCTCCCGTTACCGCTCTGTGTGCTGCGAAAAATTCCGAGAAAGAAATGATAAACATAACCGAAGTATCTTTCACATTGATAATATAGTTATTACCAATTTGGGGAAGGATATTCTTTAAAACTTGAGGAAGTATTACATGAAGCATAGTTTGCCAATGATTCATGCCAATAGCCTTAGCTCCTTCTGTTTGACCTTTATCAATTGACAAAATACCACCTCTTACTGTCTCTGCCATATAGGCACCAGTATTAATAGATACAACTAGAATGGCACATGACCATACGCCAGACCACTTAGTAGCACCATTTGTGATATAAGGTAGCCCATAATAGAAGAATACTGCTTGTAGTACCATTGGTGTTCCTCTAAAGAATTCTACATATATTCTAATGATGGCCCTAAGAAATTTTAAGAAAAACTTCTTAATAGGGTTATCATTCTTTTTATAGGGAATAGTTTGCAAAATCCCACACAAGAAACCGATTAAACAGCCAAGTATTGTACCAACAAAAGCAAGTATAATTGTATTTTTAATTCCAGCTAAATATGAAGAACTATATTTTGACCAAGCTTTTGCGATGTCAGCAAATAACATTAATTATTCTCCTAAAGGTTGAATAGCGATAGCTTCATCCATTAAAGCATTGAAGTCTTCTACAGTCATAGTACTTAAAACAGAATCAATTGCGTCTCTTAATACAGTATTACCTTTTCTTACCGAAACACCTATATTAACGTTTTCAGCTCTTTCTTCATCAGAGAATTGGAAATCACCATCAGTACCAGTAAAATCTAGAACAGTTAAATCAGGATAAGCAACAGTTGCACCAGTAGCTGTTGGTAAGTCCGTAACAACAAAGTCAACAGTTCCTGATTCAACAGCCATAATCATAGCAGGAGCAGATTCACTTGCTGTAGCGATTGTAGCACCTTCCATTTGAGGTAAACAATCAGAATACCAAATTGTAGCTGATTGAGCAGTTCCAGTATAACCTGCAAAGTCATTGATTGAAGTTGCACTAGCTAAAGGAGAATCACTCTTTACTAGAATGGCAAATGATGCATAGTAGTAAGGACCTGCAAAATCAACTTGTTCACTTCTTTCAGCCGTCATTGATTGACCAGCGATAACCGCATCAATAACTCCAGTTTGAACACTTGGAACAAGTGAATCCCAATCACTTCTTACTACTTCAAGTTCCCAACCATTTGCTTCACAAATCTTTTTTGCGATCATTACATCATAGCCATTAGCGTAATCATTTGTATCTTTAATTGGCACAGCGCCATTTGAATCATCTGTTTGTGTCCAGTTATATGGTGCATAAGCACATTCCATAGCGATAGTTAATACACCATCTTCTACGCCACTACTTACGCTTTCTTCACTACTAGAATCATCAGTAGAATCACTACTTGAATTTGATGATGTACATGCACTAAATGTCATAAACATCATAAGCACCAATAATAAACTAATTAATCTTCTCATAATATGTCCTCCCTAAGATTAAATAAAAATCGTATGTGCCATCACACATACGACTAATAATCATCGGACATATAATAGCGCCTCTTCTTTCGAAGGAGTGAAATAGGTATTTCCTACTTCCCCACAAACTAGATATGCCTATCTAATTTGTTCGGCGACGGTTGCCTTTTACTAAGATCACTAGATGCCTCTTTACTTAGCTACTAATCTTCGTCGCTACCTCTATACATAGATTTTTATGAACTTATTTTCCCATATAAGAAAATAATGTCAATAGTTTTCAGAAAATATTTTCAAAAAAATTCTTAGTCATCTCTAGAACAAATCCTGATTGCCTAAACTTCCATATACCTCATCGTATCAATAAAGAATTTGTTTTGCATAGCTAAAGAATCTATTGTTTTTATAGCAATTAAAATATCACAAAAGTATAGATATTGGAGGAACAATATGGCAACAGTTAATAGTAATGTTATTTTTGATGCTAATTGTGTCAACTTAAAAGAAATTAAGCCTTCTTTAGTTCGCAAAGAAGTAAACGACTTATTGGTAGATGGTGAAGTAATGGTTCAATGCTTTTTCACCGTAAGAGACCAAGTAATTTTTACAAACAAAAGAATTTTCGTCGTAAATGTTCAAGGAATTACCGGAAAGAAAGTATCGTACATGTCTTACCCATATTCCAAAATGGTTACTTACGGAATACAAACAGCTGGTGTTCTAGATTTTGATAGCGAACTAGTTATCACAATGCAAAATGGAATGCATCTTCAATTTGACTTTGTTAATTATGTAGACATCAAAGCCATTGTCTCAAATATTCAAAAATATATTATGTAATTCATATAAAAATCAATTTAAATAACAGCTCTAGTTGCTAGAACTGTTATTATTTTTGTATGTTCTTCTACAATTCAATATGTAGAATTAATCAGGCCTAAAAGAATCAAAGATAAATTGTTGATAGTACTTTCTTGATTCTTCTAACTGTTCCTTATTTTTAATAGTCCAAGCTACGCATTCGCCCTTATATAGTTTAGAAATAATTCTAAAAGACAAATTGCCCATATTTTTTATGTCATACGCAACATAATCTGGTCTAGTCAAATAATTATTCAATAAATAAGTACATCTAAATTTTGCCCAAAGACTAGAATGTTCGTTTTCATCTTTCAACATATTATAGGCTAGCTGTCCTCTAATTATTTCTTTATATTTTTTTCTTAAATGTAATACTACTATAGGACTAAACGACTCCATAGTGTAATTTAAATCATATGATTTTAATAATTCTGCAGCTTCATCACATGTTTTAATTGAATCGCCTTCCGATTTTATCTCAACAATTAGAGGAACATTCCTATCAAGGATATCCAAAACATCCTTGAATAATGGAATCTTATCATTAGTATTTAATAAATTATAACTTAATAATTCATCATAGCTACAATCCCTTAGATTTTTATCTATTCCACAAATTCTATTTAAAGATTCATCATGAAATACTACAAGCTTGCCATCGCTAGTCATTTGCACATCTAATTCAATACCATAGCCATTTTCCTTAGCTTTTTTAAAAGCTAATAGACTATTTTCAACAATATCTTCGTTATTAAATAAACCACGATGCGCTATATAAACTTTTTCAAAAGAAGCCATTTGTTTAATTCTTTGACGATTTAAATTTGGCATGATCATCCACAAATATAAAATAATACATAGCTATAAAGCAAGTCGTGGATGACAAAACCCTTAGTTAGGGATTTAT
>CAVCDR010000059.1:0-7423 GCA_963601025.1 Agathobacter sp. | reverse complement strand
TCAAATAAATCCCTAACTAAGGGTTTTGTCATCCACGACTTGCTTTATAGCTATGAAAAAATTTATACATTCATTAATTTATGCTTGCTCTAATTTTTAATGTTAATAACCGACTCATCGCATGAATAAGTTACAGATTTATCCCAGTCTTTTTGAAAGAATTTATTTACTTTTGGATATTCTTTTATTAAATCATGTCCACGCGATATTATTATTTCTTCAGAAAACGCCACCATATCTTTTTCAAAACAAATATTTCTTGATTCGCAGTGAAATATGATTGCTCTAGTTAAATCAGTTTCGTAGTGTTTATCATCGTAATCTACTTTCTGATTTTCATTAATTAGCGTGATGGAAATTATATCTTCGTTAATTGGTGTCTCTATTTGTGCAGTATCGACAAAAGCTGAACAGACGTCTTTTTCTTCACATTTTCTTAACTTAAAAATTGCCATATCATCTTTGACGCCATAATAATCCACTGTTTCTTGTTGATTTGTTAATAGGTATATATTCTTGTCTATGTATAATCCTATAATTCCTGTAACAGAATTCGTAAATAAGAAAGCATCTGATTTATATTTATCGAACTTTTTTCCAATTAAGTTTTTTAGTAATATTTGATTGAAACGATAATCACTATAAATTGTCATAATTAGTTCTCCTTCTTTACAAAATGTATTTTTTGTTCCTTGATGCCACTATCAATAGAACTGTTTTTTATATTTATTTCAACAACAGGAGTACCATCACTTGTAGAATGTTCTCTATAAGAAACCACGGTGCCATCTTTCATTTTTGAAAATACCCCTTTATTATTTGGCATCTCTTTTTCAATGCCTCCTAAAGTTAACGTTTTATAAAATATGTTTGCTGTTTTTACTGGATTTTCACTGATAATATGTCTTGAATATCCTTTTCTACCTTCGCCATTAGTTCCAAAGTATCCATTAGAATAATGATATTCATTTGTGACTTTATCAAGGTTGTCTCTAATCGAGCGGTAGTGAACTACGTTGCTCTTATATCCTGTTCCCATTATCTATCTCCTTTATGAGTAACTTCAAACTCACTTGGATATCTATAAAATGGAATCAATGTTTTATAGTCATCAAATACTGAAGAAGGCATATATCCATGGACCAACACAGAAGATGGTTCTAGTTGCTTAATCATTTCTTCTAGGCCTAATTTAAACAATCTTTTTTGCTTGTTGTTCCTTATACAGCCATGAGTACTTATACTTAATATAGTATGTTTAGGAACTCCGAGAAAACAAAACTTAAAGCTGTTTTCATCACTCCATCTAATATTTGGAATGACTGGTATACCTTGTCTTTGTAGATAAAACCAACCGCTCTATTAAAATAGGTGTTAGTTTGTTGAAGACAGGTTGACTGGCCAATAAGCATAGAACAATCAGGAGTTATTACTCCATCAAATTGTTTTAACTTATCAACATATTTTCTTGTTGCAGTTAAAACTTGTGAAAATTGATAATCATGAATGTAGAAATGCACGTATTTGTTTTTATCATTTTCCTTATTAATCTTATTGAACGGAACTAGCGCTTTGGGAATTTGAGTATTCTTTAAGTCTAATAGATTAGGAATACCAGCCTCACCAACAAGCTCTGCATTTTCTGTTAGATAGGATTGAAACCCATCATCTAATATAGTTTTCTTCATTGTTACACCTCCTAAGATCCTTGATCTTTGTGAAAAAAACTTTTAGACTAACATAATTGCATACCGATAAAGAAAATGATAATATTTCTTTGCGAAGGGAATATGTATCATATTCTTTAAAGACATAGAATTATGCTAGTCATGATATCTATATTTTTTATTAACTCTAGTTAGATTTAATGATTTTGAATTCTTTTTCATTATATTTTTCACCTAATAAATGTTTTAATAAGGGTACCTCGTACTCAAAATAAGCATTCCCATATTTTCTACTACGATAACATAAGTTGCTCATCACATATGTCGCTTGTTCATGGCTTATTTTAAATTTAGAAATAATTTCTGATATACTTTTAATATCTAGATAAATCACGTATGGCAAAGGACAACGCAAGTATTTAGAAAAGTAATCACATAAATCATCTTCAGAATCATCTATGTCGCGTTCTACTATATGCTTAATTTCATGCCCAAGAGTATGCTTAATTCTAGTTGATATACAACTTTCGTTGTAATATATCTTTGGTTTAATTGTGGGATCATCATAGCTGCTAAAACCATCATTTGATTTTTTTATTAAAAGCTCTCGCTTATCCCCCCATGAAGAATATTTCACATAGTCAAATCCCATACTGTCACAAAGTGTATACATATTTAGCGGATACGTCTTTATATCATAATCTATGATTATATCGATTGCTAACATACACATTCGGTTATACTCCTCTGGTTTTCTATACATCAACTACCTCCTTTAATTAGTTTGATAAGTTCATTTTGCTCTTCTTCCGTAAGATTATTTCCGTGCCTAGCGATAGCGAATTTTATATCATTAAAAGAAGAATAATTATCAGAACTTTTATCCAATAGATACTCAATAGATACGCCTAATGCTTTTGCAAAATTAATAATTATATCAATTCTAGGTTCACGTTCTCCCTTTAAGTACCTACATACAGAAGATTCTGTTATGCCGCTTTTCTCAGCAAGCTGCTTTTGATTTAAGTTGTTTTCATTCATCAACATCCTTACTTTTTGATTCCATTCCATTTGAAAATTCCCTTTCATTAACTTTACACATTAACTATAATAACTTGCCAGATTGAAATTGTCAAATTGCAATTATCTAAATTTTCAATAAGGGATTATTCATCCCTTATTTGTTTGCCACATCAATTGTATAATCAGGAAAGCCTGAAGATAATATACCCTTTATCAAGGTAGCTGATTGTTGATCAGCTAATTCTAATAAACCAGATTGTTCAGCATACTCTAAGGCCTTTTCCTTAGCTGCTTGTTGTGCATTAATTAAATCTTGTTTTTCATTTAAATTAAACAAGGTAAAACTAGTATTATTTGTTTGCAAACTATCTTGATCAACATTGACATCCAATATTTCGGCCTTTGACACAGTAACTTTTATAACCTTATTTTCATTATCAACTGAATCAATAGTAACTTTACTAATATCTATTCCCGCTCTAACTTCAGCTTCGTATTCTAATATAAAGGTGCCTTTAGTTAAAACCGGAATACCCTTATTATCAAAATGAATATAGCCTTGCATCTTTATCTTGCCAGAAGTAAGTTCGCTGGCGGCCGATAACTTTGCATAAACAATCTCGCTTGTAAAATTTGCCTTATCGGCATTATTGTTTGTTAGATAATACAAACAGCCTCCAACACCTAGCGCAATAGAAACTATCATCAATACGATTGTTCTAATTACTTTTCCCATATTAAGCTAACACCATTGAGCATGCTGCCCTAACTACTAGAAACACCAAAACAACGCCTAGTACTGCTAACAATATTTTAAATCCGCTATTCATATAATTCCACTTTTTAATAAAGTATAAAGTAAAGGAGCTACCAATGGTAGCCCCTAATATATAAAAATATCCTGCTATTTTAATATTCTAAATTCTTCTCATCCTCTTTAGAGAACAAGTTGGCAACATTGCCAGAGAAAGTTAGATGAATATCTTGACCAGCTAATTCAACAACCTTACCTTCAGTTGGTACAATCACAATTACATCTCTTCCTAAAGCCGTTACATGAAGATGAACCGAACTACCCATTAGCTCACTTACATCAACCTTAGCCTTAATACCCTTATCAGATAGAAGCATATGATCGGGTCTTACACCAAGGATAATATCTTGTTCCTTAACGTCTTTTGCCTTTAAACGATCTTGTTTTTCTTTAGAAAGTTCAAATTCTTGATCATCCACAAGTACTGAGTACTTACCATCTTTATTTACCAACTTGGCATCAAAGTAATTCATTTGTGGTGTGCCAATAAAGCCTGAAACAAACAAGTTAGCTGGATGATTGAAGACCTCTTGAGGAGTACCAATTTGTTGTACAAAGCCATCCTTCATAACTACGATTCTATCACCCAAAGTCATAGCCTCAACTTGGTCATGGGTTACATAAATGAAAGTAGTATCAATCTTCTTCCTAAGCTTAATAATTTCAGCTCTCATTTGGTTTCTAAGCTTTGCATCCAAGTTACTTAATGGCTCATCCATTAATAATACCTTAGGATTTCTAACAATAGCTCTACCAATCGCAACTCTTTGTCTTTGACCACCAGATAAATTCTTTGGCTTACGATCTAAGTATTGTGTGATATCTAATGTTTCAGCAGCTTCTCTTACCTTCTTATCAATTTCTTCTTTAGGAAGCTTTTTAATCTTTAATGGGAAAGCAATATTATCATAAACACTTAAATGTGGATATAAGGCGTATGATTGGAAAACCATGGCAATATCTCTATCTTTTGGCTCAACATCATTACACAACTTACCATCAATATAAAGTTCACCATCACTAATATCTTCTAGACCCGCAACCATTCTAAGTGTAGTTGACTTACCACAACCAGAAGGACCTACTAATACAATAAATTCTTTATCTTTAATATCGATATTGAAATCTTGTACAGCTACAACACCCTCATCGGTAATTTGTAAGTTATTAGGCTTACTTGCCGCCTTCTTCTTTTTACCAAACAAGCCTTTTTTCTGTTCTTGAAGAGGATAAATCTTCTTAATATTCTTTAAAACTACATTTGCCATAAATTATGCCCTTCCATATAAATGTGTTAATTCCTTTAATCGCTCACTAATTTCATCTGTGAAACAGCTTTCATAAGCCATCCACTTCCAGTTTTTACCACAAGTGCTTGGCTCATTCATTCTCGCATTTTCATCTAAGCCTAATAAGTCTTGTGCTTGAACAATAGCTGTATCACATACCGTAGACATTAAACATCTAATCATCGACCAATTAAATTCTTCACCATCATGATGATTAATATATTCTTTACAATATTCTAAGGCTTCAGGGGAAATTTCCTTAGTCCAACCCATTACTGTTTGATTATCATGAGTACCAATATAAGCAATTTGATTCTTCTTTAGATTATAAGGAATATTATCATTACCACCAGAATCTCTAGAATCAAACGCAAATTCAAGTACGCCCATGCCAGGATATTTACTATAGGCAAGTAAATCCTTGACATCATCATCCATATAACCTAAATCTTCCGCAATAATGTTGTCACCAACACCTTCTCTTATCGCCTTTACAAATGACTTACCTGGGCCCTTTACCCATTTACCATCTTTAGCCGTAGTAGCACCATAATCAATTGTATAGAAAGCACTTAAGCCTCTAAAATGATCAATACGCACATAATCATAAATACTACATAAGTGTTTAACTCTTTTTACCCACCAAGCAAAATTAGTATCTAAATGATAATCCCAATCATAAATTGGATTACCCCATAATTGGCCATCAGCCGAGAAACCATCTGGTGGACAACCTGCCACCTTTTTAGGAACAAGCTCTTCATCAACTAAGAACAATCTTGGATCAGAGAACACATCACATGAATCACTCGCAACATATAAAGGACAATCGCCAATAATCTTTAAACCCTTAGAATTAGCGTACTCTTTTAAATCAAACCATTGTTTAGTAAATAAATATTGAACAACTTTCCAGAAATTATAAGTATCACTATATTCTTCTTTTAAAGAATTAATTGTCTCTTCATCCTTAAGCTTATATTTCTTATCCCAATTAATTAAAGAAATATTATTCAATTTTTCCTTAATAGTAAGAAATAAAGCATAATCCTCTAACCAGTCATTTTCTTTCTCAAATTTATGAAAATCAGCCAAATCATTTCTATCTAAGAAATTCTTACAAGCTTTCCTTAAAATTGGATAACGCTTGTTATATAAAGCTCCATAGTTGATGCCGCCATCAAATTCCCAATCAACATATTTATAATCTTCCTCATTTAAGAGCCCATCTTTACATAAATAATCTAAATCAATTAAATATGGGTTACCCGCAAAAGCAGAGAATGATTGATAAGGTGAATCACCAAAACCTGTTTGTGATAAAGGAAGAATTTGCCAATAAGTTTGATGACTATTACTTAAAAAATCCACAAACTTTCTAGCCTCATCCCCCATTGTTCCAATACCCGTTTTAGATGGTAAAGAACTTATATGCATTAAAACGCCAGCTTTTCTATCCATATTATCCCTTTACTGCACCAGCAGCCACTCCTTTTATAATATATTTTTGACAGAAGATATAGATAAGCACAACAGGAAGTAAAGCCAAAATAATTAAAGCCATACTCGCACCCATATCTACTTGTCCATATGATCCTCTTAAATATTGTATATGAATTGGAATAGTACGGTACTTATTAATATCCAAAACAAGATAAGGTAATAGATAATCATTCCATACCCACATCGCCTCTAATATACCAACGGAAATCAAAGAAGGAGACAACATTGGAAGTACCACTTTAAAGAAAGTCTTAACTGGTGTGCAACCATCCATTACAGCAGCCTCCTCTATTTCAAGAGGAATTTGCTTTACAAAGCCTGTAAACATAAAGATCGCAAGGCCAGCACCAAATCCAAGATAGACTACCGGAATAGTATATGGTGTATTTAAATGAAGCATACTAGCTGTATTAGATAAAGTAAATTGCACCATTTGGAAAGGAACAATCATACTAAATGTACATAAAGCATAAACAATCTTGGCAAACTTTGAATTAACTCTTGAAATATACCAAGCAGCCATTGAAGTACAAATTAGGATTAGGGCAACTGATAATACAGTAATAATAATCGAATACTTAACACAATCCCAGAAACTATAGTTACCAGATGTAATACCATTTATATAGTTTTGAAAGCCCACATAGTTTTCACTAGTTGGAAGTTTAAATGTTTCTAGTGCGATAGAACCCTTATTCTTAAAAGAGTTCATCAAGACAATCACAATAGGCATCACCCAAGCCAAACTAGTTAAAGTAAGGATAATTGTAATAATCCAAGCTTTTATCTTTTCTCTTTTTAAAGAAGACTCTTTTTTCATTATTGTTGTACCTCCTTACTTCTAGTAGCCTTAAGTTGTAATAACGATATACAAGCGACAAGGATAAAGAAGATAACTGCCTTGGCTTGTGCAGTACCCTTAGCCCAAGTATTAATCTTATTAAATGAGTTAGAAATATTTAAGGCCAACATTTCCGTCATCTTAATTTGACCATCAGCTGTTGTAATAACTGGAGCACCACCAGTTAAAGCTAAGTTTTGGTCAAATAACTTAAATGAATTAGTTAACGATAAGAACATACAAATACTAACAGTAGTCATCATATTAGGAACAATTACCTTAAATA
>CAVCDR010000058.1:0-2468 GCA_963601025.1 Agathobacter sp. | reverse complement strand
GTTATAAAGCATTCTGTGAAGCTTTACCAGATATTGAGCATGTGTTCGTATTTGATACAGCTTTCCATCAAACAATGACTGAGGAATCTTATTTATATCCAGTACCTTATGAATGGTATGCAGATTATAAAGTAAGAAAATATGGTGCACATGGTACAAGCCATGAATATGTAATGAAAAGAACTGCTGAATTAATGGGCAAGGATCCAAAGGATGTTAATATTCTTACATTGCACTTGGGAAATGGTGCTTCTATTACTGCTGAAAAAGGTGGTAAGGTAGTTAATACTTCAATGGGTCTTTCTCCATTAGGCGGTATTATGATGGGTACTAGATGCGGTGATATTGATCCAACTGTTGTTTACTACATGGAAGAAAAACTAGGTTGTACACCAGAAGAAATGGATACATATCTAAATAAGAAGTCTGGTATGTTAGGTATATCTGGAATTTCAAGTGATGCAAGAGATATTCAAGCCGCTGTTGATGAGGGAAATCCTAGAGCAATCACTACATACAACTTATATATAAATAGAGTTATTAACTTAGTTGGTGGTTACTATATGCAACTAGGTCATGTTGATGCGATTGCCTTCACTGCTGGACTTGGTGAACATGCAACCGAAATCAGAGAAGGTATCTTAAAGGGTTTAGAAGAAGGAATGGGCGTTAAAGTTGATTATGCTTTAAATGCTAAAACTCATGGTGAAGCTAAGATTTCTTTACCTGATTCTAAGGTTCAAGTATTTGTTGTTCCAACAAATGAAGAACTTGTTATTGCTAGAGATACTGTTAGATTATTAGGACTTTAATGTATAAAGAACTTTTAGATAAAATTGAAGAATATGATAAAATCTCCATCTTTCGTCATCTTAGACCAGATGGAGATGCTATTTTTTCTTCGCTTGGATTAAAAACATTTATTAATGCAAACTTTAAAGATAAAGAAGTAAAACTTTGTGGCTTTGAATCTTATGATCGTTATGATACGGTTGAAGAAGTATCTAATGAATTTATTAAAGATAGTTTAGCTATTATATGTGATGTATCAGATGAAAAAAGAACTGATGATTTACGCTTTAAAGAAGCTAAATATATCATCGTTATAGATCACCATCCATACTTTTCCAAATATGCTGAAACTACTATTAATGATTCTACTTGTGCTGCAACTTGCGAGCTTCTTGCGAATATCTTTTACTCAAGAACATTCTCTAAATTTGTTAAAAGTGAAGAATGTTGCAAATTCTTATATTGTGGCTTATTAACTGATTCATGTGGTTTTTCAGTATCTAGTGTTACTAGTCGTACATTAAGACTAGCTAGTTACTTAATTAGAGATGGGAAACTTAACGTATCGGGCTTAAATGAATTTGTCTTCAATTTCCCACTTGATGAATACACAAAAGTTACTAGACTTAGATCGAAACTAAATATTGATGGTGATGTAGGCTTTTGTTTATTAGATAAAGAAGATTTAGATGAAATTGATATGACTTTTGATGTTGCAAAGAATAATGTCAATGAATTTTCAAAGATAAAAGAACTTAAAGTTTGGGCAGTGTTTGCTTTAAATCCAAAAACTAATTCTTTTGATGGATCTGTTAGATCACGTAAGGATTATGTTATAAACAAGCTTTGTGAAAGGTATAATGGCGGAGGCCATAATAATGCTTGCGGCGTTAAAAATCTTGATAAAGATACCGTTTTAAAGCTTGTTGAAGACCTTAAGGATTTATCCTTAAAATAGGCTTATTTTATTGTTTTATGTTAGTAAATACAATATAATAATAGAGTATAGGAGGAAATAAAAATGGCTGATTTAAATAAAAAAGCTTTAGTTGAAAAGATTGCTGAAGAAAAAGGTTTAACTAAGAAAGTTTCTACAGAAATCGTTGACTTAATCGTTGAAGAAATGACTGCAACTCTTAAGAAGGGTGATAAAGTTGATCTTCCTGGATTTGGTAAATTCTCAGTTAAAGAAAGAAAAGCTAGAACTGGTATTAACCCAACTACTAAGGCTAAAATTGAAATCCCTGCAACTAAGGTTCCTGGTTTCAAGGCTGCTAAAGCTCTTAAAGACGCAGTTAAATAAGCATAAAAAAGTGGATGTAAATCCACTTTTAATATACATATAAGTATTTTAAAAGGAAGCATCTGCTTCCTTTTAGATTATCCTAATAATTTAAATAATGTACTTAAATCTAGTTTAGAGAAATCAATGTTTCCTATCAATGCGCTTATTATTCCTGAGAAGGCACTTACATCAACATCATATCCAAGATATTCTTTTAGATAAGCATTGATTAGTTTAATCATCTTTGTATTTCCATCAGCATCCTCGGTATTTAAATCTTCAAGAATACTTTGAGCAAGTTCTTCGGCATTGATAGATAGATTTAAAGTTCCTTCATCAGTATATGTAATATCTTTAATCATATTAGGTGCTAGTAATCTAACACTAATAC
>CAVCDR010000057.1:0-14374 GCA_963601025.1 Agathobacter sp. | reverse complement strand
CATAGGTAGTACCCAATGGAACTTTTATGTCTTGACTATTAACTTTTAATTCTATTTCTTTATTATCGTTTTTATCAAAACTAAACGCTTTATAAATCAACAGTATAAATACAGTTAAAATAGACAAAATAAAAAGAATTTTAATACTTAAGTTCTTAAACATCTAAATCATTATTAAGAAAAAAGATTAAAATTCCTTATTTAAATTACATTACTTTTAAAATTTTTACATCATAAGGTATTTTTGAGTTAACCGAAACTACACTGCCTACCTTTTGATCTAAGATTGCTTCCGCAAGAGGTGTAACGTTAGAAAGCTTACCATTTAATGGATCAGCTTCTACACTACCAACAATTGTAAAAGTTAATTTATTTTTTGTATCTAATTCTTCAATTTCGACTGTACTACCTAAACGAACAAACTTGCTAGACTTGCTTTCAGAAATAACTTCAGCATTTCTAATCATATGTTCAAGTTCTTTAATACGTGATTCAACTTGAGCTTGTCTATCTCTAGCAGCATCATAATCAGCATTTTCTGATAAGTCGCCTTGTGCTCTAGCTTGTTTTAATTCATCTATAACTTCATTTCTAGTAACATGAATTAATGTATCTAATTCTGTTTTTAAATCTTGTAAACCTTCTTCAGTGACATAAAAAATATCGTCCATAATTTACCTCCGCTTATTTATATTAGCATAAATCAAGGCAAGATACTATTAATCTTGGTGATTAAAAGGTCAATTGCCACGTTATTTGTACCACCCTCTGGCACAATGACATCAGCATATTTCTTGCTTGGTTCAACAAACTGTTCGTGCATAATTCTAACAGTATTAAGCCATTGATCAATAATGTTATTAAGTTCTCTACCTCTTTCCTCAATATCCCTTTTAAGTCTTCTAATAAATCTTACATCATATGGAGTATCAACATAAACTTTGATATCAAGTAAATCACGAATATCTTTTTCTTCTAAGACAAATAATCCTTCAACAATAATGACATCTCTTGGTTCAATAATTTCGATCACATTGCTACGATTATGTTCGGTATAATCGTACGTTGGTTTTTCAATTGTATAACCCTTTATTAAATCAAGTAATTGATCTTTCATTAAATTGTGATCGAACGCAAAAGGATGATCATAATTAGTCTTTTTTCTTTCATCAAAAGTTAAATTACTTTGATCCTTGTAATAATCATCTTCTTTAATAATAATTACCGAATTAGTCTTATCAAAAGCTTCAAATAGCTTTTTCGCAATTGTTGTCTTACCACTAGCACTCCCACCAGCAATGCCGATTAATACAGGCTTTTTTAATAACATCCTAAATACTCCTCTTGATTAGCTAATTGCTCTTCATATGTTCTAGCAAATATAGTTCCACCATCACCACATACATCGCCAATAAAATAGAAATAATCAGTATCCTCTGGCTCAAGTGTTGCGATAAGCGCAGCTCTTCCAAAGTTACAAATAGCACCAGGAGGAAAACCACTTATTTGATAAGTATTATATGGGTCACTATCCGTTTGGGTTATTTCGCATTTAGTCCAATCATCACCCAAACCAATATTTAAAGCATAACAAACCGTAACCGAACTTTGTAGCTGCATGCCTTCATCTAAGCGATTATAGAAAACACTCGCCACTTTAGCCATATCTTCGCTATTACCAGATTCTCTTTGAACAATACTAGCTAAAGTAAAGATTTGATGAATTGAATATTTGCTTGAATCAAAATCACTCTTATATTCATTATAAAGTTTTAAAGTTTCATCAAGCATCTTTCTTGTAGCTTGTTCAATAGTTGTATCACGATAAAATTCATAAGTATCAGGGAATAAATAGCCTTCTAGGTAATATCTAACATCCTCATTAAACATTTCATCAGTTAAAAATGGATAATCACTCATTAAAGCTTTAATGTTATCTTCATTATTCCAATAAGCTAAAATGTCATCATATTCTAAAGTAGTGTTATTTGCCAAAGTATTCGCAAAATCAATCACTCTAGTACCTTCCATAAATTTAACAGTAACTGTATCTTGTATTGCATTATTGCCATCACTTAAATAAGCCACTAAATCCTTAAAAGAAGAAGACCTATCCACTTCATAAGTACCAGCTTTAAAATCTAATGAAATATTATTTAACTTCGCATATAAATAAGCAATATTGCCATTATGAATAACTTTTTGATTTTCAAGATACTTTAAAACCGTCTTTCCATACCAATTATCTTCAATAGTAACTTCCACCTTATCAGTTTCTTTACTAACTGGTGACATGCTTACTTTAACTAAAGAAAAGCCTAATACTAAGGCTATAACAAATAACGCAATGACGCTAATTAATAAGACTTTTAAAGACTTATTTTTCTTCTTCATCTTCTACTCCATCAAACGCATCAATTACTTCTTGAACAGCTTCTAGCTCTTCTTCATCTTCCACAACATAAAGATTTCCATCTTCATCATATTTAAAGGCAAATAATTCTTCATCATTATCGCCTTCATAAACTACAACATAGTTTTCATCATTCATATCGAAAGTGAAAAGAATATTCATTTCTCTTTCGTTGCCATTATCATCTGTAATATAAATTCTATTGTCCATTTTCTAATTTCTTCCTATCTAAATAATCTTGTAATATATTTTGCGCAGCTAATTGATCAACCGTAGCCTTTCTTTTAGAAGCGTTATTGCCTAAGAAAGCACTAGTTTTTAAAGCCATTGAAGTCGTAAGACGTTCATCTTGTAATATTACTTCAACATCTCTTTCTTCTTCAATGATTTCCTTAAACTCAATTGAAAGCTCTGCCCTTTCGCCAATATCACCATTCATATGTTTTGGTAGACCTAAAACAACTGTCTTAATCTTATATTCATCGATATATTCAAGTGTTCTATCTACTGCCGCATCATAATCGTCTTGAGCGAATCTAAATGTCTCTTTAGCCAAAGCTAAAGATTCATTAGAATCAGATAAGGCAATGCCAAGGGTTCTTGATCCTAAATCTAAGCCTAATATACGCATTAATTACTTACTCTCCAAATAATATCTTACAAGTTCTTCAATAAGTTCATATCTTTCAACTTGTTGGATATCTCTTCTAGCATTATTATGGCTAGAAATATAGGCAGGATCATTAGAAATTAAATAACCTGCAATTTGATTAACTGGATTGTAACCTCTTTCTGTTAAAGCTTCTGAAACATTTTTAAGAAGTTCTTTAAGATTAGCTCTTCTTAAATCTTCAGTATTAAACAACATTGTACTAGAAACTTCTTTTCCCATAAAAACACCTCTTTAAATATTATACAAAAAAAGAAGACACATTGGCCTCCTTTAATGAATTTTTGACTCGTTATAGTATTTAAATATATCAATTTTAGAATAAAAGTCTAACGAAGAATAAGTATGAAAGATGGATACAATGACATCATTATAGATAACATCGATTAAAAATAGACTAGCTAAAGCAATATTAACAATCATAAAAATCTTCTTTTTCATCTTACTAGATAGCCATAAAAGAAATGGATAGACAACATAAATTACCATTAATCCAGAAAAAGCAAAGACTAGTACACTTCTCAAACATACAAATCCTTCAATGTTTCCAAAGTTTAATATCTCAATATTATAGTTCCATCCTCTTCTTCCATCGAACAATAGATACATGCCCTTACCCGCAATATATTCAAGTAACCCACATGATAGTCCGGCTATCAGAAATACTAATAAGGGTTTCTTTTTATATTTACGACATGCAAAGTAAATTAGTAAGGAACCTATGCCATATATCTCAATCCAAGGCCCAAAACTTGACCCTCTTCTACATAAGGCACCTTTATCAAGAAAATAGAATAAGGTCTCATAAAGCATGCCATAAACACCGCCTATAACAAAAAGTCCGCAAAGTATTGAAATAAAAGTAGATTTCTCTACTTTTATTTCATCATTAAGATATTGTTTAAAGAAATTTTTCATTACTTAAATAAATCTTTGATTGCATCTAACACTTTATCCATTTGGCCATTATTTACGCCACCTGATTGAGCAAGATCTTTCTTGCCTCCACCTTTGCCATCACATAGTGCAGCGGCTTGTTTAACAATAGAGCCAGCATCTAATCCTACATCGATAGCGCTTTGTCCTAAAGCACATACAAATGAATACTTCTCACCATTACAGTTGCCAATAAATACAGCACCACCATTTAGTTTATTCTTAATCGCATTAGCGAAATCTTTTGCGTTATATTGTAGACCATCATAAGCTAAGACAACATATTTAAACTTACCATTATCAAAAGCTTTAGAAACCACAACATCACTATCTAGATTCATTACTCTTGTTAATAACTGAGCTTTTTCATTTTCTAAAGAAGAAATAGAATCTTTCATAGAAGTAATACGATCAGCTATCATGTCAACATTCTTAAGCTTTAAGCTATCCTTGATTCCATCTAGCTTAGCTTCAGATGCCTTGAATGCTTCATAAGCCTTCATCTTAGTAACGCATTCAATTCTTCTAATACCAGAACCAACAGATTCTTCACTTGTAATTTTAAACGAGCCTAAATCGCTTGTATTGAAAGCATGTGTACCACCACAGAACTCTTTACTAGGTCCCATAGTTACAACTCTAACTTTATCGCCATATTTTTCATCAAATAAGGCAATAGCACCAGTCTTCTTAGCTTCTTCAATAGTTAATAATTCAGTAGTTACAGGATAACTTGCATTAATAAATTCATTAACCTTAGTTTCAATTTCATTTAATAATTCATTTGAAATCTTTTCAAAGTGTGTAAAGTCAAATCTAGCATAATCAGCGCATACATAAGAACCAGCTTGTTGAACATGACTTCCAAGTACTTCTCTTAATGCTTCATCTAGCAAATGTAGACAAGAGTGATTAGCACGAATCTTTACTCTATCACTTGCATTGATACTTAATTTAAATGTATCGCCTACTTCAATTGTTCCATTTTCAATCACAATAGAATGCAAGAATTCTCCATTAGGTGCTTTTTGAACATCTTTTACAAATGCCTTACAAGCATCATTTTCAATGTAGCCTGTATCAGCACATTGGCCACCACTTTCAGCATAGAAACAAGAATTAACGAATACTACTTCACCAGAATCATTTAATGAATCAACTTTTTTACCATCTTTGAATAAAGCGATAACCTTTGATTCATCTTCATCCTTTTCATAACCAGTAAAAGTAAAATCAGCCTTGAAGTTTAATAAGTCTTCGCTTTGATTATGCATAGACTCAGAAATATCTCTAGCATTTCTAGCCATTTCCTTTTGTCTAGCCATGCATTTTTCAAAGCCCTCAAGATCACATTTGATGCCTTTATCACTTGCTGATTCAATAGTCATTTCCTTAGGGAAACCATATGTATCATAAAGTTTAAAAATTACTTCACCAGATAAAGTGCCATCTTTTACATTATCAAGCTCTTGATTTAATAGCTTTTCACCATTAGCAAGCGTAACAATAAATGATTCTTCTTCTCTCTTGATTAATTTCTTAACAAAATCTTTCTTTTCAAGTAAATAAGGATAGAAACCAGACATCATATCACATACTGTATCCACAAGTTCATATAAGAATGGTTTGTTGATACCAAGATTTCTTGCATAACGCATAGCACGTCTAAGTACTCTTCTTAAGACATAGCCTCTTCCTTCATTTGAGAATGTAGCACCATCAGCTAAAGCGAAAACGCATGTTCTAATATGGTCAGCAATTACTCTATATGCCATCTTATTATCAGCATATTTAATATTTGTATATTCTTCCGTTTTATGAATAATTGGAAGGAATAAGTCGGTATCAAAGTTTGTCTCTCCATCTTGGATAAGGGCAACAAGTCTTTCAAGACCCATACCAGTATCAATGTTCTTTTGAGGAAGTTCTTTATAGTCTTTTCTATCAACGCCTTCTTTAGCATCAAATTGTGAGAAGACATTGTTCCAAACTTCAATATAACGATCATTTTCAATTTCATCAAAGAATAATTTTTCACCAATGCCTTCAGGATCATACTTAGGACCTCTATCATAATAGATTTCACTATCTGGTCCACATGGCCCTTCGCCTATTTCCCAGAAGTTATCATAAGACTTTAAGATATGCGCAGGATTAATGCCAATCTCTTTAGTCCAAACATTATATGAAGCTTCATCATCTGGATAAATAGTTACATAAAGTCTATCTGGGTCAAAACCAATCCATTCAGGACTTGTTAGAAATTCCCAGGCAAACTTTAAAGCATCTTCTCTAAAATAATCACCAATAGAAAAGTTACCTAACATTTCAAAGAATGTATGGTGACGTGCAGTTCTACCTACATTTTCAATATCATTTGTACGAATACATTTTTGAGCATTAGTAATACGGTTACATGCAGGCTTTTCTCTACCATCAAAGTATTTCTTTAAAGCTGCAACACCAGCGTTGATCCAAAGAAGTGTAGGATCGTTAACAGGCACAAGAGATGCACCTGGTTCTACCATATGTCCCTTAGATTTAAAGAAATCTAGAAACATTTGTCTAACTTCATTACCAGTTAAGTTTTTCATAAAATTCCCTCCAAAAATAAAAAAAGCGCCTCTAAGGACGCAAATACGTGGTACCACCTTAGTTCTTGATAAACAAGCACTTTAATCGATAACGGCGATGCCCCGCTGAGTATTAATCAGAAACGAGAAGTAGCTTCATTTAACTAATATAAACTTTCACCTAATGTTTAATCTCTAAAAACAAGTTAAACTACTTATCTTCTTCAAATATAATAACACAATCAAAGACTTTTTGTAGATTTAAACAATAATTATGTATCAAAATCAAAGATATCAAAGACATATTTGAGGTTTATTTTTTATGATCAATTTGGGTTTCTATCTAAAAAATGGGTTCAATCCAAAGATTTTTTATAACAAACCAAAGATATTTAGTACCAAACCAAAGTTATTTATTAAGCCAAATATTTAATGAAGTCTTTCTTTCTTTTATTTCCTTTTTCAAAGATTCAAAGAAAACAGCCTTATCACCAATTAAAACAAGCTTCTTTTTAGCTCTTGAGACAGCTGTATAAATTAGCTTTTTATATAACATATGTCTTTGACTTTTATCAAAGATGAAATAAACATTTTGGTATTCACTACCTTGAGCTTTATGAACAGATAATGCGTATGCCAAAGAGATATCATTTAAATCATCAAAGTTATAGAATACATCAACTGTTTGATAGTTTACAAAGAAAGACTTTTCTTTTTCATCAATTTCTATTAAAGTGCCAATATCGCCATTATAGACATCATCATTGGGTCTATTTTTAAGCTCAAGAATCTTATCGTTTTCTCTAAAAGTATATTTACCATATGCCTTCTCCTTTTTATCTTTATCAGGAGGATTGAAGTAACCTTGTAAAAGATTATTTAGACTATCGATACCAAATTCATTCTTATACATTGGCGATAATACTTGCATATTAAAGCTATCATCATTCTCTTTAATATCTTCATCAATGATGTTTACAATATCATTTAGACAAAGCCCATTGATATCTACAAATTCAACATCATTTTGATACTTTTCAAAGTCTACACAATTATTATAAATGTCATTAGAAAGTTCAATGATATCATTACCATCTTTTTGGCGATGATTAGTATCTAAATATGTTACCTTAAATTTATTAGAATTGATTAAATCTCTTAATACATCACCCTGTCTAATAGGTGGAAGCTGTTTGTCATCACCAATAATACATATTTTCTTAATATAACTAGAAGCCTTTAACAATGAGGCGAATAAGTTACTATCAACCATTGAAAACTCATCAATGATTAAACAATCATATAGAATTGGATTATCCGCATCATGAATAAAAGTATCATCCTCCTTATTCCACTTTAATAGGGAGTGAATAGTTTTAGATTCTACCTTTGATACTTCATTTATTCTTTTAGCAGCCCTACCAGTAGGAGCTACAACAATAATGTTGTTGTAGGGAAAGAAATCCTTAAAGATATTCACTAGGCTTGTAATAAGTGTAGTCTTACCAGTACCAGGACCACCAATAATTAAAGAAATCTTCTCATTAAAGAAAGCTTTAATGGCCTCTTTTTGTTTATCATCATAGTTAATATTAAAATAGTTTTCACTATCTTTAATAGCTTCATCAAGATTAAGATTATCTACATCAATCTCTTCTCTATCCATTAATAAAGCTTGAGCTATAAATTTTTCATTATCTAAATCACTAGTTAAATAATAACGATCTTCAATACATGTTAGATATTCATCTTTTAAACAAATATCTAAAACACCATCAAAATCATCATATCTTTTTTGATAATAACTCCTAAATTCGTCGATTGATAAATAGATATCACCATTTTTAAAGCTTACTTCTTTAAAAATATAAACTAGATATGCTTCTTTAAACTTAATTTCTTTATTTTCAATTTCCGTATCTTTTACAATATTTGATAAACGAATAAAAGAAATACCATAGACATCTAAATAAAAACGATAAGGATTGTCTTTAAAGATGATTGGTGTATCTTCTTTAAAATGACCAAATATTTTTTTAGCTTCACCACTTGTAAAACCAGCTGAAATAAGCGTATATAAAATATCGTTTACTTCATCGCCAAAGTTATCAAGACCTGAATAGACAGCACCAATTTGTTTATTGGTAAGTTCAATATTTTCTAATACTGAACGGTTGTTTCTTAAGATATTTAACGCGTCATCACCTAAGGCATCATATATTTTTAAAGCTGCCTTTTTACCTACCCCCTTAAAACTAGGGCCACTTAAAAAACGAATGATATCTTCCTTTTTGGTTGGTACGTATTTAGATATTGTGAGCATCTTAAATTGATAACCATATTTAGGATGGGTTACATACTCTCCACTTATGGAATACTTAGCATATAGTTCATAATCAACACTTGGTCCAGTAACCGTTAAAACATCACCATCACTAGTCTCAAACTTTGAAACCATATAGTTATTAGAATTATATAGGGTATAAACAAAGATGCCATCAAGCTTTACAATATTTTCATTCATGGAACTTACTTAATACAATATCATCTAGATATTGACTCATATCTTTGCCATCAATAAAGGTTTTATCAATAACACCTCCACCAAGCATTTGGCCGTTAAGATAGAAAACAGCTTCTTGACCAACTGTTACCGCCTTTATTTTTTGAGGATAAGTTAAGATAGCTTCTGTATCATTAATAACTTTAATATGAACTTCATTATCGTTTTGACGGTATCTAAACTTGCACTGTATATCAGCTTCATCACTATCTAATTTGCTAATCCAGTTAATGCCTGTAATATAAGCACTATTAGAATATAAATATTCTTCATTTTTTACACTTGTCAAATATAAGTAATTATGTTTTACATTCTTGCCACAACAAAAATATGGGCCTCTATTACCACCGACACCAAAGCCTTTTCTTTGACCAGTAGTGTAATAATAAACACCATTATGGGTTCCAATTACTTCTAGAGTATCAATATCGATAATCTTGCCTTCTTTCATCGGAATATAGTTAGATAAAAATTTTCTAAAATCTCTTTCACCAATAAAACAAATGCCTGTTGAATCTTTTTTATGTGCTACGTTTAGATTTAATTGTTCTGCAATCTTTCTAACTTCAACTTTATCAATATCACCTAATGGAAATAAACATTTATCTAAGGCTTCTTTTTTAACTTGGGCTAAGAAATATGATTGATCCTTATTTAAATCATAAGCTTTATGATAAGTACGAATATCACCATCTACCGTTTTAATATAGTGCCCAGTGGCAATCATATCAAAGTCATTTTCCAAAGCATATTTTAGGAAGCAATCAAACTTAATATATTTATTACATAAGATGTCTGGATTAGGTGTTCTACCCTTTTTATATTCTTCAATAAAAGTTTTAAAGACGTCATCCCAATATTCACTAATATAGTCTTTTCTAAGAAGTGTAAGACCTAAACTATCCGCAACCGCCTTAGCATCATTATAGTCTTCTTCTTGAGGACAAATATCGTTATTTAAAGTACTATTGCCTAAAGTATCATTATTTAAAGCGCTATCCCAGTTACGCATAAAACAACAAGTTACATCATATCCTTGTTTCTTTAAAATATATGCTGCAACAGCACTATCTACGCCGCCTGATAATCCAACTAATACTTTCACTATTTTTCCTCTCTTAAATAACCACAATTTTCAAAATGTGGACAACATCCTTCACATGTGCCAATTTTTCTAAGTTCCGCTGGTACAAAGGCATCTATTTCTTCTTCATCATAACCAATTTGCATATTCTTATCAGAAATAATAATTGGCCTCCTTAATACTGATGGATTTTCACAAATGAATTTGCATAATTCATCAGTTGAAAAAGAATCAATGTCAATATCATTTTCTCTAATAATCTTACTTCTTTTAGAAATAATATCATCAGTACCATTTTCACTACGACTTAATAAATATTTAATTTCCTTATCATCTAATAAAGTATTAAAAATATTCTTTTCTACGTATTCAATATTACGTTCTTTTAACCATTTTTTTACTTTGCGACAACTAGCGCAACCATGAGAAGTATATATCACAATCATACCTAACTATTATATAAAAATATGTCAATAAATGTTATATTAGAAGTAGTAGTTTGTAAAATACTATTGTAGAGAGATCATATTAGGTGAAAATGGTTATAGCTTTATAAACGAATTGGATAGCGTATTACGGCGTTAACGTATCAAGAAGTAAATTGGGTGGCACCACGATTAATTCGTCCCATAATGGTGTTTTTTATTTTTTAGGAGGAAAAATTAAATGAAAAGAATGTTATCAGGCATAAAGCCAACAGGACAGCTTACCTTAGGAAATTATATCGGTGCCTTAAGAAACTTTGTAAAGTATCAAGATGAATATGAGATGATTGTCTTTATCGCTAATCTGCATTGTATTACCGAATATCAAGATCCAGATGTTTTAAGAAAGAATCTAGCCGATTGTGTAGCCTTATATTTAGCATGTGGCCTAGACCCAAATAAATCTACTATTTTCTTACAAACTGATGTCCATGAACATGCCGAACTTGGTTATATCATGGCATGTAATACTTACTTAGGCGAGCTAAATAGAATGACACAATTTAAGGATAAAACAGCAAAAGGTGAAAAGAATTTAACTGCAGGTCTATACACTTACCCTTGTTTAATGGCTGCCGATATACTTTTATATAATGCTGACTATGTACCCGTTGGTGAAGACCAAAAACAACATGTTGAGCTAACTAGAGACCTTGCTATCAGATTTAATAATAAATATGGCGAAACCTTCACCGTTCCTGAACCACTTGTTGCCAAGGTTGGTGCAAGAATTATGTCTTTACAAGATCCTTATCACAAGATGTCAAAGTCTGATGAAACAAATAAGGGTTGTATCTATCTATTAGATGATTTAAAGGTAGCCAGAAAAAAGATTATGTCAGCTGTAACGGATTCTGTTGGTGTAATTCAACTAGATAAAGAAAATCAACCAGGTCTATATAATCTAATTGAAATAGCTTCTTCTTTAAGTGATAGAAGTATGGAAGATATTGTGGAAGAGTTTAAGGAACAAGGTTATGGCAAACTTAAAGGCTATGTAGCCGATGTAGTATGCAATACACTTGAAGATATCCAAAGCAAATATAAGGCTATAATTGAAAGCCATACTTTAGAAAAAGTATTAACAGATGGTGCTAGTAAGGCTGATAAGATAGCTTATAAGACTCTTGAAGATGTTAAAAAGAAAGTTGGTCTAGAAATAAAATACTAAAGGGATTAAGTTCCCTTTTAGTTTTCCTTCTTAATATTTTCAATTTCTTCATCAATTAATTTAGAGAAACTCTTTTCATCAAGTTCAATACTTTCAATACCCGACTTAGATGTATCAGCATATTCATCAAAGATTTTTTGTTTGTTTTCTAAAAGCGCAACAATCTTTTCATCAATAGTGTTTTCACATAGCAATCGATAAACTAAAACCATTCTAGATTGACCCATACGATAAGCTCTTGATATCGCTTGATTTTCAATTGAAGGTTTAAATTGTGGTTCACATATTACCACTACGCTAGCACATTGAATATTTAAGCCTGTGCCCCCGGATTGAATTTGAGCAGGCAAAACAGTACCATTTGGTGCATCATTAAATTTATCAATAATTTCTTGTCTTTTACTAGGCGATAAAGAACCATTAATCGATTCCATACATTCACCTTCAAATAATTTGCATACTTTGGCGATAGTATCAAGAAAGAATGAAAAGACTATAACCTTACGATTATCTTCTTTAGCCTCTTGAACAATTTCTTTTAATCTAATAGCCTTACAAGACTTACTTAAATCATCCATATTAAAAGAAACACGACGAATATTGGCATAGTTTTTGCTTAACAAAGAGCCTTGATAAACAATCTTTTCTTCCTTTAATAAAGTACACCACTCTTTATTTTCAATCTTATCAGGAAGTTCACTTAAAACATCTTCCCTTTTTCTTCTAAAATAAACAGGTGCAATAAGCTCTTTAAACTTTTCTTTACTACTATTTCCAATTAGTAACATTCTTTCTGCTCTAGCTGCAATATCCGCTCTTAAAAGATATAACAAGCTAATCATTTCTTCTAGATTATTTTCTAAAGCGGTACCTGTCATAAATAAAATACGTTCACTTATATCACATATTTTAGATACACTTTTAGTACGCTTAGTTTTATCATTTTTTATATAGTGCGCTTCATCGACAATCAACAACGGCAGTTTAAAGCCTTCAGGAAAAGTAAAATCACTAGTACCCTCATAGGTACACACCGCAACTCCACCACTATCTAGCCAAGTATTAAAATCAAGTAGTTTGTTTTCACCATGTAGCTTATATACATTTAATGTCGATTTTTCTTTTATCTCTTTGCACCAATTAACGATAACACTAGCTGGGCAAACAACTAAAAAATGATTTTTATCGCATGCCAATAAACTAGCCATAACACCGATTGCTTGTATCGTCTTGCCAAGTCCCATTTCATCACCCAATAAGACTCTTTTTTGATGAAGAATAAACTTCACGCCATATTCTTGATACTTACGTAAAGTACACTTTAATTCATCTTTATAATATGTTTCATTTTCAACTTCATAAGCTAACTTTTCAGGTAGATTATAAGTTTTATCGCCCTTCTCTAAGCAATCATGATTAATCTTATTTATTTCATCTACATACTTTAATGGTTCTTTAATAAAATCATCAAAGATTACTTTATTACTAGTATTACAAACATCACTTATCTTTTTTAGAATATTTATACCCTTACTATAAAAACCACTAATATAGCTTTGTTTAATATCCTCTATGGCATAATTTGTTTTTTGTTTTGTATTACTACTAGAAAAGAAACTAAAAAGACTATCACTCTTATTAATTAAAGATAGTTCTTTTTCTATGTTATCTTTGTTGTTTAAATATAAAACATTTGCTTTTTTTATTAAATCTATTGTATTTAAATAAATATAAACACTCTTAAAGATATTAAATGTATCAGTACTTGTATCATCGCCACTTAATTTTATTTTTTGATTCTTATAGTTTTCTTCATAACAGTTATTTACTATAGTCTTTATATTTCTAGCACCTGCATCACTAATACCTTTAATAGAAGTTAAATCAGCTAAAGAAGCACTATATAAAGAAGCTAAATCGTTATAATTATTATCTTGTAAAAGTTTAATACGAACATTCTTGTTTTTTAGAACACCTAAATCATTATCCTTTAAGATATCTAAAGTCTTATTTTTTAAACAAGTATCTATTGATTTACTAATATTCTGTTTAAAAGTATTGGACAAACTTAAAGTCTTGTTTAAATCAACAAGCAACTTCTTATGGCATTCAACAATCTCTTTTAAATTATTATCCATATTAATCTAAGGGTTTTTGGTAGTAATTACCATAAATAGCTAAAGTATCTTGAATGTTGATAAACGCATGGGGATCAGCTTCCATGACAATTCTTACAACTTCCTTATATTGAAAAGAATTGATAATAGTATAAAGAATTGTCGTATCATCCTTACTATAAAAGCCGGTAGCCTTTATTTCCGTAATACCATGTCTTACATTCTTTAAGATAGCGTTTGCCACCTCATCAGGATATTTAGTAATAATTGATAAAGTTTTGTGAGTATAACGTTGATGAAATAACTTAATAATTTGCGTACTAGCGAATTGATAAATAATTGAATATAAAGCTCTATCCCAA
>CAVCDR010000056.1:0-29483 GCA_963601025.1 Agathobacter sp. | reverse complement strand
CATCACCAATAACACTTTGTGCCTCACATACATTAGGTCTAGGACGTCTTTTATCGATAATGGCAATCGTTGTGCCCAAGATATTAGCTAAATTTCTAGCTCTAGTAGCACCACCATGGTCAGGTGAAACAACTACTGTATTTTCCATATCTAATTCTTTACCCAAGAAATATTGAGCCATCATTGGAATACTTGTCAAATCATCAGCAGGGAAAGAAAAGAAGCCCTGAATTTGTGAAGCATGTAAATCAATTGTAATAACTCTATTAGCACCGGCAGCTGCCAATAAATCAGCTACAAGTCTAGCTGTAATTGGTTGTCTTGGTTTAGCCTTACGATCTTGTCTAGCATAACCATAGTAAGGAATAATGCAATCAATTTCACTTGCGCTCGCTCTTTTTGCTGCATCAATCGCAACTAAAAGTTCCATCAAACGTTCATTAACTGGCTTATAAGTACTTTGTACAAAATAAACTTGTTTACCACGCACACTCTCACCAAATTCCACTAATGTTTCGCCATCCGCAAAATGATTAACCTCAATCTTACCAGGCTTAATTCCTAAATAAGAACAAATTTCATTTGCCAATTCTACATTACCAGATAAAGAAAACACTCTAACATCATTACTCATACTATCCCTCCCGCTTTATTCGTATCTATAGCCTTTCTTTTTATGCATCCAATATTAGCTTAATAGGAACAATTATCCAAAATAAAAACCGCTGGATGATACACCAACAGTTTTTTATGTATATTTTTCCTAATTAAAGAATATAAACAAGACATAATAAATGAACATCTAATAATACATCTTCTATTTCTGGCAACACAAAAAGTATCGTTATCAAGTTTTAAATATCTTTGATTTGAAATAAAAGAGTCAAAACTATTCATTTATCTATCCTTACTTAAACAATTCTACCATTTAAACAAACGCTTTAAAATAAGAAATAAATTAATGTAACCACAATACCTGTAAGAGCGCCCATAAAAACTTGTAAATGAGTGTGGCCAACAAACTCTTTTAGCTTTTCATCATCAATGTGCGTATTAGAAAGTTCCTCAATAATTTGTGAAATATTCTTTATTACTAAAGCCTGTTTCCCCGTCTCAAGTCTAACACCAGAGGCATCATGCATAACTACTATCGCAAAAACTAAAGCCAAGCCAAAAATGCTCGTATTAAAACCCTCGGTCATGCCAATTGATAACGCCGTGCTTGTTACAACAGCTGAGTGGCAACTAGGCATACCACCATCACCAAGTAATCGCTTAAAATCCAATTTCTTATATACAATCGCATGGGTAATCGTCTTTAATACTTGGGCTACTAGCCAAGATATTATTGCCACAATTACTACTTTATTACTTAAAAAGTCGCTAAACATTAAACACTCCTTTTTAAATAAGTGTACTCCTTTTTAACATTGCCATCTACATCTAACCAAGTAAACTTATTATCTTCAATAAGCATATAACCATGCCAAGAATCTTCTTTAGGAATGGTAATAGAACCTGGGTTCATATAAATATAATCATCATGAACACTTAACTTTGGCACATGAGTATGACCGCACAATAAGATGAAGTCATCATTCATTAAAGGTGGATTATTATCACATTCATGATGGCCATGTGTAAGATACAAAGTAAAGAAATCAGTTTCCATAATTATATGATCGTTTAAAACCGGAAATTCCAAAACCATTTGGTCGACCTCGGCCTCGCAATTTCCTCTTACACAAACAATATCTTTTTTTAAAGGATTAAGAAGTCCAATTACACCTTTTGGTCTATAGCCATCAGGTAAATCATTTCTTGGGCCATGATACAAAATATCACCTAGAAGAATTAACTTACTAGCCTTAGACTCCTTATAAATATCAACAAGCTTTTGTGCATACAATTCACTACCATGTATGTCACTAGCAACCATCCACTTCATTATTGGTTAATAGTTCCCTTTACATCAGTAAGTTTATTAGCAAGCTCAGTCTCAATCTTTCTTAATTCAACTTGAGCAGCAGCTCTCTTTTCTCTACCCTCGGTTTGAATCTTTTGAACTTCCTCTAAAGTCTCAATTAACTTCTTATTAGTCTCAGTTAAAGTCTCAATATCAACAATGCCTCTTTCTGATTCCTTAGCTGTTTCAACAGTCGCAATCTTAAGATTTTCAGCATTCTCCTTAAGCATCTTATTAGTCATTTCGGTAACTTCATTTTGCGCTCTAGCAGCTTCCTTAGAATGTGAAATACCTAAGGCAATAAGCATTTGTGACTTCCAAAGAGGAATTGTATTGACTAAAGTAGATTGAATCTTTTCAACCATCAAAGTGTCGTTGTTTTGAACAAGTCTAATTTGTGGACCAGTTTGAATAGAAACAATTCTAGTAAGCTCTAAATCATGTAGCTTCTTCTCAAAACGATTAATCGCATTACTTAAATCATTAGCCTTTTGGGCATCCTCAGGATCACCTGTTTGTTTAGCCTTCTCAAGTAAAGCAGGAAGTTCATTATTCTTAACTTCATCTAGCTTCTTATAACCGGCAAGAATATACATTGTTAATTCTTTTTGATTAACAAGATTCTTCTCATATAATTGATCTAATAAATTAATATCCTTTAATAAAGTAACTTGATGGTCTTCTAAAATCTTAACAATCTTATCAACGTTGCTAGAAGCACTATCATACTTAATCTTTAAATTTTGTACACTATTAGCTGACTTCTTAAATAATTTATCAAAGAAACCATCTTCCTTTTCATTGACATTAAAATTCTTTAATTCCTTAACTAAGTCTTCTAATGTATCACCAACTGAATCAAGATCCTTAGTACGAACATTCTTTAAAGTTTGTTCAGAAAAATCAGCTACCTTATTTTGGGCACTAGCACCATATTGTAAGATTGCATTAGCCTTATTGATATCAATTTGCTTAGCAAAATCTTCTACTTGAGCCTTTTCCTCAGCACTTAAAGAAGAATCATCAACTCTAGCTTCCTTAACTTCTTCCTCACTTACAGTTACTTTTTCCTCTTTAGTTTCGCTAACTGTCTCTTCTTCATCGCCTAATGATAAAACGATCTTCTCTTCTTGTTTCTCTGACATGTTCCCTCCTAATTTTGATCTAAACAGTCCAATATTTCTAATATTCTATTTAATTCATCATTACCGCCGTAATGAATAACAACCTTATTTTTATCCACATCAACTTTAGTTTGTAATTTACTCTCTAAAATGCCTCTAACGTTAACTAAATACGGATCTTCTTCCTTTTGATTATCTTTTTTAGTAACCTTAGCCTTACTTAACTTTTCAACATCACGAACTGTTAAATCTTCTTTGACAATCTTATCGGCTACTTCTAATATTTTTTCCTCATCATCAAAAGAAAGTAAAGCCTTCGCATGGCCTTGCGATATCTTACCAGCATTTACAAGTTCTCTTACCTTAATAGGAAGCTTTAATAATCTTAAACTATTAGTAATGTAAGCTCTTGATTTGCCAACCTTTTTAGCTAATTCATCTTGCGTATAATTTAATTTTTTAATGATATTATCGTAAGCCTCAGCCTCTTCAATAGGTGTAAGATTCTCTCTTTGAACATTCTCAAGTAAAGAAACCTCCATCATATCTGTATCATCAAAATCTAGAATAATAGCCGGAATATCCTTTAAACCAGCCATCTTACTAGCCTTAAGACGACGTTCACCCGCAATAAGTTCATAGCCCTTTAATGACTTTCTAACCAAAATTGGTTGAAATACGCCTCTTTCCTTAATTGAAGCACTTAAATCCTTTAAAGCCTCTTCATCAAAAATTTTACGTGGTTGATAAGGATTAGGCCTAATTTCACTTATCTTTAAGCCAACTTTCTCCCCTTTTATCTCACTATCGCCATTAGAAATCTCATCAAGCACTGAATCAATATCGTCACCAAATATAGCGCCTAAACCCTTGCCTAATTTCTTAGCCATTGTTTTCACCTTCTTTATTTGCGTCAATAACTTCCTTGGTCAAAGCCACATAAGCTCTGGCCCCTTCGCAATTCATATCATAATCAAAAATAGACTTGCCAACACTTGGAGCCTCAGACAATTTGATATTTCTTGGAATATTTGTATGATAAGTCTTTTCCTTAAAATGTTTTCTAACTTCACTACTAACTTCACTACTTAAATTAGTACGCGCATCAAACATCGTAAGTAAAACACCCTCAATCTTTAATTTAGGATTAAACAACTTTTGTACAAGTCTAATTGTTTGTAGAAGTTGTGTAACGCCCTCTAGAGCATAATATTCACATTGTACAGGAATGATAATTGAATCGGCAGCTGTTAAAGCGTTAGTATTCAATAAACCTAGACTAGGTGGACAATCAATAATAATAAAATCATAATCATCCTTAATCGCATCAAGCTTATTCTTAAGAATTTGTTCACGATCTTCCTCTATTTGAGCAATCTCTAAATCGCCACCAGCCAAAGTAATATTAGCAGGAAGAAGATCAAGCGGAGGTCTTTTTAAAGTCTTAAGACAATCTTTGATATCCTTATCACCAAGTAAAGCATCATATACTGTTAAATCATCAACTCTAACTTCATAGCCTATACCTTGTGTAGCATTGCCTTGTGGGTCAAAGTCAATCAACAAAACTTTTTTTGAAAGATATGCTAAACCTGCAGCTAAATTAATGGAAGTAGTAGTCTTACCAACACCACCCTTTTGATTTGCGATTGCAATTACTTTTGCCATAAAACCTCCTATTTCTTTATCTTAATTGTAATTTTTGTAATATCACTATATTCAGTAACCTGGAAATCCGCATCAATTCCTGCATTTCTCACCATATCATAAGTCTGCTTTAAAGAATTGACAGCTATTTGGCTGCCATAAGAAACACCCTTACTATGGTTATTCTTATTAAGCAAAGAATCAATATATTCTTCAGTCTTACTAACCGTATAATTACGATTTGTAATTGTTAGAAAGACTTCCTCTAACATTTCACTTGGAACCTTTAATAACGCTCTTGCATGTCTTTCAGTAAGCGTTCCATTGCTTACAGCATTCTTAACATAATCAGGAAGCTTTAAAAGTCTTAACTTGTTTGCAACTGTGCTTTGTTTATAGCCAAGTCTACTAGCTAACTCATTTTGCGTTATATCTTCATTTTCCATGATTCTAACCATGGCTATAGCTGTTTCAATAGCGTTTAAATCTTCTCTTTGAATATTTTCAATCAAAGATAAGGTAGCACTTTCTTCATCAGACATGGTATAAATAATAGCCTTTACTTCTTTTAAACCCAAGTACTTACAAGCTCTATATCTTCTCTCACCCGCGATAAGTTCATACTTATCATCGGCTTTTCTTACAGAAATGGGCTGTAATAAACCATTTTCCTTAATACTTTCAGCCAAAGATTTTATCGAATCATCATAAAAATCAAGCCTTGGTTGACTCTTATTAGGAACAATCTTATTTAAATCAATATTTACTATTTCACTCATAACGGTTTCCTCACAATTATACTATAATTTCGAGGATACTTTTTAGGAGTAAGACTCTTCTTTTTCAAATACGCAATATATCTTTTAGAGTCATCAAATAAGTTACATTCTTTTTCGCTTTCCTTAATAAAGCCCATTTGACCTATTGCCTTACTAGCACCATTAAGCTCATCCTTGCCATTTAAGCCTCTTAAGGCAATAAAATAGCCATCAAGTTTAACTAAACCACCGCATACCTCAATAAGCATATTCATATTACTAACCGCTCTAGCACTAACATAATCAAACTCTTCACGATGTTTTAGGGTATATTCTTCACCTCTTGCATTAATAACTTCAATATCATGTAAATCTAATTTAGTAATTAATTCATTTAAAAACACGCATCTTTTCTTAAGTGGTTCAAGTAAAACTACTCTTAAATCAGGATAACAAATCTTTAAGACAACGCCTGGAAAACCAGCTCCTGTCCCCACATCTACAAAACTACCTTTTAAATCAAAATTAAAACTTAATAATAATGAATCATAAAAATGCTTATCTAAGACATCCTCATATTCATCAATACCCGTCAAATTTATTTTTTGATTATATTCTTTTAAAAAAGCTGCATAATCATCTAATTGGCCTATTTGTTTATCATCCAAAACAAGTCCATTAGCGCTTAATGCCTTTATAAATTCTTCCTTACTCATACCAACCTCTTATCATATCCGCCAGATACATCCTCAACATTTGTGATGATAATAAACGCATCCTTATCTAAACTTCTAATCTTTCTTTTTAATTCATTTACTTCATACTTGGAAACAACCGAGACAAGCACCTCGGTATCATTATTTGTATAAGCACCCTTGCCACTCCAAGTAGTAACACCACGTCTATTGTCATTCATAATCATCTTTTTAACTTCATCATTCTTAGTAAAAATCATCAACGCAACATCAATATTCTCTAAATGTCCCTTATCAATTACCGTTGAATAAACAAAGGCCTGAATGATCGAATAGATGGCAACCTCAAAATTAAATAATAAAGCACAAAGGCCATACAATACGCAGTTAAACACAAAACAATACTTGCCAACAGTAATAGAAGGATGTTTCAAAGTTACAAACAAGCCTAATATATCATTCCCGCCACCGCTTGCCTTATAAACAAGAATTCTTGAAATGGCATACCCGGAAATTGCCCCACCAACAATAATACTAGCTAGCTCATCCGAAATTGGTGAAGCTTTAAATGAGATTGAAAAAGCTATCGTTTGAAAAATAACCGAGACAATCGTCTTATACACAAAGCGCTTATTTAAAACCTTTAAAGAAATAATTAAAAGTGGAACATTTATTATAAGATTAGCTATACCTGTTAAATCAAAGTTAACTTTAATATTAAAAACATTAATCAATAGTGTTCTAATTAATTGAGCTACACCAATTATGCCACCATTATATAAGCCAAATGGCACTATAAAAAGGTTACAACTTAATGCAAAAATAAATGACCAAAAGATAATAAATAAGTAATCCTTAATTTCCTTTTTCACTTTATTTATTATAACGATAAAATCAACTAATTATTTTTTACTTTAACATTTTGTATATTCATCTAAATAAGAATCAACATACGCATTACGCTTAACCTTAGGATTTCTTATTATTTGGCCTCTAGAAATAACCATATCTACATTTCTTAAATTATTTAAATCATCTAGTGGATTCTTACTGGTAACAATCATATCAGCACATTTACCTTTTTCAATAGAACCGGTAATATCACCAACACCCGCAAGTCTTGCATTGTTTAAGGTAGCACTATATAAAGTGAAGGCATTACTTACACCAACATATTTATGGAAATAAACTAGTTCTCTATAAAAGTCATATTGGCTAATCCACGGACAGCCTACATCATTACCAAGTCCTACAGGAATACCGTTTTCAAGAGCCTTCTTACTGCCTTCAATAAAGCCATTTAAAACAATCTCACCATTATACTTTTCTACTTCACTAGTATGGGCAACGCTTCTATCAAATAAAGCATAAGGAATACCAGGAGAAATAGTACAAATAAGGAAAGCCTTCTTTTCCTTAAATAGTTTTATACATTCATCATCCAAAACAGCACCATGTTCAATCGAATCAACGCCATTTTCTAGTGCCACTTTAACACCTTCACTACTTTCAACATGGGCTGAAACAATATAACCAAGTTTGTGTGCCCTTTCACAACATGCCTTAACCATTTCCGGGCTCATCTTAAGTTGCCCTGGAACACCCTTTTCCTTGGCATCCATAACGCCACCTGTAATCATTAACTTAATTAAATCAACGCCCTCTTTATTTAATTGATCCATAAATGCTAAAGCTTCATCAACGCTATCACATGCCTTAGCTACACTGCCCGCCATATGGCCGCCCTTTACAGATATCGCGGTATTAGAACATAAAATTCTAGGGCCAACTAGCTTACCAGTGTTTATCTTATCTCTAGTCTTACTATCTAAATCCCTTAAACCGCCAACCGTTCTAATGGTTGTGACACCAGACATAAGCTCAATTTGAGCATACTTTTCTACTAGCTTTCTAGCTGCAAATCTCCCTACTGCCGTAGCGAAAATTTGTTTTACGAGCTTTTCATTATCTCTTTGTTTCTTTTGTGGCTTACCATTACCAGCTAAATGCACATGCATATTAATTAAACCAGGCATTAGATATTTACCACCTAAATCCACCACTTCATAAGCATCGTCTAGCTTTTGATTTTCATCGACTTTAACAATATTAGAACCATCAACATAAACATTAGCCCTAATAGCCTTCATATCCTTTGTTCCATCTAAAACAAAACAATTAGTTAATACATACTTCGACATAGAATACCTCTTTAGATAAAACCATTTTAAACCAATAAGTGTCCATATTCCATAAATCATAAACTTAAGTTTCAGTTAAGTTGCACAACGTAATGCAACTTAAACAGTTACGTTCCATTTTTTCATGCAACGTAAATAAAAAGACAATCTAGGATATATCCTTAAATTGTCTTTTATTAGTATTACGTTATTTAATACAGATATTAATAGCCATGTTTTTGATTGTAATGGTGACAAATCAAATTAGTATTTTTAATGATGATATTTAAGGCAATAAATGGTCCGATGTAACAAATTAATGCGCCAAAAATATTCCAAAGTAGAATTGTTGTACCATTTTCTTGCATACGGAAACCATAATTATAGGCATTATCATTAAGCCTATTGCCCAATTTGTATTCCCAATACCAACTATAAATACCACAAGTAATGATAGAAAGTAAAATATATGCTGCAAGACCTGGTGTCTTTTCGCCATCATCAGCACAAGCTATATTTACATCTTGAGCTAACTTATAAACAAAGTAATAACTATAAATACCACAAGTAATAATTGAAAGTAAGACAGTAGAAATTAGACCTCTATCCTCTTTTAATCTAGTACCAGGAACATAAGAACCGCCATTATCAATGCTTACTTTAACATCCTTAATTGCACTACCCATTTCCTTTTCAGCTGAATCAACAACGTTATTAGCTAGATCAGAAATTCTTCCTTCTAAACCAACAGCTTCGCCACAATTAGGACAAACCTTTGCGCCATCCTTAATTTCTGCACCACATTTTGTACAAAACATAATTAGCCCCCCTTATACGCTAAATATCTAATTAGACGAAATAGGATGTTATTATAGGGCTTAAAAACCACAATAGCACTTCCTTGATATAGTCTAATTGCGTATATTGTAACATAGGCTACTACTATTAGTATAAATAAGATTTTTAAAAGCTTTTCATTTATCTTTTCTTTGCACACAAACGCTATAAGCATAAACGGTACGGTAAAGAATAAGGGGTGATAATAAAATGCTAATTTAAAGTCTAAATGTAAAACACTAATCCAAGCTCTAGTCATGCCACATCCTGGACAAGATATGCCAGTTATAAACTTAATTGGGCATCCTATGCCTAGTCTATATAACACATAATAAAAAATAGTAATGAAAATTATAAAAGGTAAGTCTTTTAATAGCTTTTCTTTAAACATAGAAAAATTATATTAATATTCCTATTTTTTGCCAAATAATCGCTTTCGGTTGGCAAATTCAAAATGAAAGTCACTTTTTCGGTTAGCAATTTTCAAATATTTACCTATTTTTCGGTTGGCAAATTTAAAATGGGCAATCCATTTTATAGAATTACCCACTTGTTTTTGTTATTAAAATAACTATTTTTAATATAATTTAGCACCAGCTGGAATATGGTTATCAACCATGAGTAAATGTAACTTTTCCTTACCCTCTTCATGGTGTACGGCACTAATCAACATGCCACAAGAATCAATACCCATCATAGCACGTGGTGGAAGATTTACAATGGCAATGCAAGTCTTGCCAACAAGTTCTTCTGGCTCATAATATTCATGAATACCTGATAAGATAATTCTATCTTCACCAGATCCATCATCAAGCGTAAACTTTAGTAATTTTTTACTCTTTTCAACTGCTTCGCACTTTTTAACTTTCACCGCTCTAAAGTCTGATTTAGAGAATGTTTCAAAATCTACAAACTCTTTAAATAATGGTTCTATTTCAACCTTAGAGAAATCAATTGTTTCTTCTTTTTCTTCATTACTTACAACTAATTTCTTACGATTATCTCCTCTTTCTTTCATGGTAGGAAACAATATTACGTCACGAATTGATTCTGATTCTGAGAACAACATTACCATTCTATCAACACCATAGCCAATACCGCCTGCAGGAGGCATACCATATTCAAGAGCTTCAATGAAATCCATATCGATATCATTAGCTTCATCATCGCCAAGTTCTTTGGCCTTTAATTGATCCTCAAAACGTTGTAGCTGATCAATTGGATCATTTAATTCAGTATAGGCATTTGCGCATTCATGTCCTGATATAAATAATTCAAATCTATCAACAAATCTAGGGTCTTCTTCATTAGCTCTTGTTAATGGAGAAATTTCAACTGGATGGCCATATAAGAATGTAGGTTCAATTAGTGTTTCTTCTACATACTTTTCAAAGAACGCATTTATGATATGACCAATAGTAAAGTGTTTTTCTACTTCGATGTCATGTTCCTTAGCTAGTTTACACGCTTCTTCAAAAGACATATGTTCTTTAAAATCAATGCCTGTCTTTTCTTTAATCGCATCAGTCATTGAAATACGTTTCCAATCACCATCTAAGCTAATTTCATGACCTAGATAATTAAATGTACGCTTATGACAAACATTATCAGCGATGTATTTATACATGCTTTCAGTAAGTTCCATCATACCCTCTAGATTAGAGTAAGCTTCATAGATTTCCATTAATGTAAATTCAGGATTGTGTTGAGGGTCCATGCCTTCGTTTCTAAATGTACGACCAATTTCATAAACTTTTTCCATGCCGCCTACTAATAATCTCTTTAAATTAAGTTCTAGAGCAATTCTTAAATACATGTCTAAGTTTTGTGAGTTATGGTGAGTAACAAATGGTCTAGCACTTGCGCCTGTAAGAAGTGTAGTTAAAACTGGTGTTTCAACTTCAATAAATTCTCTGCTTCCTAAGAAAGATCTAATGGCATTTAGAATTTGCGGACGCATCAAAGCTACTTTCTTACTATCTTCATTCATAATAAGATCCAAGTATCTTCTTCTATATCTTTCTTCAACATCTGTTAAGCCATGGAACTTTTCGGGAAATGGATTTAAGGCCTTTGTTAAATGTGTATACTCAAGCACATAAACCGAAAGCTCACCATTAGGATTTTGTTCAGTTGGATTAGTACGATATACATAACCTTTTACGCCAATAATATCGCCTACATCACTAGCTTTTACAAGTTCATAAGGTTCCTCACCCAAGTCGTTTTTGTTTATAACAAGTTGAATATGTCCATATCTATCTTGGATATGCATAAAGCACATCTTTCCCATTCTTCTTTTGGACATAATTCTGCCCGCAATAGAAACACTAACTTTATTATTTTCAAGTTCTTCTTTACTTAAAGAAGAATACGCATCCTTAATACTTTGGCTATTGGCATCTCTACTATAGGCATTGCCAAACGGATTAATACCCTTAGCCTTTAAATCATCTAGCTTTTTTCTTCTAGCCAATTGTTGATCATTAAACTTTCTTTCCATAATTTCCTCCTAAAAATAAAAAAGGTAGTCCAAGGGCGCAAGTGCGCGGTACCACCTTTGTTTGTAACTTAATACTTTTAACGCAAGTCTACGTTTCGCTCCAAGTCTTTATTCATCTACCTCTTTTATGCCTTTACACCAAACAGGCACTCTCTATTAAAAGTTTAATAGACTACTCTTCTTTTCATCGCGATTACGCAACTATTCTAACACAATTAAAGCGCTTTTAGAATAGGACCTTTTAAAGGATGAGGGACATATAGTTCTTCTATATAAGCTATTTCTTCATTTGTCAAAGAAACACTCATCGCATTTAAGGCATCATCGATATACTTCGTCTTACTAGCGCCCACAATTGGAGCCGCTACACCCTTTGTGTATAACCAAGCTAATGCTACTTCGGAAATCTTAACACCCTTTTTATCAGCTATTTCGCTAACTCTTTCTACAACTAGTTTGTCACTTTCTTCAAATGCTCCATATCTTCTTTTAGCCACATCATCACTTTGGCTTCTTATAGAATCAGAATCCCAAGTCTTTCTAGCCAAGTGTCCTGCCGCCAATGGTGAATAAGGAACCAATGATACATTTTCTTCTTTGCATAAAGGAATCATTTCTCTTTCTTCTTCCCTATATAAAAGATTGTAATGATTTTCCATCATCTCAAATCTTGCATAACCCTTTTCCTTGGCATAGTTTTGATACTTCAAGAATTGATAAGCCAAGATACTACTAGAACCAAGTGCCCTAACTTTACCTTGTTTTACAAGATTATTTAAAGCTTCCATCGTCTCTTCAAATGGCACATTATAGTCAAAACGATGAATTAGATATAAATCAAGATAATCAGTACCAAGTCTACTTAAGGTACCATCAATTTCTCTATTAATAGCTTCCTTGGATAATCCGCCATCATTAAAATAAACTTTAGAAGCAAGCACAACCTTATCTCTACTTACGCCTAGTTCTTTTAAACTTTTACCTAAATATTCTTCACTAGTACCACTAGAATATTGATTAGCGGTATCAAAGAAATTGATTCCCTTATCAATCGCATAGCCAATAATATTTTTTGTATCCTCAAAGCTACTAGCCCACTTATACATGCTATTATCACCAAAGCCCATACAGCCTAGACATAACCTAGATACTTCTATATTTGTATTACCAATTTTTGTATATTCCATTTTATAGTCCTCTTTTATCTAAAATATTAAATATCATAACACCTGCCGCAACCGAAGCGTTCAAACTATTGATATGACCCTTCATAGGCATCTTAACAATAAAGTCACACTCTTGTTTAACAAGTCTAGACATTCCCTCACCTTCAGAACCAATGATAAGCGCAACATTCATATTGTAGTCAATCTTATTATATAAGTCTTTACCATCACCATCAGTTCCTACAATCCAATAGCCATTATCCTTTAAAGTCTTGATTGTATTAACTAAATTAGTAACTTCAGCTACTTTAACATACTCTAAAGCACCACACGCCACCTTGGCAACTGTATCATTTAGATGCACGCTATTATGCTTTTTATAAACCAAACCATCAACCCCAGCACATTCACAAGTTCTTATAATAGCTCCCAAATTATGCGGATCCTTTAATCCATCAAGTAGTACAATTAAACCATTTTCTTTTTTTATCATAGATTCTAAACTGCTAAGCTTATATTCTTCTACATAAGCTAAACAGCCTTGATGATTTCCACTCTTACTTAAAGAATCAAGTCTGCCTCTATCTACTATTTGAAACTTAATATGCTTTCTTTGTAGTTCCTTTATATATGGACAATCCTTTAGCACAAAAGCCTCATTGATACGATTCATATTTAAAGCTTCTACAAAACTGTTTTTACCATAAACTATTTCCATCTATTCACCCCTAATATTTAATCAAATCTACCAAAATTGTATTATGTAACTGCTTATATTTTTCATCAATATTTGAATTAGTAATAATAAAGCCTTTATCAACACTACCAAAACTAACAGTACATATCTTATTAAATTTGCTTTGATCGGCTAAAACATATTTTTCCTTACACTTTTTATAGGCAATCTCTTTAATTTGGGCCTCACCTAAATCAGGTGTACTAAAGCCTTCGTCAATTGTTACCCCATTGGTTCCAAAAAAGCCAATCGTAAAATTCATCTTTTGAATATACTCAAAACAATTTGAGCCAATAATAGCCTCGGTCTTAGACTTTAAAGTACCGCCAGGCATATTTACTACATGGCCATCATAAGATAAATTGCGTGCATGGGTAACACAATTTGTAAAGAAAGTTGCCTTACTATTTTTAAGGAAAGGAATCATCATTCCCGTTGTAGTACCCGCATCAAGATAAACGACATCATTATCTTTAATTAAACTAGCCCCATATCTTGCGATCTCCCTTTTGGCATCCGCATTTAAATCAAGACGTTCGCTTACTGCCTTATCTTGGGTTTCAATATCACCATCAAGCGATAAAGCACCACCATGAACCTTTTTAAGCAAGCCTTGTTTATCCATTTGAATAAGTGCTCTTCTAACCGTTGACTCACTAGCTTTAAGCTCTTCCATTAGTTCATTAACGCTTACACTCTTCTTGCGATTAGTAATATCTAAAATGATTCTTTTTCTTTCTTCATTAAGCATTTTTAATCTTCCTTCCTATAAATTATATCAAAATATTTCAAAATCAATCATTTTCATTCATAAATTGATTGACAATGACTGTTTATGATTGTAATATGATAATGGTTAATCAAAACAAGCATATTCAATCAAATACAGTCAGGTACCACTGTATTAAAAGGAGGAAAAATGATTTACACAATCACCTTTAACCCATCACTTGATTACATTGTAAATTGTGACGAATTTAAACTAGGCCAAACAAATAGAGCCACTAAAGAATTGATTTTCCCTGGTGGAAAAGGCATCAATGTATCGATTGTTTTAAGAAATCTAGGCCTTGATAATACGGCCCTAGGCTTTCTAGCTGGCTTTACTGGAAAAGAAATTGAAAGACTAATAGAAAAAGAAGGCATCAAAAACGAAATGATTAAGCTTAATCAAGGAAATTCACGCATCAATGTTAAATTAAGATCCACTCAAGAAAGTGAACTAAATGGTATTGGTCCTACAATTGATGAAGAATCTTTAGAAAAGCTTTATCAAAAACTAGATAGTTTAAAAGAAGATGACATACTTGTTTTAGCAGGAAGCATTCCATCATCACTTCCTTCAACAATCTATAGTGATATTTTTGATTATCTAAAAGATAAGAAGTTGAAGATTGTTGTTGATGCGACAAAAGATTTATTAATGAACGTTATTCCCTATAAGCCATTTTTAATTAAACCAAATAATCATGAACTAGGTGAACTATTTAATGTTGAATTAAAGGATAAGGATGAAGCAATCGTTTACGCTAAAAAGCTTCAAGAAAAGGGAGCTAGAAATGTCTTAGTATCAATGGCTAAAGATGGTGCAATACTAGTTGATGAAAATGGTAAAACTCATCAAAGCGCAGCCCCAAAAGGAAAACTAGTAAATTCAGTTGGCGCAGGCGATTCAATGGTAGCTGGTTTTATCTATGGCTATCAAACTTACAAAGATTATAGTGAAGCCTTTAAGTATGGAATATGTACAGGAAGTGCAAGCGCTTTTAGCGAAAATCTTGCCACATTAAGCGAAGTAAAAAATCTATATAAAACATTATAAGAAGGAGGACATAATGAAAATTACAGACCTATTATCGAAAGATAGCATTAAGCTTAATGCTACTATCAAAGATAAGGAAGAAACACTACTTACCATGGTTGATCTAATGGATAAAAGTGGTAAATTATCAGACAAGAAACTTTATCTAGAGGCTGTCAAAGCTAGAGAAGAAGAAGGTACAACCGGAGTTGGTAATGGTATCGCTATACCACATGGAAGATGTAGCGGCGTAAAACAAGCCGGGCTTGCAGCCATGAGTATTAAGGGTGGCGTTGAATATAATGCCCTAGATGGTAAACCAGTTGATTTAGTATTCCTTATTGCGGCACCTGAAAATTCAGGTAATGTGCATCTAGAAATCTTATCAAAGTTAGCTACCATGCTTATGGATGATGAATTTGTAGCCAAACTAAAAAATGCCTTAACAGTTGAAGCGTTCCTTGAAATCATTGATAAAGCTGAAGAAGAAAAAGATGCTAAAAAAGATGAAGTAACACCAGTTGTGGAAGAAGTAACCGGAAATCATCTAGTGTTAGCAGTGACCGCTTGCCCAACAGGTATCGCCCATACTTATATGGCTGCTGAAGCAATCGAAAAAGCATGCAAGGCAAAAGGCTATAACGTTAAAGTTGAAACAAGAGGTTCAGGTGGAGCTAAAAACATCTTAACTGATGAAGAAATAAATAAGGCAGATGGCATTATAGTAGCTGCTGATACTAATGTACCAATGGACCGTTTTGATGGTAAAAAAGTAATTGAATGTCAAGTTTCTAAGGGCATTAATAAAGCCGAAGAGCTTGTTGAAACAGTTGTCAAAGGAGAGGCTCCAATATATAAGGCAGCCAGTCCCAAAAAAGAAAGTAAACAAGAAGATAGTAAGGGGCACCAAATTTATAAACACTTAATGAATGGTGTATCACATATGTTGCCGTTTGTTGTAGGAGGTGGTATTCTAATTGCCCTAGCCTTCTTAATTGATGGTATGACATATGATATTAATACCCTAACAGCTGAACAAAGATCAGCCTTTGGTACTCTATCGCCTCTAGCCAATTTACTAAAAGCTCAAATTGGTGGAGTAGCCTTTGGCTTTATGTTGCCAGTCTTATCAGGTTTTATCGCTATGTCAATTGCCGATAGACCAGGACTTGCAGTAGGTATCCTTGGTGGCTCTATTGCCGCAAATGGTACATCAGGTTTCCTTGGAGCCTTGGTTGCTGGCTTTCTTGCAGGCTATATTGTAAATCTATTAAAGAAAGTATCGGATAAGATAATCCCTAAATCATTAGATGGTATAAAACCAGTATTAATCTATCCACTATTTGGTATGCTTGTAGTTGGCCTATTGATGGTATATATCATAGAACCAGTAGTTGGTGCAATTAACACAGCCTTAAATAATGGTTTAAGTTCACTTACTGGAATCAATGTAATCTTACTTGGCATGATTGTTGCAGGTATGATGGCAATCGATATGGGCGGCCCATTCAATAAAGCCGCATATGTCTTTGGTGTTGCATCAATCGCTTCAGGCAACTACAACATTATGGCAGCTGTAATGATTGGTGGTATGGTTCCACCTTGTGCAATTGCCTTAGCTACAATCTTGTTTAAAAACAAGTTCTCGGAAGCTGAAAGAAAATCTGGTCCTACAAACTTTATCATGGGACTAGCCTTTATAACTGAAGGCGCTATACCATTTGCTGCAGCTGATCCTTTACATGTAATTCCATCTTGTATTGTCGGAAGTGGCTTAGCTGGTGCTCTATCAATGGCCTTTAATTGTACATTGATGGCTCCTCATGGTGGCATCTTCGTCTTCCCCGTAGTAGGCAATCCATTGATGTATCTAGTAGCTTTAGTAGCCGGAACAATCGTTGGCGCTTTACTTCTTGGCTTATTAAAGAAAAACGTTAACGAATAATTCGATTAAGTCATCATTAGCTAATACAACTAGTGATGACTTTTTATTATGTTTAAACAATTAAATCTAGATAAACATTATGTTGTAAATTGGCATATATATTATTTTATTTTCTATTTCAATCTCTCTTTGATTAGAAAATACATAGCCATACTTAACATGATAATTTTTATTATCTAAGAAAGTATCGATTGCACTATGAATTTTATAATCCTTACCAGATTTGATTTCAATCGGGCATACACAAAGATTGTCATAATCATCTACCAAGAAATCAACTTCACCCTTCGATTTATTATCATAATAGAATAAGTTATGGTTATGAGCCATTAGTTCTTGGGCAACCACATTTTCATAAACAGTACCAAGATTAATACTATTCTCACTTTCCATTATTGCTTTTATATTGTTTTTATAAAGAATGTTTGTAAGAATGCCTATATCATTTAAATATAGTTTTAATAGGTTTTTGCTAGATGTCTCAATAAGCGGAAAATTTGGATTAGAAACAGCTTTAACTTCCAAAGCAATTCCTGAACTAATTAAATATTCAAATTCTTCTTCATAATCCGAATATCTTTTTCCTTTTTTGTCTTCTATATTTTTAATTACCACTCTTTTCTTTTTATTTTCTAAATTAGATGGAATCATATCATATATTCTTCTAATTTTTAATTTTCTGTTATTATCATATTTTGACGCATCAATCGCATAGTAATTATGAATATTCTCTTGTATATTTCTTACTTGCCAAATATTTTTAGTCTCTAAATAAGTATTAATCGCATCAGGCATACCGCCTACAATTAAATACTTCTTAAATAAATCAATTAATCTATTATGTAATGGTTCTGATAAAGATTCCCGTTTTATAAAACAATCTTTCATTTTAGAAATCACATCACCGCTTACGCCATTGGCATATAGCCATTCTTCGAAATCTAATGGATACATTCTCAAAATTTCAATACTGCCAATTGGAATTGAATTTGTCTGGCTTAAAGCCACACCTAATAATGATCCACTAGCGATATAGGTGTATTTATTATCTTTTACTAAAAATTTTAGTAGCGTAAGAAAATTAGGATAAGTTTGAATTTCATCGATAAAAATCAATGTGCTTTGCCTATCTTTCATTTTTTCGCCATATAAAGCACTAATTTGTAAATAAAAATCTTCTACCGTGCCAATATTTTCAAACAAGTGATTAGTAATCGAATCTTCAGCAAAATTTATTTCGATATAGTTTTCAAACAATCTGTTGCCTACTTCGTTAATAATAAAAGTTTTACCAATTTGTCTAGCACCATCAACAAGTAAAATCTTATTTGAATTGGATTTTAAGTAGTTTTCTATATAAGTTGCAATCTTTCTTTTTAGCATAGTATTATTCTTCCCTTTACTACATTTTACACTTATTCCTATTTTTCAAGGACAAAAATATACACTTATTCCTAATTTTTAATACTTAAAAAATACACTTATTCCATTTTTTAGTCCAAAATGGATGAACATACAACAATTTAGACAAACAAAAAAATCAAGAATAGCGCTTATTAATCGTATATTTCTTGACTTTTTAATTATTCGGCTATCAAAGATTTAACCAACTAAATCAAATCTATCTTAAATATTTCTCCAAACATCTTATCTAGTCTATCTTTATCAGTTAAATATAAATAACCAACAATAGCCTCTAAACCACTGGCACATTGATAAGATTTTAGATCGCCATTTTTAGGAATATGCGTAATATGATTTCGACCTCTTTTATACGCATCAAGTTCATCTTCATTAAAGAAATTTATACTATTTAAGTATTCAAAGACTTTCATTTGGCCCTTAGCGCAATTATAAGAATTACACAGTTTTTGCAAGTTCTTACTAGATTGATACTTATTGGTAATAAAGTATTCTCTAACTTTTAAAGTATAGTAGGCATCACCAATAAAACTTAATGAATTAGAACTAACTTGTTTAATGTCCATTAAAGGATACCCTTTTCCATTAGTGCAGTTCTTAAGCTATCGGCTTTAGTAAAGTCCTTAATAGCCTTAGCATCTTCCCATTCCTTGTAAAGCTTTTTATCATCATCACTCATCTTTAAATCAGGAAGTAAAACACCAAGAACATTCATACATCTTTCTAAAGTATTAACTTCTTTCTTTAAAGAGATATAATCAATATCCTTTGTACGCACTTTCTGATTGATTAACTTAACAATTTCAAAGATAGCTGCATAAGCATTAGGCGTATTCAAATCATCTTCCATAGCTTCCATAAAACGCTTATAAAGTTCTTCATCTAAACTGTCTTCAACAGTACCATTTACTTCTAATTTGACCTTAGCGTTCTTATAAGCTTGTAAAATCTTATTAAGTTCAATCTTACTACTTTCAATGATTTCATCAGAAACATTGACGTCATCACGATATTGAGTTGCCAATAAGAACCATCTTAAAACCATCGGATCAACTTTACTCAAGATATCCTTAGCTGTAATAAAGTTGCCTAAAGACTTAGACATCTTAACGCCATTAATATCAATCATGCCTGAATGCATCCAATAATTAGCTAACTCAGAATTATTAACAGCCATTGATTGAGCACGCTCATTTTCATGATGTGGGAATTTTAAGTCTTTACCGCCACCATGAATATCAATTAAAGAACCAAGTTCCTTGTTAATCATAACAACGCATTCAGTATGCCAACCAGGTCTGCCTAAAGAATAACGTGTTTGCCACTTAATACCTTGATCAGTCTTCTTCCATAAGGCAAAATCAAGTGGACTCTCTTTTAAATCATTTTCCTCAATACGGGCACCAACTTGTAAATCATCGATATTTTGATTAGAAAGACAACCATAATCCTTAACAGAACTAGTTCTAAAATAAACATCGCCATCCTTTTGATAAGCACTGCCATTATCCACCATCTTATCAATAAAACCAATTATCTCATCCATGGTTTCCGTAACTCTTGGCGTCTTATATAAGTCAGCCGCATTTAGCCTATGTCTAATATCGTTATAAGCTGCAATCATTTCATCAGTAAGTTCTTTCTCACTAACATGTAACTCATTACTTCTTTTGATAATCTTGTCATCAACATCTGTATAATTAGAAACATACTTTACTTTATAACCTAATTCTTCAAAAGTTCTACGTAATGTATCAAATACCACGACTGGACGAACATTGCCAATATGCACATTATCATATACTGTAGGACCGCATACATACATCTTAACTTCCCCAGCAGTAATAGGCTTAAATTCTTCTTTCTTTAAAGTCTTTGTATTATATATTTTCATAAAACTCCTCCTAAATAAAAACCATAAACAGTATCCACAATCTTAACAAAATCTTTCATATCACTAGACTTAATATAATCATCACCAGTTAACTCTCTACCTTTAATCATCTCAATTAAAGTCTCATCGCTAACTCTTTCACTCTTTCCTTTAATTTTCCAAATCTTGTTCATTATTATCACCACTATCATTGTTATCCGTATTCTTAATACGACAATATTCATAAGTAACTGTAGCCTTACTTAAATCCTCTTTAGAAATACGCTGGCCACTAGATATACCATTGACACTTAGAATAACCTTACTATTGTCTTCACACTCTTGACCAATTTCAACGCCAATTACATTCTTTACACCAATTGAATTTAAATAACTAGAAAGCTCATCAATACTCATATTAGTATAATCAAAATCAATATCTACATAAACATTACGATCTTGATTAGCCTTTAGATAAGTAAAAGGTACAACAAGTGGACTACTACTCAAGTAGTTTACATCATCACCAAGAGTAGTAATAGTAATCTCATAAGTACCACCATCAACCAGACTATCACTAGTAAATGTAATAGTTTGATTAGAACTAACACGATATGTTGTAGAAGCATTTTCATCATCGATATTTAAAGTTATCTCATAGCCTGTTGCGTTAGCTACTTTATCAAAACTTACACTAACTGAATTATTATTTACCTCATCACATGATATCTTAACGCCACCTACTTGAGCCAAAGTAACCAGTTCACTTTGATTGTTTTCAAACTGTAAGTGATCATTTTTACCAACACCCATAATATTTGTACCATCGTAAGCAATCAAATACTCATCAGCCGCACAAATCGCAATAACATTCTCCCAAGTATCAACTTCATTAGACATGCTCTTATCATCGCAATCAATATAGACTTTACCATCGCTAGTTAAAGCAGCCACAAATTCATCGCCACATGCTACATCCACAACATCTCGCCATTTATAAATATTTAAGAAATTCTTTTTAGCAGCCACATATTCTACTGTCTTATCTAAAGTTAAAATAACAAGATTATCATTACTTACATCAATATCCAAGATATTACTATAATTCTTAATTTGGCTTTGACCTAAAAATTCGCCAGTGCTATATAGTTTGCCCTCTTTACCAAGCAATACTGTACCATTTTTAAACGCAAAAACTTTTTCAATATCATCATAGTCATTCACATCACATTGTCCACTAGAGTTATCACCAATTGCGTAAACATTGCCCCTAGTATCAACACCAACAATATGATTATCACCACTTGCGATATCCACTATATTTCTCCATTTTTCTAAATCACTTGCATAACCGTTGCTTAAACCAATAGAAGTAACACTACCATCATTATTTAAAACAATTGTATAGTTACTACCCTCACAAACTTTAATAGCACTCTTGGTAGGAAGATTGGATAATTGGCCATAACTATTATCGCCTGTTCCCTTAACATTACCTGCATCATCAATATAAACAACAGTAGTATCACTAACCGAAAGACGATTAATATTTTCAAGAACTACTTCATCAGGATTAACATCAATACTTTGGTTTTCTTTATTAACTAAAAATAAGATACCAAAACATAAAACAATTAAAACTAAACAAATCCAAATTAAGTTCTTCTTAATAAAAGTTAAAGTCTTATTTTCATCCTTTAAGAAATATTTTAAATTTAATTCTTCAGTCTTAGAAAAATCAACCTCATGTAAAGTTACTTCCTTACTGTTAATAAAAAGTTCATCAACATGAATCTTGTATAATGAAGCCAATTTCTTTAAACCGGCATAATTTAATACATCACGACCATTTTCAATAGCCATATACTCTAAAACATCAATACCCAAGATGTTGGCAAGATGTTCTTGAGAATAGTTATAATGCTTACGAAGCTTTAATAATTTAGTAGCCAAGTTATTCATTTCCACCATTATATCAATTAGACAGCCTATTATTTAGTATTAGTGAATATTTTTTCAAGAAAATTAAAAAAGGCACTTGTCACATCACATTACTTGTGTTAATATAATTAAGCAACGCCCGAATAGCTCAGTCGGTAGAGCGTCCGGCTGTTAACCGGCAGGTCACAGGTTCGAGTCCTGTTTCGGGCGCCATTTTGGTAGATTGGTGAAGCGGCTTAACACACCGCCCTTTCACGGCGGCATTCACGGGTTCGAATCCCGTATCTATCACCAAAAAAATGATCCCCTAGCTCAGCTGGTAGAGCATCTGACTCTTAATCAGAGGGTCTAGGGTTCGAATCCCTAGGGGATCACCAGTTAAAAAGTTAAGCACATTAAGTGCTTTTTTTGTTATATAAAGGCAAAAGAAAAAGGCCACATATTGTGACCCTTAAGTTAATCTTTTTTCTTACCTAGTATTTCAAGTAAACGAATAAATAAGTTAATGAAATCTAGATACAATTGGAATGCTCCATAGATCATTAATTTCTCGCCTAATTCCCCATCTACAAAGCTTTGTTGATAAAGATCTCTTAATCTTTGCATATCATAGGCAATCAAGAATAAGAAGATAATAATACCAGCATAATTGATAATCCATTGAATTACATCATTCTTAAAGAAAAATACATTCAACAATGACATTAATACTAAACCAATTAAAGCGGGAATAATTAGACCACTAAACTTTGATAAATCAACATTAGCGTTATGTCCGATTAAAGACATTACTACAAACATTAAACAAGTAACACCAAATGCCAAATAAATAGAAGTATCAGTGTAATAGTACAAAGTCAAAGATAATGTAATACCTGTTAAAGCGGAATACAAGATGTAACAAAACCAAGCTGTACCCTTACTCATTTTTGTAAGTCTAGCGGCAAAGAAGATTGCCAAAGCAAGTTCTAAGACAATAGCACCTAAAACCACACTTGTAAATACGCCTGCAAACTTTGCCAAGATAGTATCCATGAAACGACTTATCACAAAGCTTACCACCGCAGTAACGCCAACACCTAGTCCAACAGTAGAAAATACCTTAGAAAGATATTGGCTAAATGTCAAACCATTATTTTGACTATAATAGTTGTTATTATATTCACTCATGATTAAATTCCTCCTAATCAAGATAGATTATATTATTAATAAAATAAAAATGCTACTTAGGTAGAGCTAAGTAGCCAGAAGTGGGACTATTATTAATACGCTTTCGCATACAATGCCTTAAAGATTTACTCTACCATCAATAAGGCCAAGTATATATAAATATATAACTTACAACTTTTATTTATAGATATGTCCAGCTAAATCTACCTTGTGGATATAGTACAAATAAAACCGGTTTAGCCATGATGGTTAGATTTATACCCAATATTAGGAACATTAAATCTGCCAATTCCCATATCTTAGTTATAAAAACATAATATTTTTACAACACTAATGTTATATCATAAGCCAAAAATTACTACAAGTTAAATTCTTGGCAATTAAATGAAATTTGTGTGAACTATATTGAAAGATATTTCTATATGTAGATGCGAATGCAAAATGGCACTATATTTGAAAACCATAAGATATCAATCAGTGAATGGATTGAATTTTGTCTTAATCTATTTCATTATGATAGTATTTCTTCCAACTCCAAAAGCAATAAGAACTCTTTATCTACTTCTAGATATTGGCTTTATAAACTATTTTTAATACTAGAGAATATTCAAGATGACATAGTCTTATCGGATAAAGTTTATTTAGATGAAACATATTATAGTGTAAGTGTTGGTGAAATAGCACTTACTAAAGATGGCCATAAGAAAAGAGGGATCTCAACAAATAAGTTTTGTATAGCCTCGGCTTATGATAAAAAGAACGTTATATGTTTTGTATGTGGTAAAGGAAAACCTTCTAAAAGTAAGATGTTAAAAGTCTTTAAAGGTCATATAAAAGAAGGTTCTACTTTGATTCATGATGGTGAAAACTCACATGAAATATTAATAAGTGAGCTTAATTTAAAGGAAGAGATACATCCTACAAAAGAAACTAAAGGACTAATTAATAAAGATAACCCCTTATATCCAATTAATCATATACATTTCTTACTTAAAAGATTTCTAAATGCTCATTTAGGATTTGATAGAGAGGATCTTCAAAACTATCTTAACTTCTTTTGTTTCAAGATGAATCCACCTAAAAATGAATTAGAAAAAATAGAAATACTGCTAAATTTGGCTCTAAGTAAGGAAATAAAATTAACATATCGGGGCTTTTATGCCGATAAATAGGGTTTTATCAACAACACTGTGCAAATGATGATTTTTTGCATATTATTATTTTAGGTAAAGGTGCCGAATAAAAGTTCCCAATTCTACCGAATAGGATTGCTGAATATTATTAAGGAAACAGGAAATTAACTTTTATATATTTTACTTGATTAGTTCATATCATTAATCGAAAACTGATTTTTCAAGATAATTCGAGTGTTTTTAAAGCGTCATCGTCTTAACAACGACCTTTTTATTACTAAACGCAATACCATATATTTGGATACTAGTAACATCATTTCTTTTTAAATTAACAGTATATTGTTTATCTATTATTTGTTCTATTGCCTTATCTGCTAATTTAGAAAGAACTTCTTCATCTCCGTTCTTTATCGTCTTAAATTCAATAATAATACCCGGATACTTTTTATTTAGTGGCAATAGTTCCACATCAAATCTTCCTTCTCCCGCTTCTTTATTAGAGCTAATTAAATAATCATCAGACATAATTGCTAAAAGTCCAAGCATCATCCCATGGTAAAAATTCTCATGTGCACCATCATAGCTGCTAACAGATTGAAGTAAGAATTGGCGAAGTATTTCTTGAAGCTCTTCTTGATCATTTGACCTTAAAGCTAATTGAAAATTTCTTACAATCGATATATTAAGATTTTTTGAAATATTATCGACAATCTCTTTTTTAAACACCTGCTTGATTTCTCTATTAGGAATCAAAAGATTACAAATCGGATTATCGCCAAGCGTATCTAGTACACTATCATTTTTTAAATAACCGGTCATTAAAAGAAAACTATATATCGTATCAAAATTTGATTCTATCTCTGGATATATTATATCTGCATCAATGACTGCCTTAATTGGTTTATCTTGTAATAAACTAGCCAAGCTATCTTGCATATCAAGATTGCCATTTGAAATAATATCCAAAATCATGTCATTACTACTAGTGCGTGACCAAAACGCTTTAGGCAAACAATCGTTATTAAAATAATTGATAACCGACCAAGGGTTATAAATCTCACATTCTCCAAATTTATAGCCATCATACCAGTCAGCTATTTCATCTAGCTTATTACTATAGCCATAATAATTTGCCATATTCTTTACATCATCTTTTGTAAAGCCAAAGTAAGTAGCATGCTTTTTATCCAAAATAGTATCAACGACTAAATTATTTAGGCCACTAAATAAGCTTTCTTTAGCTATACGTAATATACCGGTTAATATACCAAATTCCAACGAACTATTATCCTTTAATACTGCCGAAAATAAATTACGCATAAAGTTAATTACTTCGTTATAGTAGCCGTGACAATAGCCTTGTTCAATAGGTGTATCGTATTCATCTATAATTACAATTACTCTTGTTTTATAAGCGTCAGCCAAAATATGCGAAAGTCTGCCCAAAGAAGTTTCACATTCTACCTTTAAAACATCCTTATTTAACATTCTATTAAAGAAATCTTTATCAATGCTTGATACATTATCATTGTCCAAGACATCCATATGTCTTTTAAATTCACCTTGAAGGGATAACGATAAGCATTCATACATATCTTCCCAAGTATTTTGATGCGCACCCTTAAAAGACAAAAAGATAACCGGAAAAGCGCCCTGATAATTCTTGTAAGAATCATCATACTTCCAAATATCGCGATCACTAAAATAAATTGAAGTATCCTCATCACTTTTCTCAAAATAGGTTTTAAGCATATCCATTGTAAGTGTCTTGCCAAATCTTCTGGGACGCGTAAAAAGCGTAACTTTATTATGGTTATCAATAATATCTTTTATTAAAAGGGTCTTATCAACGTAATAACATTCTTTACTTACTTCTTTATAGGAAGTAATGCCTACAGGACAAGGCAATAATCTATTTTGTTTTTTATCAACAATCAACACATCGTCTGGAATCTTCCAAAGGCCACCAACCTTTATAGCCCCCATTATGCTTCCGCTGTTACACAATTGATTAATTCTTCTTACAGAAACGCCCCAATTTTCCGCGACCTTTTTAGCTCCAACCATTTCCTTAGACATAGCGATACCTCCTATTAGTATTATTAGTTTAACATAGAAATCGGAAGTATAATTATTTTATTTCCGATTTATTTCACAAATTTCCGATTTTGTTCTTAATATTTCTGATTCTTATAATTATATTTCCATAAAAGCCCCACATATTCAAAACAACCGAATTAGTACAATTAACAATTATTCTCATTTTTATATATTATTAAACTCTTATATAATAGATTCATGAAAGTCTTATTTGTATATAACCCTTTTTCAGGAAAAACTTTAATAAAAAATCATCTATATGATATTTTAAATATTTTTGCTAACGCCAGTTATGATTTAACTATTGTCCCTACCACAAGAAGAGATGAAGCTAAAGAATATATTGAGAAAAATGGGCATAAGTTTTCTTTAATTATATGTTCAGGAGGCGATGGAACACTTAATGAAACAGTTAACGGCTTACTTAAAAATGGTCACGATATACCTTTAGGCTATATTCCGGCAGGCAGTACTAATGACTTTGCTAATAGCTTAAAGTTACCAAAAAATATGGCTAATGCCGCATCATTTATCACTACAAATTCACCAAAGTCCTACGATATTGGAAAGTTTAATGATTCCTACTTTGTCTACGTAGCTGCCTTTGGTGCCTTTACAAGTGTTTCCTATTCAACACCTCAAGATATTAAAAACGTTCTAGGACATTTTGCCTACGTCATTGAAGGACTAAAGAGTCTATCAACAATCAAATCCTATAAAATTGAAATAGAATCAAAAGAACTTAATACTAAAGAAAAATACATCTATGGTATGATAACCAATACTTACTCAGTAGGCGGTTTATATAAACTAGATAAAAAGAAAGTAAAACTAGATGATGGTCTATTTGAAGTATTACTTGTGAAAGAACCAAAAGACATACTTGATCTAAATGAGATAACTTCTTACCTGCTAGGCACAACACAAGATAGTTATTTAATTCATCACTTTAAAACAAGCGAAATAACTTTTAGGACAAACGAAAATATACCTTGGACATTAGATGGCGAATATGGTGATAACCCAAATGTCATAACCATTAAAAACCTAAATAAGGCAGTAAGGATTATTAGTAAATAATATGTTATTTAATTCTTTAAGCTACGCCATCTTTTTGCCCATTGTCTTCATACTATATTGGGCACTACCACACAAATATCGTTGGATATTATTATTTATCGCATCCTACTATTTTTATATGTCATGGAACGCTAAATACGTCTTCTTGATATTTCTAACAACCATAGTATCCTACTTATCAAGTATTCTAATTGAAAAGTATTCAAAACATAAAAAACTAATACTTACTATAACCCTAATTGTTTGTTTAGGAGTCTTATTTGTATTTAAGTATTTTAATTTCTTTTTTGAAACATTAGACTCAATATTAAATATCTTTAAGATAAGACTAAATAAAGTAACCCTGAATCTAGTCTTACCCGTAGGTATCTCATTTTACACCTTTCAAACCTTAAGTTATGTAATAGATGTCTATAGAGGAAATATAAAAGCTGAAAAACACTTTGGCTACTACGCAACCTTTGTATCATTCTTTCCTCAACTTGTAGCTGGTCCTATTGAAAGACCAGAAAATCTATTGCCTCAACTAAAGGAAGAAAAACAATTTAACTACGATAACGCCATTAAAGGACTTAAATTAATGACTATTGGCTTCTTTAAAAAAATGGTTGTAGCCGACAATTTAGCCTACTATGTTGACATGGTCTATACCGATTTATCCTACTATACTGGCTTTGCCCTAGTGCTTGTGGCAATCTTTTTTACTATCCAAATATATTGTGATTTCTCAGGCTATTCAGATATCGCCAAAGGCAGTGCTAGACTATTAAACATTGAACTTATGGATAACTTTAAAACACCCTATTTTTCTACAAGCATCAAAGAATTCTGGTCAAAATGGCATATCTCTTTATCATCATGGTTTAAAGATTATATCTATATACCACTAGGTGGCAATAGATGCTCAAAAATAAGGCATTATTTCAATCTACTAGTAACCTTCCTAGTATCTGGTCTATGGCATGGTGCTAACATTACTTTTGTGATATGGGGAGGTATCCATGGTCTACTCCAAATACTAGAAGATATCCTGCATATTAAAAAGAACACAAATAAATACTCTTTTGTATGGTTTATAAGAGTTATCTTAATCTTTGTAGTTATGACCTTTACTTGGGTCTTCTTTAGAGCCCAAAATATAAATGAAGCCCTATATATCTTTAAAAATATGTTTAATGGCATAAATCATCCATTAACCTATTTAAGATCAGGATTATATAGTTTTGATGTAAAACCAGCCTATCTGTTAAGCACATTAGCTTTATACTTGTTGCCATTATTTATCTATGACCTAATAAGTGTAAACAATGATTGTTTCCTGCTTATAAATAAAAAAAACAAAGCAGTAAGATACACTATCTACTTTGTTGTATTATTAATGATTTTACTATTACACTATGTAGGAG
>CAVCDR010000055.1:0-43794 GCA_963601025.1 Agathobacter sp. | reverse complement strand
TTTTTAACATCATCCAAATTGTTTTCAATTATTATTTGATCATTTGGCAAATTATTTATAAGAGTTTGAATATCTTCATCATCCGCAAGAACATTACTGGTGCTAATTGTTATAAACATTAGAGTAACTAATAAACAAGATATTATTCTTTTCATATAAGTACCACCTTTTTTATTATGATATTTTAATAAAGATGGTTGTTCAATATCGCAAAAGAAAATAACTTGTTTATATGTAAAAATAACTTGTATTATATCTTTTACATGTTTTTTTCATATACTAAATTTTCATTTTACATTCTCTTTATAAAATGCTTACGTTAAGGAAAAGTTATGAAATTAGCGGAAATTGATATAGGATCTAACTCAATGAGATTGACATTGTATCAAGTCTTAAATGATAAATTTAAAATCTTATTTAGAGAAAAGATAATGGCTGGGTTAGCTGGTTATGTTGAATCAGGAATTCTTACAAGTGATGGTATCTCTCAAGCTTGTAATGGTCTTTTAAGCTTTAAGGAAACACTAGATGCCTTAAAGATTAAAGATATATATGTATTCGCAACAGCTTCTTTAAGAAATATTTCTAATACTTTAGAAGCGGTTAAAATTATCAAAGAAAAGACCGGCTTTGATGTAGATGTGTTAAGTGGCAAACAAGAGGCCGAACTTGGTTATTTAGGTGCTTTGCAACAGCTCTCTATTAAAGAAGGTGTTTATGTTGATATAGGTGGTGCAAGTAGTGAAGTAGTTACTTTTAAGGATGGCGAAATAAAGTCTTCTATTAGTTATCCAATTGGATCATTAAGCTTATATAAAAAATGCGTCAAGGATATTTTACCTGGTAAGAAGTCACTAGATAGAATTGAAGCATTAATTAAAGAAACCATTAAGTTTGATAAACCAAATAGTGATATAGGAACACTTATTGCGGTTGGTGGTAGTGCTAGAGGAATACTAAAGCTTGCTAAAAAATATTATGGTTTAGATGAAAAATGTAACGTTATTAGTGATAAACAATTAAGGAAACTTGAGCCTTTGTTATGCAATAAGAATAAAGATTTAAGTAATTTAATACTAAAGCTAGAGCCAGAGCGTATTCATACGATTGTACCAGGCTATTTAGTCCTTAGATATATTTTTGATAATTTCAATTGCAAAGAAGTCATAGTAAGTAAATATGGTGTTAGAGAAGGATATTTATGTCAAAAAAGATTAATGAAGGCTACCCCTATACACAAAATAGAGAATTAAGTTGGCTAGCTTTTAATAAGCGTGTATTAAATCAAGCTGATGATGAAAAGCTTTACCCTTTAGAAAGACTTAAATTTATAGCTATCTTTTCTAGCAATCTAGATGAGTTTTTTAGAATAAGAGTAGGTAGCTTATGCGATATAGAAGCCATGTATCCAAAGGATTTTGATAATAAATCAGGTTTAAGTCCTAGACAACAAATTGAATTAATATTCAAAAATGTTTCTAGCTTAATCGTTTTAAAAAAGAGTGTCTATAGTAAAGTATTATCAGCTTTAGAACCTTATGATATAAAGGATTTAACTTATAGCGAATTATCAAACGAAGAAAAATCATATGTCAAAAAATACTATAAGAATAAAATATTTCCTCTATTATCTCCTATCATAATTGGGCCTCATCATCCCTTACCACATCTAGTTAATAAACAATTATATGTAATTACTCTTTTAAAAGATAAGAAAAATAATTTAAGTATTGGTATTGTTCCTGTTTTAGAGACTTTGCCTAGTTATCTTCGTTTAGAAAATAGTAATCATTGTATAAGGATGGAAAATATTATCTTAAATAGAGCTTCTTCAATATTTGGCGATAATTATCAAGTAATAGAAAAATGCATTATTTCGGCAACTAGAAATGGTGATATTAGTCTAGATGATGAAAAGTTTGAAGATAGTGATATTGATATTCGTAATGTTTTTTATAAAGTTTTAAAAAGAAGAGATTATTTAAAGGTTGTAAGACTAGAAATTAATAATGATATTTCCGATGTCTTTTTAAATAAGTTAATGGCTATTACTAATACAAGTAGACAACAAATAATTTTTGATACTTGTCCTTTGAATATGTCTTATGTCTTTAAATTAATTGATGAATTTAATTCTTTAACAAATCTTACTTATCCACCATATACACCAATTTGGCCCAAAGATATAAATAAATCAAAGAGTATCATTGAACAAGTCATCCAAAAAGATAGATTACTATTCTTTCCTTTTGATAGTGTTAATCCCTTTATTAGCTTATTAAATGAGGCCGCCAATAGAGATGATGTGTTATCAATTAAAATCACTATTTATAGACTAGCATCTTCATCTAAAATTGCTCATATTTTATGTCGTGCTGCCGAAAATGGTAAGAAAGTTTTAGTTTTAATGGAACTTAGAGCTCGTTTTGACGAAAACAATAATTTAAATTGGTCAAAACAATTAGAAGAAGCGGGTTGTCAAGTTATTTATGGTATTGAAGGCTATAAATGTCATAGTAAGATATGTCTGATTACTCTAAACAAGTATGGTAAAACTCAAAGTATTGTTCAAGTGGGCACTGGCAACTATAATGAAAAGACTAATGCAATGTATACCGATTTAAGTTATTTCACTAGTAATAAGGATATCGTAGAGGATGCCACAAGTTTCTTTAGAAACATGATGATTAATGATTTATCAGGCAAATATAACAAGCTATGCGTATCACCTTTTGGTATAAAAAATATGCTTATAAAAAGGATTGATGAAGAAATGCTTAAGGGCGAAGATGGTTATATTTGTATTAAGGCAAACTCTTTAACTGAAAAAGAAGTTATTGATAAATTAATAGAAGCTTCAAATGTTGGAGTTAAAGTAGAACTTATAATAAGAGGCATTTGTTGTCTAATTCCTGGTATTGTTTCCTATAGTGAAAACATTCATGTTACTAGTATTATTGGTAGATACCTAGAACATGCAAGGATATATCGCTTTGGTAAAGATAATCCTGCCTACTACATTTCTTCCGCTGATATCATGAGCAGAAACTTAAATAGAAGAGTGGAAATAGCTTGTCCAATAGAAGATAAAGATATTTGTGATATGCTTGAAAAAATACTTAGCATTCAATTAGCTGATAATTTAAAGGCCACAACTTTATTGCCTGATGGTAGCTATATTTATAAACAAACAAATAATGCCCCATTAAGTAGTCAAGATTACTTCATGGAAAATCATTTACATAATGAGATTAAGGAAAGTAAAAAAGATAGTTTTATTTCAATCATTAAATCGTTATTTGTAAGTAAATATAAAGGTGAATAATTAAACTAGTACTTAATAAAATAAATTCTTGAATGCTTGTTACACCAAGTAATTTAAGATAAATTAGGCCATCTAATATAAAAATGATAAAAAATAGTTTTTCCAGTATATTAGCTTTTCTATAGTTATATATCTTGTATTTATTAATATTGATATACGTAATGAAAAGAACAGAAAATAATGAGATATAGGCACATATTTCATGAAGATTAGAGATGATATTTCGATTATCAACATTAAAGGGAAAGATACAACCTATAATTGGACCTAGAAAAGCTAATAGTGCATATCTTTTATTAAGTAGATAAGTAGTATTAGAAAAACCAAGGCCTAGCATGATACATAAAATAAAGATTATTAGATACCCTTTTATATTGTTTGTATACATTGAGTAGTTATAAGTAAAGGGGTGCTTCAACAATGTTAAAACCAGCATATAGATAATACTGGTAAGAGTTAATATGCATGATAGAAACTTATTTTTTATCATTATAATCAAAGGCCACTCTTGGGCTATTGTCTCTACTTAAATAGATTATGCCACAATACTTAAAACCGTTTTTAATTAAGCATCGTTGCATGTTTTGATTGTCCTTATGAGTATCCACTCTAATATAGCTATAGTTATCTTTTACATAATCAAAGATAAATTTTGCGATTCCTTTTCCTTTATAGCTATCATCAATCGCAATACGATGTATAGCTACATAATTATCATCATTATGCCACTTGCCATCACATATTACATCATAAGTAGGTTCATGATTTATTAAGGCAAATACGCCAATTACTTCACCATTGTCTTTTACAATATAAAGACAATCATTTTTAATATCATTTAAAAATAATTCTTTATTAGGATAACCATCTTGCCACTGATCAATATGTTGACTTTTTAGATACTCTTTAGCTTGATTTATTATCTTTAAGATATCTTCAATATTTGAAATATCAGCTTTAGCTATAATCATTTTTAGTTTTCTTCCTAAATGAAGGATGTCCTGCTTTCATCTTTTTAACACCATGTGGGTAACTAAAGGCAATCGTTAATAAATCACCTTCAACATTAGTTACCACACCCTCATTAAAGATTTTATGAATAACAATATCACCCTTCTTAAAACGCGTTGAAGAAGGTGAAGGTACACTATAGTTTACTTGTACCTTAGGTGAAGCATGTGTCTCACTTGTATCAAAGATACCTGATTTTTTAGGGGCATCATTTAAATGTTTAATATATTTATCATCTATTTCATTAATAAATCTACTAGGTAATTTAGAACTGCCTAAAACATAAGAGAAAGAACTGGTTTCCGTAAGTGTTAGCTTTTCTTTAGCACGTGTATAGGCTACATAAGCTAGTCTTCTTTCTTCTTCTAGGCCCTTACTTCCATCAATTAATGATCTCTCACTTGGGAATATGCCTTCAGACAATCCAATTACGAATACAACATTAAATTCTAGACCTTTAGCTGCATGAATAGTCATTAGATTAACTGATTCACTATTATCATTAGTAGCTTTATCAGTATATAAAGAAATCATGGATAAATAATCAGCTAGTGTACTACCAGGATAAGTTTCTTGATACTCTTTAATATCATCAATTAAAGATTTAACGTTTTCTAATCTTTCAGTTTCATTATCCTTTTCCAGCATTGTTCTATATCCGGAGTTATCTAATACTTCTGTTAATAGATTTTCAAGAGGAATATCTTCCATATCCCTTTTCCACTTTTCAACCATACTTACAAAGTTATCTAAAGTATTTTGGTTTTTAGCATACAATCCTCTTTTGATAACTTCATACATTGTTATCTTTTCTTTTTTGGCTATTTCAAAAATACTATCAATAGCTTTTTGACCGATACCTCTTTTAGGTTGATTAATTACTCTTTGGAAAGCTAAATCATCACCTGTTACCATTAATCTTAAATAAGATAGAATATCTTTTACTTCCATTCTTTCATAGAATCTAATACCACCATAGATTACATAAGGAATACGGTTTTCAATTAAAACTTTTTCCACTTCTCTTGATAGATAGTTAGATCTATAAAGTATCGCAAAATCTTTATAAGAATAGCCTTGTTTATGCAAAGACAATATTTCATTGGCGATATAGTTAGCTTCTGTTGTTTCATCAATTAAAGTCTTATGATAGATATAGTCACCATCGCCATTTGTTGAATATAAGTCTTTTTCAACTCTTTGTTTATTATTTTTAATCAAGGAGTTAGCTCCCTCTAGAATATTATTAGTTGAACGATAATTTTGATTTAAGATAATTGTTTTAGTATTCTTAAAGTCTTTATCGAAGTTAACAATAATATTTACATCAGCACCTCTCCAAGTATAAATAGTTTGGTCAGGATCGCCTACTACATAAACATTATCATGCACACTAGATAGTTGTCTTATCAATAAATATTGAGTCTTATCAATGTCTTGAAATTCATCGACATGAATATAGTGAAACTTATTGGCCCATTTTCTTAAGACATCAGGAAATTGTCTAAATAGTCTTGTTGTAAATAGGATTAAGTCATCAAAATCTAGGCCATAGATAGACTTTAATCTTTCAACATAATATTTATAGACATTAGCCTTATCAATCAGTTTCTTTTCACCATAAGTTTGGCTCATCGCCTTTTCTGGTGAAACTTCTTCATACTTACAATTAGCAATATAATCTAATGCGCTAGCATAAGAAATATCTTTCTTTTCAATGTTATATTCCTTATAAGCTTCTTTTAAGATCGTTTTTTGATCATCACTATCAACGATTGTAAAATTTCTTGGATAGCCTAAAACTTCTATTTCTTCTTTTAAAATTCTTACACAAAGAGAGTGAATAGTTGAAATAAAAGTTCCATCTCCCATTTCTCCCATCATTTCACTAATTCTCTTTTTCATTTCATTGGCAGCCTTATTAGTAAAAGTAATTGCCAAGATATTTTTGGGATTTACATGTTTTTCTTCAATCAAGTAAGCGATACGCATTGTTAGTACACGAGTTTTACCACTCCCAGCACCGGCAATGATTCTTAAATGATTACTAGTATCAGTAACTGCTTCTTTTTGGGCAGCGTTTAATTGTGAATATTTAACCATAGCTAGACTATTATACAATGATAAATTCTTTAATTTAGTATAAAATTAAATCATGTTTTCAAGTAATAATTTTAAAGATTATATTTTATTAGACGCCGGTGATTTAGAAAAACTAGAATCATGGGGCGGCATTATTTTAAGAAGGCCTGATCCAATGGCTATTTGGCCAAAGTTAAAGCCTGAATTATGGGATAAGGCCGTTGGCTATTATCATCGTTCTTCTAAAGGTGGCGGTTATTGGGAGTTTAAGGAAAAGCTTAAGGATAAGTGGAATGTTAACTATAAGGATTTAAAGTTTAAAGTATCGCCTACTAATTTTAAGCATACAGGTATTTTCCCTGAACAAGCGGCTAATTGGGATTTTATAAGTGAAAAGTTAGCTAATAAACATGATGCCAAAGTTTTAAATCTTTTTGCCTATTCAGGTGTAGCTACAATGGTTGCGAGTAACTGTAAGATAAATGAAGTAGTACATGTGGATGCCTCTAAGGGCATGGTTGAATGGGCTAAGGAAAATAGTCATCTTAATAATTTAGATAATGAAAAGATTAGATATATTGTGGATGATTGTTTAAAGTTTATGAAAAGAGAAGTAAGAAGAGGGAGAAAGTATGATGGCATAATCATGGATCCTCCTTCTTATGGAAGAGGCCCAAACAATGAACTATTTAAATTTGAGGAACAAATTAACCCCTTAATTGAAGAAGCATTAAATTTATTAAGTGATGATGCCCTATTTTTAATTATTAATACTTATACTACTGGCTATTCTAGTACAACTATTGAAAATACTTTAAGAAGACATATTGAACAAAAAGGTTTAAGTGGTCATATTGAAGCTAGTGAACTTGGTTTAAATATTAAAGATAGCAATTACTATTTACCATGTGGTTTTACTACTAGGTGGTATAAATGAAGCTTGAAATAATCTTTGAAGATAATCATCTTTTAGTTGTTAATAAGCCATGTAATATGCCTATGCAAGAAGATGATAGTAAAGATTTAGATTTACTTTCTTTAGCTAAACAATATCTAAAAGAAAAATATAATAAGCCTGGTAATGTTTATTTAGGTTTAGTACATAGACTAGATAGACCAGTTAGTGGTTTATGCGTTTTTGCCAAAACTAGTAAGGCGGCCAGTAGATTATCTAGTCAAATTTCAAGTCATCAAATAACTAAAGAATATTTGGCGGTTGTTTTAGATAACGGTTTAAAAGATAGCGGTTGTTTTAAAGATAAACTATTAAAGGATAAAGCTAAAAATATTACTAGAGTTGATCCTAAAGGCAAGGATGCCAGTTTAGATTATGAAGTATTAAATAGAAAAGATAATTTAGCTTTAGTTAAAGTAGATTTGCATACTGGTAGATCACATCAAATTAGGGTACAATTTTCTAGTCGTAATCATCCTTTATATGGTGATCAAAAATATAATAAGAACGCTAGTGTAGGAGAACAGATTGCCCTACACTCTTATCATTTAGCTTTTATGCATCCAGTAAGTAAGGAGAAGCTTGATTTTATTTGTGATGTCAATAGGCATCCATTTGATATAATGAAACCATGAGTACAAAGAAAAAAGTTAGAAAATTAAATGGAAAATCAATTGCTTTATTAGCTTTCATCATTATGCTTGCAACAGCTGTCTATAAAGTTCCCCATTTTATAAATGTTAATAAACTAGAGAGTATGGGCTACTCTGATGAAGCTATTAGCGCTATCTATTCTAAGGGATTAAGAAAGACAATTCTAAAGAATGATTATTATTCAGATTATTTAAATAGCGAGATTGTAAAAGATAGCTTTAATCAAAACTATTTAAGATTATATTTAGTAGCTGACTATTTAGATGATTCTTACTTTGAATTATATGAAAGTTTAAAGGCTAAAAAAGGCTATAGTGATGAAGAACTTGAAGAGTTATATTCTAAGTTAAAGATTTATGATTTAAGTCCATTGATGGTTTTTGAAAAATTAGATTCAATTGAAGATTATACCGGGGATTGTTTAAATCATGAAAATAGTGCTACTTCATTTAGCGTATCAGGTGATTATTTAAAGCCTTATGAAAATTATGAAACTGTAACTGATGCAAGTTTAATTGATGTTTACGTTTCAAGTAAGTCTTATATTGGTGAATATGAACCTAGTAAATTAGTTGCGATTGATAGTTTACATGCGGTACCTAATATTATGTTGGAATCTAGAGCTCAAGATGCATTTACAAACATGTGTCTAGCAATAAGAGCGGAAGATATTGATATGCGTATCTATGCAACTAGAGGCTATGTTTCTTATGAGGATCAAAAGAATTTATTTACCGATGATTCAGATTATATAAAAGCTGGCTTCTGCGATGATCAAACAGGTCTTACAGTAAGAGTAGTAGCTACCGAAAACGCTACGGCAAGTGCCTTTAAAGATTGTAAAGTCTATAGTTGGTTACTTGAACATGCCCATGAATATGGCTTTATCCAAAGATTCCCAGAAGGCAAAGAAGCTTTAACCGGGCATAGCTTTGAATCAAATTACTTTAGATATGTTGGCGTTGAATTAGCTACTAAAATATATGAATCAGGCATGTGCTTTGATGAATATTACGCAAACTACATTAAGCAATATAACTAAAGTATAGTATCAATGATATACTCAAAAACGCACATCTGTGCGTTTTTATATTAGATTCTAATTATTTTTAACTAGAGCTATACTTTGGTCAGTTAAGAAAGTGTTTTTAGCCAAAGTTAAATCATCTAGACTATCAATATTAGAATAAATGCCCGTAATTATACCTTGCATTACAAATATACAAGCTGGATTAGTTCCTAGATTTTCTTCATTTAATTTTTCAGGAATTTGATTTAATACTGAACAAAATGGCATATTGAGTTTATCGGCCATCTTTTGGTTATCTTCATCAGACATATTAATCACTATCATTTTGACATCTTTGTTTTCTTCATAGAACTCATTTAATAAATCAAAGAATGTTTCATCATACTCACTTACTCTTATAATCATTAAACTTGAATTTATATAATCAATAAAATTAACTTCACTAGTAAAACTTGATTCATCATCTAATTGATTAGTGAAATCAAATGCCTTACCTATATTATTTAAAGTTAAATTTACTGTTGAATCATCATTATCCAAGGTTTTAATCTTGTTGTAGCTATCTTCACTTAAATCTTTTAATACATCATCGCTTGTTCTGAGGTGGGTAAAGATTGAATTGCCTTCGCTGTCCGTTAAATTACTTATATCAAAAGCATTTTCAATGGCCACATCATATAAATTATTAAAACTTTCTATATCTAATAAACCTACTTTAAAGAAAGATAATGCGTTGTTGTTAAAGAATAAGAATGTAGGTGTAGCATCAACATCTAAAGTGTTTTTAAGATAAACATTAAAATCATCATCTTTAGTACATACTAATACTCTACTATCGATGTCTTTGTTAATTTCTTTATAGAAGGATTTAATTGAATCTTCTTGCCCATCAATAAAAAACTGTATAAAAGTAACACCACCTAATAAATCAAGCATTTCATCAGTATATTTATATGTTTGATCCTTACAATGTGAACAATATATAGATACTACTTCGATTACTAATTTTTGGTTTTGATAATCACTAAGCTTAACCTCTTTATCATCAATCGTCTTAAGTGTTAAATCAGGCAACGTTTTACCTAGATTTTCTAAAGCCTTATTAGACATTGATTTGCCACTATTAGCACTTTTTAAAATAGAAGCTGCATCATCATTTAAATAAGAGAAGATTTCTTTATCTTCTACTGGCTTAATAAATTCTAGGGTTTCTGTATCATTTTTAATGTCACTAGAATTAGTGTTACAAGCGGCTAAAAGAAAGATAAGTAAAATTAATGCTACTTTTTTCATTTGATTAAGTTATAGATTTGTTTCCTACTATTTTCCATATCGCTTCTACCAAGTTCATATAGTTTTCTTAGTTCTTCTTTATCACCACCAAGTCTAGATACTTTAGACTCTTTAGTAGGATAACGATATAGGGCATGGCCACTTTCTTCTAATTCTTTAATTAAAGCGATTTGTTTATTGTAATTTAAGTGTCTGTTGGCATAATCAATACTAATTTGTGGACATTTCTTATATACCCAAGACATAAGTTTAACAACAAAAGGATGTGCTTGTTTTCTAACATAATCAATTGGTTTAGTAGTAATGATTAAATGGTCGCTACAACCATCGTTAATTGCTTCCTCAATAGGTATCATCTTAGTAATACCACCATCTAAATATTCTTTGTCCTCATACTTTACTACTTTGCCAATGATTGGTAAGCTACAACAAGCCTTTAGTAGTGTCATATTCATATCTTTTAAATCAAGATAAATAGTTTTATTTTCATTTAAACAATAAACACCATATTTAGCTTTAGTCTTTGTTTTTCCTATTACATCTTTTATATCAAAGCCCATCTTGCCTTTTAAGTAATAGTTAAACATACGATTATAGGCTACAAAACTGCCCTCTCTTAATAAAGCTGGTAAGCCTTGCACACTTTTTTCTGCAATGACTTCCGTTGACATTTCATATAAGAAATCTTTATTTTTAAATAAATAAGAGGTTAAATGAACGGCTCCTGTAGAAATACCATAGGCATAATCAAATTCTATGCCTTCATCTATAAGCCAAGATAAACATCCGGCTGTGTAGGCACCCCTCATGCCTCCACCTTCTAATACTAAGGAAATTTTTTTACTCATAAAGTAATTTTATTATCTCTTTTTGGATTGTGCAATATAATGGAAACATGAGAAAACTTAAAATATATTTTAATGCGCCTATTACGCTTACTTTCGCTTTTATATGTCTATTGGCTCTGTTACTTCAAGGTTTAACTAATGGCAGAAGTACTTATTTACTATTTTCTACCTATAGTTCATCATTACTTGATCCTTTAACTTATATAAGACTAGTAGGACATGTCTTTGGCCATGCTGACTATAATCATCTAGTTTCTAATATGATGTATATCTTGTTGCTTGGTCCAATGTTAGAAGAAAAGTACCATGATCGCTTAATCACTGTAGTCTTAATTACGGCTGTTGTAACTGGTGTATGTAATAGTATTTTTCAACCAAATGTTCAATTATTAGGGGCAAGTGGTGTTGTCTTTGCGTTTATCTTGTTATCTTCAATTACTGGCAAAGATTCAGGAATCCCTATCACCTTAATAATAGTGGCCGTACTTTGGGTAGGTGGCGAAGTTAATTCAATGCTTACAGTGACTGATTCTATCTCTCATATCACTCACATTATTGGTGGTGTATGTGGTGCGATAGTTGGCCTATTTTTCAAAAACAATCGTTAATTATTTACGATAATAACGATAGTAGGCTTCATCCTTGTCATTATCAATAAAAGTTCCTTCTTCTCTAAATATAAAGAAGGTCTTTTTTTCATATAATTCTTTAAAGTCGTCTAAAGACAATACAAAAGAAGTTCCATTGTTGTATACATAGACTTTCTTCTTTTTTAAAATATAACGATCTATTTTATTAGTAGTAAGTATTTCACCATCTTTTAAAGCTAGTAATACTTCATTAAAACTATTTATCTTTTCCATATCTATAGTACAAATTTGAAGACACATTTGTACCTATCTCCTTTCGCATATAAATCATGATTAACCGGTACTTTACAAGTATCAATTAAGATTCCATTTAATCTTTTTAATGTCTTATAAGAGGCTATATTATCAGGATTACAAGTTACAAGTATTTCCTTATAGCCTAGTTCTTTTTTAGCTATTTCAAATAATACCTTACACGCATAGTAAGCATAATGATGGCCTCTATATCTTTCATATATGCGATAGCCGACATTACCATAGTAATACATAAAATCATCATTTTTTAAGCGAAAGTCACATTTTCCAACTTTGATATTAGTTTTACTTAAATAAATGTCATAAAAAATCGTCGCAACACCATCTATTGCGCCCTCTTTAGAGATGCGATTTCTTTCCTTTAAATCAACAATCTCACCCCTATATCTTTTATCATCATATATCTCTCTACTATGCCATTTTTCTAATAGCTTTTGCATAATTTAATTATAAAACTAGTTTATAATTAAGTCATGTATAGCTACCCTAGACCCCAATTTAAAAGAGATTCTTTCTATTCTTTAAATGGTATATGGAACTTAAATGGAAACAATATTAATGTCCCTTATCCTAAAGAAGCGCTATCAAGTGGTTATCCTAATAAAGAAAAAGAAGAATTACTTGTTTATACAAAATCTTTTATTTTACCTAAAGACTTTTATGATGAAAATAAGAAAGTAATGCTTCATTTTGATGGTGTTGATAATATTGCTAAAATCTATTTAAATGATTCGTATATTGGTGAACATATAGGTGGATATCTACCTTTTAATTTTGATATTACAAATTATTTAAAGGAAGAAAATATCTTAAAAGTAGAAGTAAAAGATAATAATGATACTTTTTATCCTTATGGTAAACAAACTTTAAAGCCAAGTGGTATGTGGTATACAGGTATATCAGGTATTTGGAAAAGCGTTTGGCTTGAGGCTGTTAGTAAAGATAATGAAATAAGGAGTTTAAAGATTGATACCACAATTGATTCTATTTATTTATATGTGGATACCGATAGTGAATATTCTATAAGTATTAAGTTTGATGATTATGAATATAAAAAGGTATTTAATGATAAAAACATTAAAATTGATTTAAGTGGTATTAAATATCAAAATTGGGACGAGGATAATCCAATTATATATCCATTAACGATTAAGACAAGTAACGACTTAATTTGTTCATATGTTGCGATTAGAGAATTTAATATTAAAGAAATTAATGGAATTAAACGTTTTTGTTTAAATAATAAGCCTATTTACTTAAATGGTATATTAGATCAAGGATATTTTACTGATGGTATATATACTGTAAGTAAAGATAGCGATTATTTAGATGACATAAAGAAAATGAAGGAATTAGGTTTTAATATGTTAAGAAAGCATATTAAGGTTGAAGATGAGATGTTTTACTATTATTGCGATATAAGCGGCATGTTAGTGATGCAAGACATGGTAAATAGTAGTGATGTAAACTTCTTTAAGAACATTCTTATGCCTACTCTTGGTTTTGTAAAACAAAAAGATGATAATAATGTAGATGAAGAACGTTTAGATTTCTTTATTAAACATAGTAAAGAAACAATTAAGTATCTATATAATCATCCATGTATTATTTCTTGGACTATTTATAATGAGTCTTGGGGACAACAATGTGCCAATAAAGTATATGAGAAATTAAAGAAGATTGATCCTTATAGGCCATTTGACACATGTTCGGGTTGGTATAAAGACTATTTAAGTGATATTGATTCTTATCATGTATACTTCCGTAATAAGATATTAAAAATAAAGAATAGGAATAAAGTTTTAATGCTTAGTGAATTTGGGGGTATTAAAAGACATATAGCAGGTCATGAATTTGCCATTAGAAAAGCTAATTATGGCTATGGCTTTTCTAACAGTGAGAAAGAACTTACTGAAAAGATAGAAAAGATGTATGAAAAGATGTTGTTTCCTTCAATAAAAAACGGCTTATGTGGTAGTGTATTTACCCAATTAAGTGATGTTGAAGAAGAGGAAAACGGCTTATATACTTACGATAGAGAAGTTTGTAAGGTCAATAAAAAGCAAATTCAAGAATTGAATAATAAATTATATAAACTATTTAAAGAATCGTTGTAGCTACTTCTTATTGAAGAAAGCTACAATTTCTTTTTCTTTAGATAAGATTGTTTCCACAAAACTATCTTTAACACTCTTTACTTTTTCACCAACACCTAAACCATAGCCTTTAGCGAAGGCTCCAATTAGGGCGCTACCAAACTTTTTATTTTTATCATTCATTGAAGAAAGTTGATATAAGGTCTTAACCAAAACTGGTACACCACCATTCATAAAATCACTAACGGTTTCTAGATTAGCTTCCTTTAAGGCCTTAAATAGTTCATCAACAAATTCTCTGCATTCTTCCCTACTTGCCTTATTTAAAAATTCTTTTAAACTCGGTTTAATCATCTTTGATTCTTCAGATAATTCGCCTTGAATAAAATGCGTGCCTTCTACAAGCCAAGTCATAGCTGAATGTTGCATGACCATAAAGCCATCCGATTTAATTACTTTAGTATTTCTATTTGAAGAAAACAAAATGCCAAATAAATCAAATTCAGGCACAATCTTATAGATACGGTCCTTAATTTGATGATAAGTTTCCTTTTCCTTTTCACTTAAATACTTCTTATTTAAGCCTGGTCCATCATTTGAATAGACAGCAATAATGTTGTTTGTGTTATTGGCAGCAATGGCTCCATATACCGCTAAAGCACCACCTTTAGAGTGGCCACCAATACGATATCTTCTACGTTTCTTCAATCTAGTATTAATATAATTTTTAGCAGCAATTTGAGCTGGAATTAATTCATATGACATACATAAATCTTCATGCCAGCCAATAATCGTATCATCGGTTCCTCTAAAGGCCACATAGGTTGTGCCATCACTCAAATCAATTTGGAAACAACAAAATTGTTCAAAAGTGTTTTCATCAATCGTTGATACAAAATCATGAATTAAACAATCTTTATATCTTACTGATTTAGCCATTTCTCTTAAGACAAAAGGCGCCAACTTAACAAAGCTTTTACTAGCATTTATTTCTTCATCAGTATGATCCTTAAAAAACCTTTCGGATAATTCTTTTACCTTAAATTTATCTTTTTCTTTAAAGTATTCATCAAAGCCCGTATAGGCCATTTGACTAATAACTAAATTGTCTACTTCATTAAAGGGACTAACTTTGAAACTTAAATCCCCTCGCCATTTTAAATAATCAATAATATTCATACGTTAAACTCCTAGGTTTAATTAATTCTTACATAGATATTATAACTTATGTATTGACTGTTAAGGTAGATATGATACATTAATATATGAACTGATGTTCATATATTCATTATAAGGAGGGAATAAATATGAAGAAAACTTACAAAATTGATGTTGATTGTGCAAACTGTGCAAACAAGATGGAAGAAGCTGCTAAAGGCACTAAGGGTGTAAAGGATGCAACAGTTAACTTTATGACATTAAAGATGATTGTTGAATTTGAAGACGGCGTAGATGCAAATACTGTTATGCAAGATGTTTTGAAGAATTGTAAGGCTGTAGAAGACGATTGCGAAATCTTTCTTTAAGAAATAAAAAGAAGCGATTAACCCCTTGTAAAGTAAACGCTTCATTAGTATTGTATAAAAATTGGAGACAAATATGAATAAGAAACAAAAAAAGAATTTATATCGAATCATAATAGCGGCCGTATTATATGTAATTCTAAGAATTATTAAAATTGAAAATCAATACTTAGAATTAGTGCTATTTATGGTTCCCTACTTTATTGTAGGCTATGATGTTTTAAAGGGTGCCATACATGGCATCAAGAATAAACAAGTGTTTGATGAAAACTTCTTGATGGCTGTGGCAACCGTTGGTGCTGTAGGGCTTGGCGAATATGATGAAGCTGTTGCGGTTATGTTGTTTTATCAAATTGGCGAATTATTCCAAAGTTATGCCGTTGGTAAGTCGCGTAAAAACATTTCGGCTTTAATGGATATTAGACCAGATTATGCCAATATTGAAAAAGATGGAGTGCTAGTCCAAGTAGATCCCGATGAGGTTAAGGTTGGTGATGTGATTACCGTAATCGTTGGTGAAAAGATTCCTATTGATGGCATTGTAGTAGAAGGTTCTTCTTCATTAAATACAAGCGCTTTAACAGGTGAATCTAAACCAAGAAATGTAAATGTGAATGATGAGGTAATTTCTGGTTGTATAAATATGGAATCACCTATCAAGATTAAAACTACTAAAGAGTTTGGTGAATCTACTGTTTCTAAGATATTAGATTTAGTTGAAAACGCTACTAGTGCTAAATCAAAATCAGAAAACTTTATATCTAAATTCGCCCATTACTATACACCTATAGTTTGTTATAGCGCATTAGCCTTAGCGATTATCCCGCCTCTTGTATCAGGCTTATTCTTAAACCAAGGATATAACTTCTCTACTTGGCTAATTAGAGCACTAACATTTCTAGTTGTATCTTGTCCTTGTGCTATTGTTATTTCAATTCCATTATCTTTCTTTGGTGGTATTGGTGGAGCTAGTTCTGCCGGTGTATTAATTAAGGGTTCTAATTATTTAGAACAATTATCTAAGACTAAAGTAGTGGCCTTTGATAAGACTGGTACCATGACTAAGGGCATCTTTGAAGTAACAACTATTCATAATAATAATTTCACTAAAGAAAAATTGCTTGAATATGCTGCCCATGGTGAAATATTTACCACCCATCCTATTGGTAAATCAATTATCAAGGAATATGGTAAACCATTAGATAAGTCTAGAGTTACTTCAGTAAAGGAAATACCGGGTGAAGGAATTAAAGCTATCATTGATAATAAGACATGCTTGATTGGCAATGAAAAGCTAATGCTAGATAACAATATTACAACTGTTGAATGTCACGATGAAGGAACTATTGTCCACTTAGCAATCGATAATGATTATAAGGGCCATATTCATATTGGCGATGTGATTAAGCCTACTAGTAAACAAACTATTTCTGATTTAAAGAAAATCGGTATTAGGTTTACAGTAATGCTTACAGGTGATGAAAAACAGGTTGGCGAAGATGTTGCCAATAAATTAGGCATGGATAAAGTATATACCGAATTGCTTCCCCAAGATAAAGTAAGTAAAGTTAAAGAATTACTTGAATCTAAAAACCAAGATGAAGTATTAGCCTTTGTAGGTGATGGCATAAATGATGCGCCTGTCTTAAGTTTAGCAGATGTTGGTGTAGCTATGGGTGCTTTAGGTTCGGATGCAGCAATTGAGGCTGCCGATATCGTATTAATGGATGATGATCCATTAAAGATTGTAAAGGCTATTAAGATTGCAAAAAAATGCATGCGCATCGTTTATGAAAACATCATCTTTGCGATTGGCGTAAAGGTTGTATGTTTAATTCTAACAGCCTTTGGTATTACAAATATGTGGCTTGCGATATTTGCAGATGTTGGTGTCATGATAATTTGTGTATTGAATGCAATCCGTGCATTAAATGTTAAGAGGCTATAATATGAAAAATATCGATGAAGATGTTATTTATAATCTAGCTGAATTATTTAAAGTATTTGGTGATTCTACAAGAATTAGAATCCTATTACTATTAAGTCAAAAAGAAGCTAACGTGAATGAAATAGCTAATGAATTAAATATGAATCAATCAGCTATTTCCCATCAGCTTAAAAATCTTAAACAATCAAATCTTATTAAATCAAGAAGAGATGGCCAAGCAATCTATTATTCTTTGGATGATGATCATGTCTATAAGATAATCGAAATGGGTATGGCCCATGTGAATGAATGAATTCGTAACAATATATTTTCTTTAAAGCGCATCTAATAGTGCGCTTTAAATATTTATATAGATTCAATTTAATGTTCATCATTTTTAAAATCTCCCCTACTAAGGCAAAATATAGCAAACAAATACGCAATGCATGCCATTACAATAACAACAATTAGAGGACTATAGTTAGGTATTCCGAAAGCTATTGTTCGCATAGCTTGCACTTGATAACTTAAAGGATTTATACTTGATATTACTTTTATAAAATAAGGAGCATTGTCAAATGAATAAAATAGAGGTGCAGCAAAAAGTATTGGCAGCATAAGGATGTCCATAACAAAGTCACGTTGCTTATAATTCTTTATAAGCAACGCAATACATATTAGAACAGAAGACCAAAATAAAACGCATACAACAAGAAATAGTAAAATTATGCAAAATCTATAAAACGGGAAAGTTCCACCTATAAATACTGATAGTGTATACAATATTATAGATTGAATTATAACGCCTACAATCGGGAAAGTAGATATGCCCAATATATATACCGGTGGACTAATTCCATTGAGGATTTTTAAACTTAATAATCCCCACCTTTTATCTATTATCATTCGATATACACATTGATACATTTCCCTAAATAAGCACATTGCAAAAATACCTATTAACGAATACGAAAGAAAACTAACTTCAACACCTAAGAAGTTAATGTTTCCAAAAGTCGTTTGTATCCCAATGGAATAAAAAACAAAGTAAAGAATCGGCGAAAGAAGTGCGCTATATATAAGATGTTTATTAGCCCATAGCGCTTTAAGTTCATTTGACACCATTATTCTTAAGGCTTTGCCATGTAAATTTCCACGTTTTATATACATTTTATGGTTATTCATTATTTCACCTCATAATATCTTTTAAGCCGATTTTTTTACTTTCTATATTTGTTATAGTAACTTCGCCCAAAAGTGCCATAATTATTTCATTTAACTCATTTTTAACAGTTTCATTTAAAATAATAGTTTGATCTTCAATTTTAACGCTTTTTTCATTTAATAATTTTCTCAATTCTTGGCTAATTGAACCATCAATTGTAATATTCACTTCGCTCACTAGATGATGAATATTAAAAAAAGTTTTCAAATCACCAAAATACAATTGCTTGCCATGATCTAAATAAAGAATTTTATTGCAATAGTCTTCAAGCATAGTTAAATCATGTGAGGAAACAAAAATTAAACGTTTTTCATTTAAACTTTTTTGTTTTAAATATTTGAATAAATCACACGAATACTGATAATCTAAACCAGCAGTAGGTTCATCTAATAATAATATTTTGGGATTATGTACAAGTGCGCGTGCCACTTGTAAACGCTGTTGTTGCCCTCCAGAAAGTGAATCGGGAGAATTATTGAATAAATCTAATAAATCAAGCAATTTAGCTATAGATTGTGTTGCCTCAATAGCTTCTTTTTTATCAAATCCAGCCAAAACCGCGCCTAACATTATATTGTCACGAACATTTAAATACCAATCAATAGATTGTTTTTGAGGACTTATTCCTAAATCATGATATGTTAAACTTGGATGGCAATTTAACAAACCCTTTTGAGGTGGGTATATACCGGATAGTATATTAAGTAATGTTGATTTTCCTGCACCATTTTTGCCAACAAGTGCGATCATATCGCCTTCCGCGGCATTAAAATTAATATCCGAAATGCCATTATTGGTTCCATCATAAAAATAAGTCACATTTGAAGCTTTTAATAAATCCATTATTCCTCCTCCAAGATATTTTTAATTCTTTTAAGCATAAGACTATAATTAGGCATATTGATTATCTCTTTAACTTCTGCACACACATCTTGAAATTTATACAAGTTAGATTCGTTAGATATTTCTTTCGCGGACAATAAGATACTATATTCCTTTGGATTTACTAAATAGTACCAAATAGCAAAAAAAGCATAAATTGTTGCTTGTTTTCCAGAATAATCACGGCACCAGAATCCTGCGGTGCCAGGAACATTACGATTTATTTGATCGTACAGTTGATAAAACTCCACATCGATAAAATATATTTTTTCACTATCTCCTAGTAAAACATTATCAAAAGATAAATCTCCCACCATTATCTTTGCAGTATCTAGAGATATAAGAATATCAATTATCTTAGACAAAATATCTTTAATATCACTTTTAGAAAAACACATCATATCATCGATAATAAGCTGTTTCAATGTTCTACCTTTTAAATATTCTTCAACAATAATAAAAGAGGTACATTTGTAAAAATAATCAATTAGTTTTGGAAAATATTTGTTATTTGATAAGCTAAGAAGTATATCTTTTTCCATCATAGCATTATTAGCGCCATCAATTCCATTTGAATCTATTTCTCCTAACATTAATCCTTCTTTTATTATTATTGGTACTTTTTTGTTTGTATCGATACCATAAAATATCCTAGACTTACCCCTTGTTCTGAGGCACGTCAAAGCAATGTAATTTTTAGGAAAATTTTCAAATCGTTTGATATAGAAATCATCTAATGGTACACAAATGTTGCTCGGAATTTGCTTTAGTCTTTTATCCTTATATTCGCCATTCGAAGCTACTTCGGCTAATTCGCCATATCTATAGAATACAACAAAGCTATTTTTATATCGAAAATCAGATGGTACGTCAATTGATTGAAATCCTAGTGTAGCACGATAAAGATGTTCTATTATTCTTGAAAATTCTTCATTATTTCTCGGATATATGGTTATAACTTTCCCTATTTGTGAATAACCAAAATCACCACTATTTAATGCGATTAGATTCTCAGATGAAGATACTACTTTATAAGAAAGCAAATTTTCTTGTAGTATTGTTTGTATACAAGAAAATATCTCCTTAACATTTGATTCAATGGCGGAAATATGAATTTTAAATCCCATAACGGGCAAATCATATTTTGGAGAATTTTTTGGATATGCCCAGATACTATCATCGAATTTTTCAAAATTATTTATTAATTCATCATAACTACACATTAAAATTTTCTCCATAGATTTCTTTTTTATTATATTTAGCTAAAATATATAGACCGTGCGCATAAATTTTTATCATATCTTTTGTTTGAGGTAAATTATATTCCTTTAGTTTAAAAAACAAATCCGATACCCCGAAACGATTGCATGATTTTTTAGAATAACTCAATATAATAAATTCATAAAATTTTTCCCAAAAATATGGATCATTTTGATTTGAAGCGATTTCCTCAATTTTTAGAATCAGAGTTTTGTCTACTTTTCTAGGTTCAAGCATGTATTTTTCTCCATATCTTTTAATAAAATATTGGTAACTTCATTCATTTTTTCATAATCAGTCACGAAATGAGGGCAGTTTGATAATAGTATGACTTCACAACCAGAAATTTTTTTAAACTGAATTATTTGCTCTTTTGGACAATATTTATCATCTATGCCATTAATTATCATTAAGCGATTTTTTATTTGATCATCCGTTACTAAATCAATAGGATTAATTTTTTTAATATTCTTTGATCTAATATCAGTGAAATATTTTTCAATTATAAATCTTGAATTCGAAAATAAATATTGATGCCTAATATCTGTAAAAGCATTAAGAGCGTATACTTTTGTTATATTTAGCTGAGATTTTAACAAAATCAATATCCCTAAATAAGCACCATAACTATCTCCAACTAAGTACAACGGCAAATTACAGTTATTCTTTATAAGTGCATTAATAAAATTAAGTAATGTTTCATAATCAATAATTCCCGCATTACCATATAATTGCTCTTGATATTCGTATCCATATCCTAAGCTTCCAGGGTAATTCAGCAAATAAACAACATAGCCAGTATTAGCGAAAGAATATGTCATTGGATAAAACCTATTTGAATATCTTGCAGAAGGTCCTCCATGAAGCATTATTATTGTTCCTTTTTTAGTCCCTTTTTTACAGAACTTGTAGTAATGAATATTAAGTGCAATATCATCATAATGATTTATTGAAAATGTATTTTCCAAATTATCATTCAAACCATTATTAATATTGGTCACACCTAAATTCATTTCATATACACGTGGGGGTTTAATCAAAGATGAATAAGTGTAAACTATTTTCTCTCCAAAGAAAAAAGCTCGATCGACACATCCAAACACTGTCTTGATGCAATGTCCATCAACTATAATGTCCGAATTTAAGTTAGTACGTTTGATTTGCAATTTATGATTATTTGCAAAGTCATTTATATTATTTTCTTTTAACAGTTTAAATTCCTTTATATATTCATTAATCAAATTTTTATTAATTGATAAAATTTCATCAACAAAAAATACTAATTTATTTTTCTCAATATAAAAAGATGCAATTTTAATATCATCCCCACTATGCTTTTTCAAATAAAAATCTATAAAATCAGGATCTATAATTGTCGAATAAATATATTCATCATCGGATTGTAACGATATCATATCAACTATTTTATAAGCTGGTAATAGGATTTCACGCACATCAAAAGCTGATACATCTAGCAAAAATAGTTTGGTATTAGATAATAAAAATATATTATTTTGAATCCATCCACAGGAAATAGGTTGGAAAGATAGTGTGAGTGATTTGAAATCATAATGCTCGCTATCAATATATTTATAAATATAAATTTTTGCCAAATTATCTTGTGACTTGATATAAAAATAGCAATTATGTTTTTTATTACAATTCAATTGATAATTAAAAGTTCTAATCATAGTAAACACAAAACAAAATCAGCCTAATAAAGCACTTTAATAAAATTAAAGTAATCATCAATTATAAAAATATATACCTCCTCATGAAAATGATTAAAACTAACTTGCATTTTTGAGGAAGTACATTAAAAAGATTATAATATACGAGTAGAAGTTTTATTACTGCACGATGGTGTATGTGCCCCGGAAAGAACCCCAGCAGCCATCTGTTGTGAACCGCAAAGAGCTGCAAGCTTATCGAAATCACGCGACAGCATAGCATCTCTTTCTTCATCTGTTAAATTATAATGTGAAATAATTTCTGACGGATTTTCCAAAAAATCAGCAACAAGAGTAAAATCACCTTGCAATGCAATTGTTAATTGCTTAAAACCATTTGACATATATAGTCCCCCTTAATATAAGGTAATTCTATATCGTCAAGTTTGTATAAGTCAACATTAACTGTAAACGCTATCATTATTCTTTATTTAAAAATAGAAGGTTTCCCTTCTACTTAATATGTTTGTCTATAAAGTTATACAAATCTTCATAAACAACTTCTTTATCGGTTTCATTTAATATTTCATGTCTATCGTTTGGATATAACTTAATCAAAACATCATTGATGCCAACTTCTTTAAAGATATTATATGTTTTCTTAACGCCTTCACCATAGTTTCCAACTGGATCATCTTGTCCTGCCATGAAGAAGACTGGTAAATCTTTTCTAATTTTCGATATATTGTTTTTATCACATGCATCATCTAAGACACTAAATAAGTTATAGAAACCATTTAATGTAAAGATGAATGAACATTTAGGTTCATTAGAGTACCAATTTACGATATTCTCATCTTTTGTAAGCCAATCATTATGAGTTTTAGATGGTTCCCAACGTTTATTGTATGGACCTAAAGCCATATTGTTGATAAATTTACTACGATACTTGCTTCCTTTAAAGGCACCTATTATCTTGCATAATAATTTCCCTGTTTTTACAGTTATCTTTTCTTGCCATGCGGTGCCCATGATTATGGCACCATCTAATTCTTCACCATAAGTAAATAGATATCTTCTAGCATAGAAAGAGCCCATTGAATGTCCTAATAGAAAATATGGTTTGTTTGGATATTTTTCTTTTGTAATTTTAGTAACGGTATGCAAGTCTTCTAAAACTTTCTTATAGCCCTCTTCTTCATGGAAATAGCCCCAATTATCTTCGCTTATAACTGATCCTCCATGACCTAAATGATCATTTCCAGTAACTAATATTCCCTTTTCGGTTAAGTATTTGGCGAAGTTATCATAGCGATCAATAAACTCAACCATACCATGAGATATTTGTAATATTGCCTTTACTTCCTTTTCGGGTATATAGCGTACAGCTCTTATCGTGGTAACGCCATCACTTGATGGAAAATTGAATTCTTCTTTTATCATGTTAAAATCCTCTATCTTTATTATAATATTAATTAGATGACTTTAGATTTAACAAAAGGCAATATTTTAAAGGGCTTAATCCTTTTCAGCTTGCCCATGATTGTAGGCAACATTCTACAACAGCTCTATAATATTGCCGATACTTTAATAGTAGGCCAGGTATTAGGCAAAGATGCTTTAGCAGCTGTTGGCTCAGCCTATAGCTTGATGACTTTTTTAACTTCCGTTTTCTTAGGACTTTCTATGGGAGCTGGTGCTTTGTTTTCGATTTATTATGGTAAACAGGAAAAAGAAAAGCTAAAGAATTCTATCGCTCATGGTTTTATCTTGATCGTGATTATTACAATAATTATTAATATCCTTGTTTTTGTATTACTAGATAAAATATTAGTCTTTTTAAAGACTCCTGATAAGTTATATGTTTCAATGCGCGATTACTTATTTTTTATCTTCATGGGACTACTTCCTGTTTCTATCTATAATTTCTTCGCTTGCTTATTAAAGGCTCTAGGCAATTCTTTAACACCACTTTATTTTTTAGCTTTTTCAACAATTTTAAATATAGGATTAGATTTACTTTTTGTGATTAGCTTTGATATGGGAATAAAAGGTGCAGCTATCGCAACCATCATATCGCAATTTTTATCAGCCTTGTTCATTGTTATTTATTTCTATATTAAGTGTAAGGATTTAATTATTGATAGGTTTGTCTTCGATATAAGCTATATTAAAGAATTACTTAATATGTCTTCTCTTACTTGTCTTCAACAATCAACTATGAACTTTGGCATCTTAATGATACAAAGGCTAATTAATTCCTTTGGAGCTGTTGTTATGGCTGGTTTTGCGGCTGCAATAAAAATAGATACTTTTGCCTATTTACCAGTACAAGATTTTGGTAACGCATTTTCTTCCTTTGTGGCCATTAATTATGGTGCCAACAAGAAAGATCGTATTAAAGAAGGCTTTAGAATTTCAATAATTACCGCCTGCATCTTTGCAATAATAATTTCTATTTTAGTAAATATCTTTTCTAAAAATTTAATGAATATCTTTATTAGTAAAGAAGAAATTGAGGTTATAAATGAAGGGGTTAAATATTTAAGAATAGAAGGCTCTTTCTATTTTGGTATTGCGATATTATTTTTGTTGTATGGCTACTACAGAGCCATTAAAAAACCTTTAATGTCTTTTATATTAACCATTATTTCATTAGGCCTTAGAGTCTTATTAGCTTATCTTTTATCACCATATATAGGGACTAGTGGAATTTATTTAGCTATTCCAATAGGATGGTTTATGGCTGATCTATTTGGCTTGTTGTATAAAAAAATAAGGATGAATTAATCATCCTTAGAGTTCTTGTCCATTACTAGCTAAAACCTTTTGATACCAATAGAAAGAATCTTTACGATATCTCTTACATTCTTTTGGATCATCATCACTTCTATCGATATAAATTAGTCCATATCTTTTCTTAACACCATTTGAAGTAGAAAGTAAGTCCATACATGACCAAGGACAATAAGCAATAACTTCAACACCTTTATCCATTGCCTTTTGCATAGCCAAGATATGTTTTCTTAAATAATCAATACGATATTCATCATGAATCTTACCATCATCTGTTAAAACATCATAGGCTCCTAGTCCATTTTCAGTAATCATTAACGGTTTATTATAACGATTATATAAATCGCGTAATAAGTATTCTAAACCGGTTGGATCAATTGCCCAATCCCAATCTGTTGTATCTAGGTTTGGGTTTTTGCACATTTGATAGAATCCAGGTTGGGTTTCAAAGCCATCAATCTCACCTTTTTTACCAGACCAGTTTACACCAGACCATCTTCTAATTTCATTTTCATCACAATACTTAGCACATTCTGAAGCATAATAATTTAAGGCCAAGAAATCAGAAGTATGGGAAGCAATTAGTTCCATATCCCCTTCTTTAATTTCTGGTGCTAAACCATTTTGTTCAAGATAAGTAAAGGCCGCCTTATTATAAATACCTTTAAAATAGATGTCTGTATAATAATCATTTCTAAGCGCTTGGGCATTTTGGGCCGCCATAACATCTTCCGCTTTAGAAGTTAAAGGATAGATACAAGAATAGCCAATAGCTGATCCTACAATACCATTTGGTACAAGTTCATGTACTAAGTTACAAGCTATCGCATGGCAAATATTCATATAGTGGTTTATTTGATAACGAAGTTGATTGTGTTTACCATCTAATATTTCTTCTGGAATCAAACATTTTTGTGTCCAATATTGAACAATGATAGATTGTTCATTAATAGTAGTCCATATTCTTACATCGTCTTTAAATTCATTAATAATAAATTTAGCATAGTTAGTAAAATCCTCAATGATCTTTCTATCTAACCAACCACCATATTCTTCTACTAAAGCTAAAGGACAATCATAATGATACATCGTAACAATAGGTTCAATATCATTAGCCTTGAGTTCGTTAATTAAATTATGATAGAATTCAACACCCTTCTTATTTACTTCTCCTCTTCCTTTTGGAAAGATTCGACTCCAAGCTATAGAGAATCGATAAGTCTTGAAATTCATTTCTTTCATTAAGGCTACATCTTCCTTATAGTGATGATAGTGATCAGAGGCCACACTAGCATCCGCAAAACCAAATTTTTCAAAGCTTTGTTTGTTTATGATATCTTGTTGAGAAAGTCCCTTACCATCTTCTAAAGCAGCACCTTCACATTGATAAGCACTACTTGATGCACCCCATAAAAAGTTATCTGGAAATTTTTTCATAAGTTCTCCTTAAATTAAAAAGGGGCAAAGCCCCTTGAATTAAGCTTTCTTTTTGCCTAAGAAATAGGTTGCAGCAAATGATATTACAGTAGCGACAACCATTACAACCATCATGATGATGAAGTTTGTCCAAGTACCATCTGGTGAAATGTATGCAGCAAATGAGATGAAACCTGGAGTTGAAATTACATATTGTGTTCCACCGAATAATCCACATAATAGACCTCCGATACCACCGCCAATCATTGCACCAATTAGTGGATATCTCTTTACAAATAAGACACCATATACACCAGGTTCAGTAATACCACACATTGCGGTAATACCAGCACCAGTTGCGACTGATTTTTCATCTGCATCTTTAGCAAGTAAAGCAGCTGCAAGACATGCGCCACCTACGGCAACATTAGCAGGAGCCATACCAGCACAAATTAGTGGATCACTTCCTACTTCAGCAAGTAAGGCAAAGACGATTGGATAAGTTGCGTTGTTCATTCCGAAGAATACCATCCAACAAGTAAGTGCACCAATTAAAGCAACAGCTAATGCTGGAACAGCCTTGTAGATTGCATAAACACCATCTGCAAGTAATTCACCTGCCCAACCACCAATTGGACCTAAAGCGATTAAAGTAACTGGTACTGTAATTAACATTGTAAGTAGTGGAACAAAGATTGTTCTTGACCATACTGGTAAATGTTTTTGTAAGAATTTATAAACAACTGATAAGAATAAGCTTCCTAAAATAATTGGGAATACAGATGAGTTATAAGCTACAGTTGTAACTGGAATTCCAAGGAAACTTGAATCAGTTAATGGATTAATCGTTACATAAAGTAGGATCGCGCCTAAGAATGCACCTAAATATCCATTTGATTTTAATCTAGAACAAGCAGCATAGCCAATATATACTGGTAGGAAATAGAATGTTGCTTGATTGATTGCGTAAATTACTTGATAAGTACCTGAATCGGTAGATACACCACAGAATGTAGTAAGTAGTGTAAGTACAGCGCCCATTAAGCCACCAGCAACTAATATAACGATTACTGGAGAGAAAGTACCACCGATAAATGATAGTATAGCATTTACTACACTACCCTTTTCTTTAGCAGCCTTATCTTCTTTAGCTGCATCAGCATCTTCTACGCTACCTGAAAGTTTGATATTGTATTTAGAGATTTCTTCATATAATGAAGGAACATCTTGTCCAATTACAAATTGTCTTTCACCATTTTGGGTAACAACATTAAGTACACCCTTGATCTTCTTAGCTTCTTCAACATTTAATTTAGAGTCATCTGCTAGTACAAGTCTTAAACGAGTCATACAATGAGATGCACTCTTAATATTAGCTTCACCACCAACAGCTTCAACGATATCAGCTGCTAACTTTTTATAATCTTTTGCCATGTTTTGTCTCCTATTTTTTTATTTCTTTATATCGCTAGCAAGTTTAGATTCTTTAGAAAAGTCACGCCAATCTGACATATCCTTTCCCCATTCTTGTCCATTAGATTTGATTAATTTAGAGTACCAATAGAATGAATCTTTTTTATATCTCTTTAAGTCTCTAACATCATCATCGGTAGTATTTACAAATACTAGACCATATCGTTTAGCCATGCCATTACCAGTTGATAGTAAATCAGTAAATGACCAAGGGTTGAAGCCAATAACTTCTACACCATCTTCAATAGCTAAACCTAAATTGTAAATGTACTCTCTTAGATAATCGATACGGTATGTATCATGAATTTCTTTGTTTTCATCTAAATCTTCATGAGCACCAAAGCCAGCTTCCGTAATCATCATTGGAAGATGATAGTGGTCCCACATATAGCGCATTGTATAACGCATACTAGTACCATCAATATGCCAATCCCAATCTGTTGTTTCAACATATGGGTTTCTATCTAGCGCATAGTAGCCAGGAAGATTTGGATATTCAAATTGTCCTTTAATACCATATTTATTTAAGCCAATTTCTCTTGTGAATGTAGGGTCTGGTGCTTTACCAACATCACTTCTATAGCAGTTAATCGCAAAGAAATCGATTTTAGCTTGCTTAATAAGTTCCATATCGCCATCTTGAATTAATGGATCAATATTATTATCTTTCCAATAGTTTTTAACAAATGTTGAATATTCACCATAGTAATATAAATCATCCCAAATCTTTTGAGTTAATTCTTCAGCATTCATAGCAGCAATTTGATCTTCAGGTTTACAAGATTTTGGATAAATTGGAACATATCCTGGAACAGGTCCAATCTTGCCACCTTCTACCATTTGATGACATAATATTACAGCCTTGGCATGGCACAAGTTCATAATGTGATTTACTTGCCACTTTTCTACAAACCAGTTTTTACAACCCTTTGATACTCCTAGCCAATCGCCATATACTATTTGCATGTTTTGTTCATTGATTGATAACCAATATTTAACTCTATCGCCAAAGTTTTCAAAACATACTTTGCAATAGTATTCAAACTCATCAACAATAGCACGATTATGCCAACCACCATATTCTTCATCTACCCAACAAGGCATATCATAGTGATATAGGGTAACAATTGGCGTAATACCCGCATTACATAATTCATTGATTAAATCATTGTAGAACTTAATTCCCTCAGGATTTACCTTACGGTCAGCTGCAGGAATAATTCTTGACCAAGATAAAGAGAAGCGATAAGAAGTAAAGCCACACTCTTTCATAAGTGCTACATCCTCCTTAAAGTGATGATAATGATCAGCAGCTATTGAATTATCCGTAAAAGGCTTTTTCTTTTGCGAATTTAAATCAATAATTGCTTGTGTTCTTCCGCCCTCTAATGTAGCGCCTTCAACTTGCCATGCAGCACTTGAAGCGCCCCAGAAGAAATCTTTAGGAAAAACCGGATTATTTGGATGTTTCATATTCATGTCTCCTTTACAATATTATTGTAGAAATGAATACTTATTTTTTATGCCCCACGAAGCGCTACCATGGTGTCAATTTTTGATACCAAAATTACTTTCAAATTTAACATGATATAATTTCCATATGAAAAATAGAGATGTCTTATCACATGATTTAAAAACATTCAATCTAATCTCTACTTTAATTTCGCTTATTAACACTAATAATGATGATGATATTAATTCTATCTTTGCCAGATATTTTTTAGAACATCTTGAACAATTAGATTCTATAAGTATCTACGATATAGCGGAAGATTGTTATACATCTAGATCTAGTGTTCAACGTTTTATAAAAGATATAGGTTTTGATTCTTATAGCAATCTTAAAAGTAAGGTTCAAGAATCATTAAGACATAATGACCGTTATCGTAAGTTTTATAAGTCTAAAGATTTTAAAAAAAGCTATCGTCAATCAATAGATGAAATGTTTGATAGCTTTGATAGATTTTATGATAGTGAACATTTAGATTACTTCGTCGACTTAATACATATTTCTAAAACACTAGTCTTTTCAATAGCTGAAGGTTCTTCGGTTGCCCCTTTTGATTTTCAAGAGGCCTTAGTTTCCTTAAATAAACAAGCTAGAATTATTACCAATAATGCTAAAAGTAGTAAATTATTAGAATCATTAAATGAAAATGATACTTTAATTACTTTATCAATGACTGGTAATTATGCCCTAGCTACACTAGGTGATATTGAAAATATTAACACTAATAAAGTTCTTATCACTTTAAATCATTCCGAAATATTCACGGGAATATATGATAAGATAATCTATTTTGGTAATGATGATTCATCCCAAGATTATATTCAAGATGGCTTAAGAAATGCTTATACTATCTATGGCTTTAATTATTTCTTTGATTTAGTCTTAAATCGTTATTTTGAAAAATATAGTGATTAAAGTATACCAAAGTGTACTAAAGCCTTATAGATTCCCTCTTTATCACAATCATCCGTAACATAGTTAGCACTACTTTTGACTTCATTATTGGCATTGCCCATGGCTACACCAATACTTACATATTCAAGCATATCAACATCGTTTTCGCCATCGCCAAAGGCCATAGTTTCCTCTAATTTGATATTTGTATGTTCAAGATATTTTTCAACACCCTTAGGCTTGCCACCATCAATTGGAATCATATCGGTAGCCATAGAACTCCAAGAAGTAAATTTAATATCAGGAAGTTGTTTCTCTAGCGTTTCACGATCTTTGGGTGTTGCATATAAAAGACCCTGGAATATTTTTTCACCATGATACTCTTTAACTGGCCAAGGTTTTAAATGAAATTCATCAAAGATATTTTTAGCTATTGGACTTAAAAAATTTAAATAAGTATCATTTTCACTCTTTAAGCAAATTGAGTATTTTCTTTCATTAAATATACCAACCAATTCTTTCACTTGGTTATCATTTAAATATTTCACAAAGAATGGTTTATAGTTTTCATCTACACAATATTGGCCCGTAGAAGCGATAATGCCATCAAATTTTAAAACATCTAATAAATCATTATTATGATTTATATCTCGAATATCCCTGCCTGAACATAAGACACATTTAATACCTTTTTCTTGAAGCTTTTTAATTGCCTCAAGATTGCTTTTAGTAATATGATTATCACCCATAGGGATAAGTGTTCCATCTATATCAAAAAATATAACTTTAATCATAAGTGCAATTTTACACTTCTAAAAAATTTTTCGCAAATGAAAAGTGGCCTAAGCCACTAGTTATTTATGCAGTATGTTTAGCCGCTTCCTCTTCCTCTAGTTTACGATAAGCTACCTTACCAACTAAAGTTTTTGGGAGTTCAGTTCTAAATTCAAATTCCCTAGGCATTGCATATTTAGCAATATGTTTTTCACAATAAGCTTTAATAGTATCCTTAGATTGCTCATTAGCTGGAACACCATTTTTAAGTACAATGAATGCCTTAACTTTTTGCATACGATATGGATCTGGTACACCAATTACACAAGACATCGAAACAATATCACAGGCATCAATAATATTTTCAAGTTGAGCTGGATAAACATTATAGCCTGATGTAATAATCATACGTTTGCTTCTTCCTTTAAAGAAGACAAAACCTTCATCATCCATAACACCTAAGTCACCTGTATATACCCAAGTTAAACCATCAGCGTGTTTTCTTAAAGTTTGAGCAGTCTCTTCGGGGTGCTTAATATATTCTTTCATAACTGTAGGACCAGCTAAAAGAATTTCGCCTTCTTGTCCGTATGGAAGTTCTTCATCAGTATCCGGCTTTACAATCTTGATATAGGTATCAGGGAATGGCAAGCCAATTGAGCCTTCTTTATGCATATGGGTAGGAGTTAGACAACATGCCGTAACGGTTTCGGTTGTACCATATCCTTCTCTTACTTGAATTACAGCCTTATGGTCATATAAGAATTTGTCTAGTTTCTTCTTTAGTTCAATTGACAATGAGTCGCCACCAGAGAAGACACCCTTTAAAGAAGATAAATCAGCTTTATCAAATTTAGGAAGTCTTAATAATGCTTCATATAATGTTGGCACGCCCGCAATAAAGTTACATCTATATTTCGTGATTAACTTAGCATAACTTTCTGGTGTAAATCTTGGTACTAGAATACATCTTCCACCTGATGCAAGCATTGAGTGAATGCATACACCTAGTCCAAAACCATGGAATAAAGGCATTGCACTAAGCATTTTATCACCTGGTCTAAACATTGGATTAGTCGCAATGATTTGAGCGGCTAAAGCGTTAAAGTTTTTATTAGTTAATAAGATACCCTTAGTTGTACCAGTAGTGCCACCAGAATATAGTATAGTAGCTGGATCATCACCTTTTCTTTTTACTTTAATATCAAAGAATCTTGTTTTACCAAATTTTAAGAAGTCTTCCCAGAAAATAACCGGTGCATCATCAGGAATCTTTTCAATCTTTCTACCTTCAGTAAGCATATAACCCCATCTAAGTGGTTGGCTTAAAGCATCCTTAATCCTTGCGATAATAATATTTTTAGCACAAGTATTGGCTCTAATAGCCTCAAACTTATGATAGAACTGATCAAGTGTTACAACAGTTGAACTTTCTGATTCATTAATATAGAATTCTAATTCTTTTTCTGAACTTAATGGATGAACCATGTTAGAAATGGCACCAATTAAGTTTACCGCATAGAATATATAAATAGCTTGTGGGCAATTAGGCATAGCGATAGTTACTTTATCGTTTTCCCTTATGCCAAGCATTGAAAGTGACTTTGCGCAAAGCTCAACATTTTTAATTAATTCTCTATAAGTAGTAGGTCTGCCCATAAAGTCAAAGGCAATATAGTTAGGATATTCTCTAGCTATCTCTTCTACTTTTTCAAACATTGTTCCTTCAAAATATTCTAATGTAAAAGGAACATCGCCTAAATTGTTTTTCCAAGGTGTCTTGGCAGTTATTTCACTCATTTAACCCCTCCTAATCCGACTCTAGAATTCAACTTTCTTGTTTAAATCTTCTTCTAATAATTCTGGATTTTCTAATAAGTGCTTTAATAGTTGAATAGTTTTTGAATAATAGTAGCCATCAGCTAATCTTTCATCAATAGTTAAACCTAAGTCAACTGACTCTACCATTCTAACATTTCCATCATCATCATAAAATGGTCTTTTTTTCTTTTGGCCAATTAGAAGCATGATTGAACATGTTCCCCAATTAGTTAAATGATGGTAACCACTTTTCATTTTTACTGAACCTAAATTAGATAATACACAACTTGTATAATATGGATCTGTTTCAATTAAAGATGATGGAACCCATCCATGTTTATCAAGCCACATCACAAAATGTAATAGACCTTTTGATACAAAACGGGGAATTCTATTAAAGAAGTCCATCCCCTCAGTAGAAGCATCTTTCTTTTCACTTCTACCAGAACTAATTTGTCTATAGATTTCATCATGAATAGTATTAATATTATCATTATCTTTAGAATGAATTACCGCAAGAGCTTCTGCTCCACCATCCGCAAATTCTTTCTTAATAACAAATGAGCAATCAACTTCATTTCTTTGATAAAAGTTACCGTTAACAATAAATCTATTTAATTTAGGTCTAATTGTTATTACTTTTAACATAGCTGTAACGATTATTTGGAATAAATTATATTTATATTCTATTCCCTCATAGTTTTTCTTTTTTAAATATTCATTTATATTAGTTAAATCAATTGTTTCCGAAATAAATGCTTCATTATCACAACGATTAGGATAAATAACGCCTGTCACAAAATGTAAAGAATCTAGCTCTCTTAAAAGTCTGCCGTCTTTTCTATCTCCACGTGCCATAAATAAACCTCCAAACGTACTTAATTATTTTACTAAATTTACTAAATTTTGCTTAAATTTTGTGTTTATTTAGGATAAATGAAAGAATTTGTCTAAAATTTTACCAATACCTTACTTTTAAAACATCGAACATTCTTATAAAATTATATTAATAAGGAGGGCTCAATATGCCTACAACCTATGCCCATTGGCGCTTTGGTGATAGATGCATTAAAACTTTGCCAGATAATTTACAGGCCATTATAAATAATAATCGAGAGATTTTCGATTATGGAGTACATGGACCAGATATATTTTTCTACTATAATTGTTTAAAACGAAACAAAATTAATGATATGGGCGAAGACATGCATGACACTAGTTATAAAGATATATTAGCTGAGTTTAAGCTTAATTATCTTAAAAACAAGAATGATAAAGATGCAAAACTATCTTATATATTAGGATTTACTTGTCACTTTACTCTTGATTCTTATTGTCATGGTTATATTGAAACAAAGGATGAAAATTCTAACGTCAGTCACAATAAGATTGAATCACAATTTGATCGTTATCTTATGATAAAGGATGGTTTAAATCCTGTATTGAATTCAAGAACTTTTTCTTTCAAGCCAGATAAAAGAATGGCTAAAGATATATCGGAACTATTTAATAATGTATCTAAAGAAGATGTTTATAAGACCCTTAGAGATCAAAAGAAATATCTATTTATTCTTCATGATTGGAACAAAGTAAAGCGTTTTATCTTATCAAAAGGAATGGATGCGATGGGGGCAAAAGACTTCAAGGATCTACTGATAACTGATAAAGAAGAAAAAGAATGCATGGACTCTAATTTAAGATTAGATAAATACTTCGATAAGGCGGTTGAGCATTATCCTATTCTCGCTTTAAATGTTTATGATTATTTAGAAAAGAATGAAAAACTACCAGAGTATTTTAAACATAACTTCTCATTTAAAGAAGATTATAAGAATATACCAATACTTAGTTTAGAGGATGAAAAGAAATATATAGTAAAAGAATTGCAGGATTAATTATGGGGAAAATATTTAAAAAATTAAACAACACAAAGGCTTTTAGAGACCTGAATGAAAAAGAATTTTCATGGGTACTATACGATGTAGGTAATTCAGCCTACACGATGCTTGCATGTTCACTTATTCCAATTTGGTTTAAAGAGACGGCTATTGGTACAGGGGCTGGTCAAATATCTAGTGATAATGCCACCGCTTATTGGGCACTCGCCACTTCAATTGTTACGGTTATTGTAGCGATTATTGGACCAATGTGCGGTGTAATAGCTGATCATAAAGATACTAAAAAAATTGTCTTTCAAACAGCTATCGCTATTGGCGTAATGGCTTGCGTATTAAATGGTTTTGCAAGTACATGGTATATCTTCTTAGGAATCTATGTTATTACAAGAATTGCTTATCAAGCTTCGCTTACTTTCTATGATTCAATGCTTAATGATATAACTACCGAAGATAGAGGCGACGAAGTATCTTCATATGGTTATGCTTGGGGTTATTTAGGATCTTGTCTTCCATTTATTGTAGCTTTAGCTGCTTATTGTTTAAGTGGTGGTGTTTCAGAAAACTTGATGTTATTTTCACCAAGAATTGGTAGAATCATTGGTTTTGTAGCTACTGCCGCATGGTGGTATGTTGTAAGTAAACCACTTCTTAAAAACTATAAACAAATCAATTATGTCGAGACTGAAAGAGGCGATATTAAAAAGACTTTTGTGCAAATCATCAACACTTTAAAGAAGATTGCTTCTAAAGATAAGAAAGTATTCTATTTCTTAATTGCCTTCTTCCTATATATTGATGGTGTGGGTACAATTATTGATAACTGCATTAATCTAGGTACTGACTTAGGACTAGATACAGTTGGCCAAGTAGTATTCTTATTATTAACCCAAGTTGTAGCCTTTGGTGGTTCACTTGTCTTTGCGAAATTATCTAAGAAATATGATACAGTTAAGCTTATTAAGATTTGTATCGTAGGTTATACAGTAGTTTGTCTATATGCTTTAACTTTAACTAACATTTGGCAATTCGCAATTATGGCCTTTGGCGTAGGTTGTTTCCAAGGTTCCATTCAATCACTTTCTAGATCATATTATGCCAAGATTATTCCTGCTCAAAATAGTGGTGAATATTTTGGTATCTATGATATCTTTGCCAAGGGTGCTTCATTTTTAGGCTCATTTGTAATATTTGTAGTTAAGAAAGTCGGCATTAAAACAAATGGTGTATTCACTATCTTTAACTTCCAAATTAAATCAATTAATGTGGCCGTTGGTTTATTAGCGATATTCTTTATCCTAGGATTCTTCTATATCGGCAAAGCTGATAAACAAGAAAAATTAAAATAAGTATATTAAAAGAATGGGAAACCATTCTTTTAATTTGTTTGAGTTAACTATTTAGATACTCTTTTATCGCATCAAAGTTATTCATTGCATCAAAGTAACCTAGATAGTATAAATCTGATAATTTATTAATATCCTTTTCAAGTCTTGATATTGTGACTTCCCTACTTGGTGTAATACGATAAATCTTTTTTTGTAAGACAAGGCTATCAATCATATCACAATCAATATTATAGTTTTCATTAGCTTTTTCAAACGTTTTAACAAAGTTAGGATATTTACTATATGTCACTTTGGCAATTTCTACTTCATTAGAATTTGGTTTCCTTCGATATGAGCTATCTCTTGTACCAATAAAGATGATTTTTTCATTGCCATCTTCAATTGCTTTATTAATTGGAATTTTAGTAGCGATACCACCATCCAAATAATACTGGCCATTTATTTCTACCATTTTAGAAATAATGGGAATACTAGCACTAGCTTTAATAGCTTTATAGAAAGTATCACGGTCTGTATGATTAGTAAAATAGTTAGCTTCTCCTGTTTCAACATTGGTTGTAACAATATTTAAAGTTCTATCTTCACTAAAGACTTTTTGTTCATTAAGTGGATATTCCTTGGCTAAATCTTCAAACATGAAGTTAAAGCCTACTAAGCTTCCTGATTCTTTTAAAGCGGGTAAGCCGACATATCTTTTATTAAAGCGATGTTCAAGAATAAGTAAAGCACTTCTACCAAAGGCCCCAGCAATATAGTTGGTAGCTGTTAAAGCCCCTGCCGAGACACCATATGATACTTCTAGGTTTAAGTTATTCTCGATAAAATAATCAAGTACACCAGCTGTATAAATGCCTCTAAAAGCACCACCTTCTAAGACTAGTGCACCCTTGGTTATAGTTCCATCATAGTTTTTAACTTTTAAATTATTTATATTTTTAAATTCAGGCATAGTCTTCTCCTATGATTTAATTATAACAAAAAGATGCCTTAGGCATCCTCTTGATTAAATACTTCGTTTAGATCGTATGTTGTACCAATATAACCATCTACACCATCGCTTTCGGTTCCAGCACCACCAGTTATATAACCGGTCATAATCTCATCATAGTATGGATTATCCTTTGAAACTTTACCAGTTTTTACTAGTTCTATCTTTCCTTTAGCAATTTCAATAGTATCTTCATATAAATCAACATAATATGTTCCATTAGAATGAAGATTGCCATCACCAGCGATAAAGTAATTATCAATAGTATAGCCATCTTCAAATGTTTGTGCTAAAGCAAATAACGTGTTCTTTTCCTCAGTTGTGAAATTATTTTCACATAGATAATCAAACATCCAACTCATGCCGACCATGCTCAAGATATATGGGTGGTTGGCAATCTTGTTAATTAAGCTATCTAATATTAGAGCTTGGTTTCTAATTCTACCTTGGTCATTATTTACAATGCCATCATATTTTCTATTTCTCGCAAGAGCTAAAGCTGTTTCGCCATACAAGTTATGAACGCCCTTAGTATATGATTGTGGGTCAGCAACATCTCTTGTAGAATCCATATCTAAGTGACCGTTCATTGGCACATCAACCGTAACACCACCTAGTTCATTGATACCATATACAAACCAAGTAAATGATGTCATGCAGTAATATGGGATTTCTTCATCTAATAATGCACCAAGTGAATTAGCTGGATTATCTGGCCCATTTTGACAGAAATGCGTAAATTTATCATAATAGCCAGTCACTTGATTTAGAATAAATGAATCTCTGGGAACTGAAATAATTAGAATATGTTTCTTACTAGGATTTACCACTAATAAATGGTTTACGTCATTACGATATTGGTTCCATTCATGAACTGAATCTTCGCCATAGCCATCTAGTCCATTTAACATAACTAAGAATGGTTCATTATATAAATAGTCGACATATTCACTATCATCAACGGTTTTCTCTTCATAGTAAGCAATTTGGTAAGTCGCAAGAGTTGTATAATCGCTAGGATTATAATCACTACGATAATCTTTAATAGTATCTTCTCTATTGCCCACAATAACCCATGCATCAATTATTTTATCGTCAATGTCTTGTTTAATTTCAGAATAAGTCGTAAACCAATGAAGATTATCATCAGTTAATTCAACACCTTCATTTTTAAGTTGTTCGATTACATAATCAGAATATTCTTTATCAAATGTTTCTTGAACAGCTAGTACTGAATCCTTTAAATCTTCAATACTAGTTAAATCTTTAGTAATAATTTTGATTTCATCTGAATAGTATAATGGTTGATCCTCATCTACAGTTGTATCTTCATCACTAGTTGCACTAGAACAAGCGGTACAAAGTAGTAAAGATAAACACATTATCATTTTAATAAGTTTTTTCATTAGTCCCTCCTATTTAGCCTTTGGTAAGTTCCATTTATACTTCCATGCTATCATCCTTAAGGAAAAAATCATAATAAATCCAACAATTATTGCCAGATTTTCGCTTATTCTAAATAAATAAAACGATAATAAGGCACCTATTAAGGATGCACAAGCATAGAAATGTTTAGTGAATACATATAGCTTCGTTCTTGCAAAGATATCTCTTACAACACCTCCGCCAACACCTGTTAGTGTTCCACAAAACAGCGATAATAATAGGTTATTATAACTAAGTGAAGCTTCTACACCTATTACCGTAAAGATAGCTAGGCCTATGGCATCCATCACTTGTACTAGCGCATCTAACTTTATAATGTACTCTCTAACTTTTGGTATAAACACAATCAAGGAAACAATTATAGCAACGATAATGAATATATAATTACTAAATACTGTTGGTGGCACATTGCCTAACGTGATATCTCTAAGGATACCACCACCTACAGCTGTAGTAAGTCCAAGCATCACTACACCAAATATATCCATTTCATTTTTAATGGCTACAATTGCCCCAGATATCGCAAAAGCTATTGTCCCAACTATTTCAAATATAAATAATAATGACATATTATTTTTTCTTAAAGATATCAATAATATTGCCATCTAAGATATCTGAATCACTTGCATGTTTAGACTCTTTAATCATTTGATTATAGTGTTCATTAATCTTATCTAGCTTAACCTTAAATAGTTCTTCAAGTTGTTTTCTTTTATCGGCTAAGGAATTATCTAACACATCGTATGCTTTATTGATATTAGCGATATTATTGTTTAATTTAGCCTTTATATCCTCTAAACGCTTAATATCATTATTAGCCTTATTAGTATCATCTTCATAATACTTATTAATTGTATCTTCCTTAATAGCTTGTGCTTTATCTAAGTTTTCAACATTATTTTCATATTCAGCATTAATATTATTTAGTTCTTTATTACAATCGTTATAAATCTTATTAGTATTAAAGCTATCAAGTTTTGCTTCATTGTCCATTTGATCTTGTTTAGACTTTTCTAAAGCAATCAAATTTTCATAAGAATTAACAATCTCATCAAGTTCTTTGCTTAAATTATCTTCAGTTTCACTTCTTAATTTAACTATTTCATTAAATTTATTAGAGATATTCTCTAAAGCACTTTCTTTATTCTTATTTAATTCTTCAATAATTGACTTATGATTATCTTTTAATTGTCTAAGCTTTTCCTCGTGTTCGGACTTAATCTTATTTAAAGCATTATCCTCTTCATCTTGTAGATACTTAAGATTATCGGGTTTAATCTTATTTAATTCTTTAAAGGCTACACTAGCTTTCTCAATTTGAGCATTAATATCAAGTATTCTTTGTTCATGAGTTTGTTTTAAAACACTTTGTTTTTCTTTAATGATATTTAATTTATCAGAAATCTCATGTAGATAGTCATTAGCCTTATTCTTTAGCTCGTTGAATTCATTTTCTTTACTATCTTTATAAATTAAGAATTCATTTTTAGAAGCTTCTTGTTTTTCTTCTAAAGACAAGATATCTTTCTTTAGTCCATCTTTCTTTTGGTTTAGTTCGCTTAATAAAGAATCAAAAGAATTCTTCTTTTCATTTAACATATTTAGATAACTATTCTTCTTGTTTTCTAAATCATTATCTAATTCAAGCTTTTTGGCATTTAAATTGTTAATTAATTCAGCACGCTTAAGCTCGTTTTCACTTTTTATTTCTGTTAAATTCTTTAATACTTCGTTAGTCTTACTTAATTGGCTATTGTACTTATTAGTATATTCATATTCCGTTTTATCCTTAAGTTTTTTAGCTTCCTCAAGTATTCTTTCATAATCTGTTTTAACAGTACTTAATTCAATATTCTTTTGTTTTAATAGAGTATCATTATTTTCTTTTAATTCATTTTCTTTCTTTTGATAATCTAATTTAGTCTTTTCTAACTGTTCATTTAGATTATTAGTAAGTTCATTAATCTTATTATTAATTTCATCTTTCTTATTAGCTAAAAGACTATTTAATTCTTGTTTAAATAAAGAAACTTCATTTTGTTTTTCTTTTAAGTTTTCTTCTAGTTCAGCACTAGTATTTGCAAAGTCATCAACAGCCTTTTGATACTCATTATTAGCTTTTTCCAAATTATTATTAGCTTCATTTTCTTGATTCTTTAAATCTTTTAAAAGTTCTTGATGTTTATCTTCAAGCTCTTCTTTTTGTTTATCTACATCATTTAAATATAGATTATAAGAATTAACTTTATCTGAATAAGTATTTCTTAGACTTGCAAGCTCATTTTCTTGTTTAGTTTTTTCATCATTATAAGTGTTTTCACTTTCATCTAGTTTATTCTTATATTCCCTATCTAGATTACTTAAATCTTCAATGTGTTTATTGTTCAAGTTATTTAGATTGTTGTTGTAGTCTTCTTCTTCCTTACTCATAAGATCCTTAACATTTTGAATCTCATTTAATAAGTTACTTCTTAAAGCTTGTAGGCGTGATACTTCACTAGAAGTTTCCTCCTCTATCTCTAGACCTTTTGCCTTATATGATGCCTTATCATTTTCAAAAGTAGCCTTTAATTCATTACTCTTATCTTCTAGAGCTTTTAATTTATCATTAAAGCTTTGTTTTAAGCTATTTAAAACATCTTCATGTTTTTTAGTAGCCTCATTTACTTGACTATTATATTTCTCTTCTAAAGCTTTGTTTCTATTTTCAAAATCAACATTAAGCTTTTCTATTTCACTATCATGAGCTACTTTTAATGTTTCTTTCTCATTATCTAAATCAGCTATCTTTTGATCATGTTTTTCTTTATTTAGCTTAACTACATCATTTAGATACTTCTCTAAATCTTGTTTACTAGTCTCTATCCTTTTAGCTACTAGATTTAAATTGTCATTATGTTCCTTATTAGCTAAAGCCGTTTTATTTTCCATAGCTGATACAAAAGAAGCAAATTCTTGTTTTATAGAGTTAATATCTGTATCAACATCATCTATTTGTTTAGAAACATCTTTCTTTTCATTTAAGATAGAATTAATCTTTTCATTAGCCTTATTTTTAATATCAATTAAATTAATACTTAATTCTTTTTCTTTATTTTCTAATTCTTCTTTATGAGCCTTAACAATAGAGTTAATTGTTTCATTGTATGAAGAAACTTTTGTTTTATGTTCCTTTTCAATTTCTGCAATCTTATTTTCTAATTCACGATTATCGTTTTGAAGATTCTCTGTTATACGCTTATATTCTAATTCTGTATTATTGTAGCGTTCTTGAAGATTTAGTTTACGCTTTTCATACTCTTCTTGTTCCTTACTTATACGATAATTAAGACTCTCTAGTTCTTTTTCTTGGGCTTGCTTTTCCAGATTTAAAGCTTGATCCATATTTTCTACTAAACTAGAAAACTTACTTTTAAATTCATTATCTTTATAAGCTAGCTTATCATTTATTTCTGCAAATGTTTTATTCTCTTCTTGACTATAAACTTCTTTTGTTAAAGCGATGTCATTTAAGATACTATTATATTCATTCTCATTATTAATGATACGTTTATTCTCTTCTTCTTTTTTAAGTTCTAAAGCGTTTCTTAAATGATCATTTTCTTTATTTAGATTACTGATTTCAGCTTTATTTTTAGATAAAAGTCTTTCATATTCAGCATCTTGACTAGCCTTTAAGTTATCATTTTCTTTAACAATTTTATTTCTAAGATGTGATAATTCATTAAATTTAGCCTTTAATGCTGTTAGCTCTTGTTGTTTATCTTTAATTTGTGCTTGAGCATTGTTTCTCGCATCATCAGCTATTTGTTTATTTTCTTGTTCCTTATTTTCTAATTCCATTCTGTTATCTTCCATCATCTTTTGTTTATTGTTTTCAAATTCATCTAATTGTTTACTATTTTCGTTAAGTAATGTATCGATTTTGTTTTGTAATTTAACTTTTAAATCATTTAAGTTCTTACTTTCTTCGTTATATTTATCAGTTAAACTTTTAATTTTATTATTGTATTCTTCGACTTGTTCTTTCTTGATATTACGATAGGAATCTAATTTTTCATTCTTAGCTTTTATATCGTTAGTAGATTGTGCTTTATTTGAATAATTTTCCGTATTGATTAGCTGTTCAATCTTATTAATGATGTTATCTTTTTCTTTTTTAACATCCGCTATCTTATCTTGATAACTAGTTTCACTTTCTTTTATCTTATCATCATATAATTTGATTTCTTTTTGTATCACATCATTATCATTATTCAAAGAAGCCATATTATCTAAATGATTTTGATTGGTAGTATCGATTAACTCTTTAAAAGCGTTTTTCATCTGAACATTATCTGATTTACCTTTACTTATTTCATCATTTAGTTCATTAATTTTATTTTTTAGTTCTAAGATATCTTTATCCAGCCTTACTTCATTTGAAAATTTATTCATTCTGTCCACCTTTTTACGCACAATAAAAACAAGTTTTTTAAACTTATAGATAGATTATATATTTTTTCTAAAATTTTAGAAAGTTACATCTTGCAATTGTTGAATCTTTTTAGTATGATAATAAAGCGCAGTAGTGAAGTGGTTCCTTAGCCAAGTGGTAAGGCAATAGACTGCAACTCTGTGATCGCCGGTTCGAATCTGGCAGGAACCTCCAAAGTGGGGATGTGGCGGAATGGTAGACGCGAGGGACTTAAAATCCCTTGGTAGCAATACTGTGAGGGTTCAACTCCCTCCATCCCCACCACTTAT